>NZ_PJPV01000109.1 GCF_002864045.1 Endozoicomonas acroporae
AGTTTTGCCATGGCCCACAGCAGGTTGGTGATATGCTGGGGAATAAATTGGTCTTTCTGTGCGTTCACGTGGGGCAACAGCGCGGCCACGGCCTCGTTGAGCTCTGGTGTTTTCTCCAGCCCTTTGTCCACCAGTTTCGCCATGGCCCACAGCAGGTTGGCAGTTTGCTGAGGAATAAATTGGTCTTTCTGTGCGTTCACGTGGGGCAACAGCGCGGCCACGGCCTCTTTGAGTTCTGGTGTCTGCTTCTGCCCGCTGTCCACCAGTTTCGCCATGGCCCACAGCAGGTTAGCGATACCCTGTGGTTTAAAGTGAGCGTTCTGTGTGTTCACGTGGGGCAACAGCGCGGCCACGGCCTTTTTGAGTTCTGGTGTCGGCTCCTGCCCGTTGTCCACCAGTTTTGCCATGGCCCACAGCAGGTTGGTGATGCCCTGGGCCTTAAATTGGTCTTTCTGTGCGTTCACGAGGGGCAACAGCATGGCCACGGCCACTTTGAGCCCTGGTGTCGGCTCCTGCCCGTTGTCCACCAGTTTCGCCATGGCCCACAGCAGGTTGGCGATATGCTGAGGATTAAATTGGTCTTTCTGTACGTTCACGTGCGGCAACAGCGCGCTCACGACCCCGTTCAGCCCGGGTGTCCATTCCTGCCCGTTGTCCACCAGTTTCGCCACGACCCACAGCAGGTTGGCAATGCCCTGAGCATTAAATTGGCTTTTCTTTGCGTTCACTTGAGACAACAGCACGGCCACGGCTTCTTTGAGCTCTTGTATTTGCTCTTGACCGTTGTCCAGCAGTTTCGTCATGGCCCACAGCAGGCTGACGAGTTCCTGTGGCTTAAAGTTAGTTTTCTGTGCGTTTACGTGGGGTAACAGTGCGGCCACAGACTGTTTGAGCCATGGTGTCTGCTGCTGCCCGTTGTCCACCAGTTTCGCCATGGCCCACAGCAGGTTGGCGATATGCTGAGGAATGAAATGGTCTTGCTGTGCGTTTATACAGGGCAGCAGAGCGGCCACGGCCTCGTTGAGTTCGGCTGTCCACTCCTGGCCGTTGTCCACCAGTTTTGCCATGGCCCACAGCAGGTTGGTGATATTCTGAGGACTCAACTGGTCTTTCTGGGCATTCACATGGGGCAACAGCGTGGCCACGGCCTTTTTGATTTCTGGTGTCTGCTCCTGACCGTTGTGCACCAGTTTTGCCATGGCCCACAGCAGGTTGGCGATATGCTGAGGAATAAATTGATCTTTCTGTACGTTCAGATGGGGCAGCAGCGCGGCCACGGCCTGTTTGAGCTCTGGTGTCTGCTTCTGCCCGCTGTCCACCAGTTTCGCGATGGCCCATAGCAGGTTGGTGATTCCCCTGGCATCAATATCCCTGGCTTGAGGTTTTTGATGGCACTTGAATATTAATACATCAAGAAGCGTTGATAATAAGGCAGTTTGAGTACGCTTAACACACACATTCATGGGGTTATGAGGGGTAAAAATACCAGCTGAAGTCAATGAATGAAATGTTGTCGTCAGGCTTCGCCAATTCCAGCTTCGCTTTACGGTAAAATTTTGCAGAAAACGTATCAGCTGGCTTTGTTCTGCTCGATTTAATGGTCTTTTAGCAGTTAACGTGTATTTTTTAATTGAACTGGCATATTGACCATGACACCTCCCATCATAGCGATGACCAAAACGTTCAGATTGACGCACCAGATTATCTATTGTTTCCTGGTTGATGAGGGCGTAAAAAACCTGGGCCGGGTTTACTGAACGACACTTTAGATGTTGAGAAAGGCATACGGCAGTAGATCGGTAAAATTGATTACACCCCGGTGTAGTGCGTTGAGTATTATCCAACTGTCTGACTGTGGCATGTCTATGTCGCCCACGCCTTGATGAAGCAGCACGGTCATCTTGTTGGTTGTGACCATTACCTGATCTTGCGTAATGACCACTGATACCAGCAGAGCTTTTATCCATAATTATATTTCATCAATTCATGAGAATATAAAAAGCAGACTTCGGTGCTGTTCAGAAGTTCATTTTGCTTAATCTGCCAAAGGATCACCTGTGGATACGGACTCAAGTCTGGAAGCTCCTTCCCTGGTCTTTATTTGATCAATACATGGTTTTATTGAATCCTGGTCCCAAACCTTGTTAGCAGGGATTTCAATGACCTCAAATCCTGCTTTTTTCAGCAGTGCGATTTTCAGCAGAGTCGAACCATTCCTGGTTTTGAAATCACCACACACGTAATGAAACGGTCCCTGAATTTCAATAACCATGTTGAGATCTGGCAGTAGCAGGTCAACCGGAGGCAGTGAGTTCAGACACTTTTCTTCTTCAATCTTCAAAGAGGGAATGCATGATTGGAGTTGATCGCGGAATTCGGCTTGAGGTTGTGACATGGTGCGCAGGTAATGGGGGACGATCGGACACGCTCTCCCAAGCCAACTTGCGGCCAGGGCAATGATGGATTGTTCATCTTCATTGTTTGGGGCGGTATTTTCCAGACGAGTAAACAGGTCATCTATGTACTTTTCAATCACGCTATTTTGATTGGCGTTGGAGATCAGGGACAACCTGGCACACCATACCATTACTCCCCATAGAGACATCAATATGTCTTGCTGAGAGAGCTGAGGGTTTTCACTGATTCGGTAGACAAGAGATTCTAACGTAGAAGTCACCATATTCAGCTCAAGGAGTTCACCCGATTTCGCCGTGGCCCACAGCAGATTGGCAATTTCCTGTGGATTAAAATCGGCTTTCAGTGCATTCACGAAGGGCAACAGCGCGGTCATGGCCTCTTTCAACCTGGCTGTCTGCTCCTGCCCGTTGTCCGCCAGTTTCGCCGTGGCCCACAGCAGGTTGGCGATTTCCTGTGCGATAAAGTCAGCTTTCATTGCGTTCACGAGGGGCAATAGCACAGCCACTGCTTCGTTGAACTGCGCTGTCTGCTCCTGACGGTTGTCCACCAGTTTCGCTATGGCCCACAGCAGGTTGGCGATTTCCTGTGGTTTAAAGTTAGCTTTCTGTGCGATCACTTGGGGCAACAGCGCGGCCACAGCTCTGTGGAACTCTGGCGTCCAATCCTGTCCGTTGTCCACCAGTTTCGCCATGGCCCACATCAAATTGGCGATATGCTGAGGAATAAATTGGTCTTTCTGTGAGTTCACGCAGGACAAAAGAGTGGCCACGGCCTCATTGAACTCTTCTGTCTTCTTCGGTCCGTTGTCCAACAGTTTCGCCAGGGCCCACAGCAGGTTGGTGATATGCTGAGGTATAAATCGGTCTTTGTGTGCGTCCACCTGAGGCAACAGCGTGGTTACTGCTTCATTGAACTCGGGCGTCCGCTTTTGGCCGTTGTCCGTCAGTTTCGCCATGGCCCACAGCAGGTTAGTGATACCTTGTTGTTTAAAGTTAGCTTTCTGTGCCTTCACACAGGGCAACAACGCGGTCACGGTTTCGTTGAGCCGGGGTGTCGGCTCCTGCCCTATGTCCGCCAGTTTCGCCATAACCCAAAGCAGGTTGGCGATACCCTGTGGTTTAAAGTTCGCTTTCTGTGCATTCACGCAGGGCAACAATACAGCCAGGGCCTCTTTGAATGCTGGTGTGCATTTCAGGCCGTTGTCCAACAGTTTCACTATCGCCCAGAGCAGGTTGGCAATGCCCTGGGTATTAAATTGGTCTTTCTGTGTGTTCACGTAGAGCAGCAGCGTGGTCACAGCTTTATTGAATTCGGGCGTCAGCTTCTGGCCGTTGTCCGCCAGTTTCGCCATGGCCCACACCAGGTTGGCGATGCGCTGGGCATTAAACTGGTCTTTCTGTGCGTACACAAGAGGCAACAGCACGGTCACAGCCTCTTTGAGCTCTTGTTTTTGTTCTTGTCCGTTGTCCACCAGTTTTGCCATGGCCCACAGCAGGTTGGTGGTTTCCTGTAGGTTAAAGTCAGCTTTCTGTGCGTTCACCCGGTGCAACAGCGTGATCACCGCCTCTTTGAGTCCTGGTATCCGCTCTTGTCCGTTGTCCACCAGTTTCGCCATGGACCACAGCAGGTTGGCGATACCCTGTGATTTAAAGTTAGCTTTCAGTGCGTTTACGTGGGGCAACAGCGCGGCTACGGCCCCGTTAAAATCTGTTGTTTGCGCCTGCCTGTTGTCCACCAGTTTTGCCATGGCCCATAGCAGGTTGGCGATTCCCATGGCATCAATATCCCTGGCTTCAGGTTTTTGGTTGCACTTGAATGTTATTGCATCAAGTAGCGTTGACAGCAAGTGAGCCTGAGTAAGTGTAATACGCTCATCCATGGGTTTATGATGGGTAAACACACCCGATGAAGTAAACGAATGAAATGTTGTCGTCAGGCTTCGCCAATTCCAGCTTCGCGTTACGGTAAAATTTTGCAGCAAGAGTAACAGCTGGCTTAGTTCAGCTCGATTTAACGGTCTTTTAGCAGCTGACGTGTATTTTTTAATTGAAATGGCATATTGCCCGTGATTTCTCCCATTATAGCGATGACCGAAATAATCCGATTTACTCACCAGGTCATCCATTATTTCCTGTTTAATGAGGGCATTAAAATCTTGCGCAGGGTTTACTGAACGACGCTGTAGAGAAGAACATGCGCCAGAAGAATGGTAAAACTCATTACGCTCCGGGGTAGAACGGGGGGGATTATCCCACTGTCTGACTGTGGCATGTTTATATCGTCCAAGCCTTGAAGAAACGGCATGGTCATGTGGTTGGTTGTTGTCATTACATGGTCTTGAGTATTTACCACTGATACCAGCAGAAGTTTGATGCATATTTATATTTCATTAATTCATGAGAATATAAAAAACAGACTGCTGTGCTGTTCAGAAGTTCATTTTACTGAAAATGTCTATCCTGGTCTTTATGTGATCAATACATAGTTTGATTAAATTCCGGTTCCAAAGCTGGTTAACCGGGATTTCAATGACCTCAAATCCTGCTTTTTGCAGCAGTGCGATTTTCAGCAGAGTCGAACCATTCCTGGTTGTGAAATCACCATTCACGTAATGAGTCGGTCCCTGAACTTCAATAACCATGTTGAGATCTGGCAGTAGCAGGTCAACCGGCGGTAATAGGTTCAGGCTCTTTTCTTGTACGATCTTCAAGGAGGGAATGTGTGATTGAAGCTGACCGCAGAAGTTGGTTTGAGGTGTTGACATGGTGGTCTGGTAATGGGGAACGACCGGACACTCTCTCCCAAGCCAGTTTGCCGCCATGGCAATGATGGATAGATCCTCATCATTGTCTGGGGTGGCATTTTCCAGGCGAGTAAACAGGTCATCCATGTGCTGTTCAAGCACATTATTTTTATTGGCAGTGGAGATCAGAGACAATCTGGCACAGCATACCATGACTCCCCAGAGTGACATCAATATCGCTCGCTGAGAGAGTTGAGGGTTGTCGCTGATTCGGTAGAACAGCGATTCAAACATAGAGGTAACTGTGTTCAGGTTAATCAGTTCACCCAGTTTCGCCAAGGCCCACAGCAGATTGGCGATTTCCAGTGGTTTAAAGTTAGCTTTCTGTGCAATCGCGCTGGGCAACAGTGCGGCCACGGTCTCTATAATATCTGGCGTCTGCTCCTGCCTGTTATCCACCAGTTTCGCCATGGCCCACAGCAGGTTGGTGATACTCTGGGCATTAAATTGCTCTTTCTGTGCGTTCACGTGGGGCAGCAGCGCCGCCAGGGACTCGCTGAGCTCTGGTATCCACACTTGCCCACTGTCCACCAGTTTCGCTATGACACACACCAGGATGGCAATTTCCGGTGGTTTAAAGTTAGCTGTCTGGGTGTTTACCCGGGGCAGCATCGCGGCCACAGCTTCTTTGAACTCTGGTGTCCACTCCTGCCCGTTATCCACCAGTTTTACCATGGCCCACAGCAGGTTGGTGATTTCCTGTGGTTTAAAGTTAGCTTTCTGTGCATTTACGTGGAGCAACAGTGCAACCACTGCCTCTTTGAACTCTGGTGTCTGCTCTTGTCCGTTGTCCACCAGTTTTGCCATGGCCCAAAGCAGGTTGGCGGTATGCTGAGGAATAAATTGGTCTTTCAGTGCGTTCACGCGGGGAAACAGCGCGGCCACACCCTCGTTGAGTTCGGGTGTCCGCTCCTGTCCATTCTCAACCAGTTTCGCCACGGCCCACAGCAGATTGACGATGCCCTGCGCATTAAATTGGTCTTTCTGTGCGTTCAAATGAGGCAGCAGAGTGGTCACGGCTTCTTTAAGCCCTTGTGTTCGCTCCTGTCCGTTGTCCACCAGTTTCGCCATGGCCCACAGCAGGTTGGCGATTTCCTGTGGGGTAAGGTTTGTTTTCTGTGCGTTCACATGTGGCAATATCGTGGCTACAGCCTCTTTGAGCCCTGGTACCTGCTCTTGCACGTTGTCCACCAGTTTCGCCATGGCCCACAGCAGGTTGGCGATACCCTGTGGTTTAAAGTTAGTTTTCTGTGCGTTTACGCAGGGCAACAGGGCGACCAGGGCCTCTTTCAGCCCCGGTATATGCTCCTGCCTTTTCTCCACCAGTTTCGCCATGGCCCACATTAGGTTGGCGATATCCTGCGGATTAAATTGGCCTTTCTGCGTGTTCACACAGGGCAACAGCGCGGTCACGGCCCTGTTGAAAGCTGGTGTCTGCTCCTGGCTGTTGTCCACCAGTTTCGCCATGGCCCAGAGCAAGTTGGCGACTACCCGCGGAACAAATTGGTCTTTGTGTCTGTTCACTTGGGGCAACAGCGCGGTTATGGCCTCTTTCAGTCGAGGTGTCCGTTCCTGCCCGTTGTCCACCAGTTTCGCCATGGCCCACAGCAGGTTGGTAATTTCCTGCGGGTTAAAGTTAGCTTTCTGTGCGTTCACCTGAGACAACACCGCGGTCACGGCCTCTTTGAGCTCTGGTGTTTGCTCCAGCCCGTTGTCCACCAGTTTTGCCATGGCCCACAGTAGATTGGCGATTTCCTGTCGTTTAAAGTTGGCTTTCTGTGCATTTACATGGGGCAACAGCGTAACCACGGCCTCTTTGAACTCTGGTGTCAGCCCCTGCTTGTTGTCCACCAGTTTTGCCATGGCCCACAGCAGGTTGGCGATATGCTGAGGAATAAATTGGTTTTTCTGAGCGTTCACGCAGGGCAGCAGAGCGGCCAGGGTCTTGTTGAGCTCTGGTATCCGCTCCAGTCCGTTGTCCACCAGTTTCGCCATGGCCCACAGAGTGTTAGCAATATTCTGGGCAGTAAATTGGTTTTTCTGTGCGTGCAATCGGGGCAACAGCGAAGCCAGGGCCGCTTTGAACTCTGGTGTCTGCTCCAGCCCGTTGTCCACCAGTTTTGCCATGGCCCAGAGCAGGTTGGCGATATGCTGAGGAATAAATTGGTCTTTCTGTGCGCTCACGCAGGGAAGCAGTGTGGCTACGGCCTCGTTGAACACTGGTATCCACGCCTGCCCGTTGTCCACCAGTTTCGCCATGGCCCACAACAGGTTGGCGATACCACGGGCATCAATGTCCCTGGCTTGAGGCATTTGATTGCACTTGAATATTATTGCATCCAGTAGTGAGGACAATAAGGCCGTTTGAGTGAGCTGAACATGCTCATTCATGGGTTTATGAGGGGTAAAAACACCCGCTGAAGTAAATGAATGAATTGTTATCGTCAGGCTTAGCCAATTCCAGCTGCGCGTTACGGTAAAATTTTGCAGAAAACGCATCAGCTGGCTTTGTTCCGATCGCTTTAACGGTCTTTTAGCAGCTGACGTGTATTTTTTAACTGAAATGGCATAGTGACAATGATTTCTCCCATCATAGCGATGGCCGAAGCGAGCCGATTTACTCAACAGACCAGCCATTATTTCCTGTTTGATAAGGGCATTAAAATCTTGAGCTGGGTTGACTGAACGGCTCTGTAGATATTGAGAAGAGCGTGCGCCAGAAGGACGGTAAAATTTATTATTCCCCGGGGTAGTGGGGCGGGGGTTATCCCACGGTCTGACTGTAGAATGTTTATATCGCCCACGCCTTGAAGAAGCCGCCTGGTCATCCGGGCGGTTATAATCATTAGCTGATCTTGCGTATTTACCACTGATACCAGCAGAGCTTCTATCCATATTATATTTCATTGATTCATGAAAATATAAGCATCAGACTGCTATTCTGTTCAGAAGTTCATTTTGTTGAAATGGTCTACGAACGTAAACGAGAGGGGAACCTATCTACTTGCAAATCATCTGGAGCGAGAAAAACAGTTATAACCTGTATTTTGGTTTGTCTGTTTGCTCTTCTAAATATTCTCTGGCAGTTAAATAACTGTGATCTGAGAGTTGCCATCTTTTATCGGCAGTCATGTTCACCGCATCTGTCTCCCTCGCTGTTAAGTGATACAGAGCCCTGTCCCAGGATGTCTACCCTGGTTTTTATTTGATGAATGTATGGTTTCATTAAATCCGGGTTCCAAAGCGTGTTAGCCGGGATTTCAATAACCTCAAATCCTGCTTTTTGCAACAGTGCGATTTTAAGCAGAGTCGTACTGTTTCTGGTTTTGAATTCATCATTCACGTAATGAAACGGTCCCTGAACTTCAATAACGATGTTGTGATCCGGCAGTATCAGGTCAACCGGTGGTAATGAGTTCAGACTCTTTTCTTCTTCAATCTTCAAAGAGGGAATGCATGATTGGAGTTGATCGCGGAAGTCGGTTTGAGGTTTTGACCTGGTGGTCTGGTAATGAGGGATGACCGGACACGCTCTCCCAAGCCAACTTGCGGCCATGGCAATGATGGATAGATCCTCTTCATTGTCAGTGGGTGTATTTTCCAGGCGAGTAAACAGGTGATCCATGTGCTGTTCAAGCACGTTATTTTTATAGGTATTGGAGGTCAGATACAACCGGGCACAGCAGACCATTACTCCCCAGAGAGACATCGATATCTCTTGTAGCGAGAACTGAGGGTTGTCACTGATTCGGTGGACAAGCAGTTCGAACGTAGAGGTAACCACGTTCAGCTCAACGAGATTACCCAGTTTCGCCATGGCCATCAGCAGGTTGGCGATACCTTGTGGTTTAAAGTTAGCCTGCTGTGTGTTTACGTGGGGCAATAGCGCGGCTACCGCTTCTTTGAGCCCTGATGTCTGTTCCTGCCCGTTGTCCACCAGTTTCGCCATGGCCCACAGCAGGTTGACGATACCCTGAGGAATAAATTGGTCTTTATGGGCGTTCACCTGCGGCAATAGTGTGGCAATGGCCCCGTTGAGCGCTGGTGTCCGCTCGTGACCGTTGTCTACCAGTTTCGCCATGGCCCACAGCAGGTTGGCAATTTCCTGTGGTTTGAAGTTAGCTTTCTGAGCGCTCACATGGGGTAATAACGTGGCCACAGCCTCGTAGAACTCTGGTGTCCGCCTCTGTCCGCTGTCCATCAGTTTTGCCATGACCCACAACAGGTTGGCGATTTCCTGTGGTTTAAAGTCAGTTTTCTGTGTGTTCACCCGGGGCAACAGCGCGGCCACGGCCTCGTTGAACTCTGGTGTCCGCTTCTGGCCTTTGTCCGCCAGTTTCGCCATGGCCCACAGCAGGTTGGTGATACCCTGCGGGTTAAAGTTGGCTTTCTGTGAGTTTACGAGGAGCAACAGTGCGGCCACGGTCTTTTTGAGCCCCGGTGTCTGCTCCTGCCCGTTGTCCACCAGTTTCGCCATGGCCCACAGCAGGTTGGCGATATGTTGAGGAATAAATTGGTCTTTCAGTGCGTTAACGGGGAGCAATAGCGCAGCCACGGCCTCTTTCAGCTTTGGTGTCCGGTCTTGTCCGCTGTCCACCAGTTTCGCCATGGCCCAGAGCAGGTTGGCGATACCCTGTGATTTAAAGTTAGCTTTTTGTACGATCACGCAGGTCAACAGCGCAGCCAGGGTTTCGTTGAACTCTGGTGTCTGCTCATGCCCGTTGTCCGCCAGTTTCGCCATGGCCCACAGCAGGTTGGCGGTTTGCTGAGGTATAAACTGGTCTTTCTGTACTTTCACGCAGGGCAACAGCGCGGCCACGGCCTGGTTGAGTTCTGGTGTCTGCTCCTGCCCGTTGTCCACCAGTTTTGCCGTGGCCCACAGCAGGTTGGTGATCCCCTGGGCATTAAATTGGTCTGTCTGTGCGTTCACGTTGGGCAACAGCGCGGCCACAGCTTTTTTAAGCCCCGGTGTCTGCTCCTGCCCGTTGTCCACCAGTTTCGCCATGGCCCACAGCAGGTTGACGATTTGCTGAGGTATAAATTGGTCTTTCCTTGCGTTCACGTAAGGCAGCAGACCGACCACAGTCTTGTTGAACTCTGGCATCTGCTCCTGCACTTGGTCTACCAGTTTCGCTATAGCCCACAACAGGATGGTCATATGTTGAGGTATAAATTGGTCTTTCTTTGCGTTCACGCGGGGTAGCAGCGCGGCCACAGTTTTTTTAAGCCCCGGTGTCTGCTCCTGCCCTTTCTCCACCAGTTTCGCCACGGCCCACAGCAAGTTGACGATTCCCTGGTCATTAAATTGGTTTTTATGTGCGTTCACATGGGGCAACAGCGCGGCCACAGCCTTTTTAAGCCCCGGTGTCTGTTCATGCCCGTTATCCACCAGTTTCGCCATGGCCCACAGCAGGCTGGCGATATGCTGAGGATCAAATTGGCCTTTCTGTGGGTTCACGTGAGGCAACAGCGCGGCCACGGCCTGATTGAACCCGGGTGTTCGCTCCTGCCCGTTGTCCACCAGTTTCGCCATGGCCCACAGCAGGTTGGCGATTTCCTGTGGTTTGAAGTCAGCTTTATGTGTGTTCACGTGGGGCAACAACGCGGCCAGGGTCCGTTTGAACTCGGGGGTCCGTTTCTGCCCGTTGTCCAACAGTTTCGCCATGGCCCACAGCAGGTTGGCGATTTCCTGTGGATTGAAGTTCGCTTTCTGTGTGTTCACGGTAGGCAACAACGCGGCCATGGTCGCTTTGATCTCTGGTGTCCGCTCATGCCTGTTGTCAACCAGTTTCGCCATGGCCCACAGCAGGTTGGCGATACCCTGGGCATTAAATTGATCTCTCTGTGCGATTACATGGGGTAACAGTGCGGCCACGGCCTGTTTGAACTCTGGTGTCCGCTCCTGCCCGTTGTCCACCAGTTTCGCCATGGCCCACAACAGGTTGGCAATTCCCTGGGCATCTATATCCCTGACTGCGGGTTTTTGGTTGCACTTGAATATTATTGCATCCATCAGAGTGGACAATAACGCCGCTTGAGTGAGCTGAACACGCTTATCCAGGGGGCTATGAGGGGTAAATACACCCGCTGAAGTCAATGAATGAAGTGTGGTCGTCAGACTTCGCCAATGCCAACGTCGTGTTGCGGTAAATGTTTGCAGAAAATTTATTAACTGGCTTTGTTCAGCCCGATTTAACGGCCTTTTAGAAGCTGACGTGTATTTTTTAATTGAATTGGCATATTGGCTGTGAGGTCTCCCATTATAGCGATCACCGAAACGATCCGATTTACTCAGCAGACCAGCCATTATTTCCTGTTTGATGAGGGCATTAAAATTCTGAGCAGGGTTTACTGAACGGCGCAGTAGATGTTGAGAAGAGTGTGTGCCAGAAGAATGGTAAAATTCATTGCGACCCGGTGCAGTGCGGGAGGGCTTATCCCATTGTCTGACTGTGGCATGTCTATATCGCCCACGCCTTGAAGAAGCGGCACGGTTTTCCGGTTGGTTGTAATCATTGCCTGGTCTTGTGTATTGACCACTGATGCCAGCAGGGGGGCTATCCATAATTACATTTCATTAATTCATGAAAATATAAAAAGCAGACTGCTGTTCTGTTCAGAAGTTCATTTTGCTGAAATATCTCTAAAAGTAAGCTTTTGGGGAAATCCATCTACTTGCAAATCATCCGAAGCTAGGCAAACAGTTACTACCTGTATTCTGGTTTGTCTGTTTGCTCTGCTGAATGTTCTTTGACGGTTAAGTAGGGATTTCATCTGGTCAACTACTTACCTCTGTAACGAGATGTTGACCCTGGTCTTTATTTGATCAATACACGGTTTTATTAAATCCCGGTTACAAAGCGTGTAAACCGGGACTTCAATGACCTCAAATCCTGATTTTTTCAGCAGTGCGATTTTCAGCAGAGTCGAACCCTTCCTGGTTTTGAAATCACCACTCACATAATGAGTCGGTCCCTGAATTTCAATAACGATGTTGTGATCTGGCAGTAGCAGGTCAACCGGAGGCAATGAGTTCAGACTCTTTTCCTCTTCAATCTTCAAAGATGGCATGCATGATTGGAGTTGATCGCGGAAGTCCGCTTGAGGTTTTGAAATGGTTGTCTGGTAATGGGGAACAACCGGACACGCTCTCCCAAGCCAACTTGCGGCCATGGCAAGGATGGATTTTTCCTCCATATTGGCTGTGGAGGTATTCTCCAGGCGCGTAAACAGGACATCCATGTGCTTCTCAAGTTCTTTATTTTTATTGACACTGGAGACCAGAGACAACCGGGCACAGCATACCATGACTCCCCAAAGAGACATCATTATCGCTTGCTGAGAGAACTGAGGATTTTCACTGATTCGGTAGATAAACGATTCGAACATAGAGGTAAGCACGTTCAACTCAACAATTTCACCCAGCTTCGCTGTGGCCCACAGCAGGTTAGCGATATGCTGAGGAATAAATTGGTCTTTTTGTGCGTCCAGGTGGGGCAACAGTGCGACCGCGGCCTCGTTGAGCCCGGGTGTCTGCTCATTCCTGTTGTCCACCAGTTTCGCCATGGCCCACAGCAGGTTGGCGATATGCTGAGGGATAAATTGGTATTTCAGTGCGTTCACATGGGGCAACAAGGTGGCCACGGCCTCGTTAAGTGCTGGCGTTTGCTCGTGCCCGTTGTCCACCAGTTTCGCCATAGCCCACAGCAAGTTAGCGACCTGCTGAGGAATAAGTTGGTCTTTCTGTGCATTCACGCAGGGCAACAGTGTGGCCACGGCCTCGTTAAGTGCTGGCGTTTGCTCGTGCCCGTTGTCCACCAGTTTCGCCATGGCCCACAGCAGGTTGGTGATATGCTGAGGAATAAACTGGTCTTTCTGTGTGGTCACGTGGGGCAACAGCGCAGCTATGGCCCTCTTGAGACCTGGTGTCCGCTCCAGCCCATTGTCCGCCAGTTTTGCCATGGCCCACAGCAGGTTGCTGATTTCTTGTGGATTAACGTTAGCTTTCTGTGCAATTACGTGGGGCAACAGCGCGGCCAAAGCATCTTTGAACTCTGGTGTCTGCTCCAACCCGTCGTCCACCAGTTTCGCCATGGCCCAGAGCAGGTTGGCGATACCTTGGGCATTAAACTGGTTTTTCTTGGCATTCACGTGGGGCAACAGTGCGGCCAGGGCCTCGTTCAGTTTTGGTGTCCGGTTCTGTCCGCTGTCCACCAGTTTCGCCATGGCCCACAGCAGGTTGGCTATTTCCTGGGGGGTAAAGCTGGCTTTCTCTGTGTTTACCCGGGGCAACAGCGTGGCCATAGCCTCTTTTAGTTCTGGTGTCTGCTCCTGCCCGTTGTCCACCAGTTTCGCCATGGCCCACAGCAGGTTGGCGATTTCCTGTGGGTTAAAGTCAGCTTTCTGTTCGTTTACGTGGGGCAATAGCATAGCCACAGCTTCTTTGAGCTCTGGTGTCTGCTTCTGCCCGTTATCCGCCAGTTTCGCCATGGCCCACAGCAGGTTGGCGATTCCCTGGGCATTAAATCGGTCTCTCTGTGCGTTCACAAGGGGCAACAGGGCGGCCACGGCCTCGTTGAGCCCCGGTGTTTGCTTATGCCCGCTGTCTGCCAGTTTTGCCATGGCCCAAAGCAGGTTGGTGATACCCTGAGGAATAAATTGGTCTTTCTGTGCTTTCACGTAGGGCAGCAGCGCGGCCAAAGCTTCTTTAAGCTCTGGTGTCCATTCCCGGTTATCCACGAGTTTCGCCATGGTCCACAGCAGGATGGCGATTTCCTGTGGTTTAAAGTTAGCTTTCTGTACTTTCGCGTGGGACAACAGCGCAGCAACGGCCTCTTTGAGCCTTGGTGTCCGCTCCTGTCCGTTGTCCAGCAGCTTCGCCATGGCCCACAGCAAGTTGGCGATTTCCTGTGGTTTAAAGTTAGCTTTCTCTGCGTTTACGCGGGGCAACAGCGCGGCTACGGCTTCTTTGAGTTCTGGTGTCCGCTCGTGCCCGTTGCCCACCAGTTTCCCCATGGCCCACAGTAGATTGGCGATTTCCTGTGGCTTAAAGTTAGCTTTCTCTGCGTTTACCCGGGGCAACAGCGCGACTACGGCCTCTTTGAGTTCTGGTGTCCGCTCCTGCCCGTTGCCCACCATTTTTGCCATGGCCCACAGCAGGTTGGCGATTTCCTGGGCATCAATATCCGTGGCTTGAGGTTTTTGGTTACACTTGAATACTATTGCATCAAGTACCGTTGATAATAAGGCAGCTTGAGTAAGCTTGACACGCTCATCCATGGGTTGATGAGGGGTAAAAACACCCGCTGAAGTAAATGAATGAAGTGTTGTCGTCAGGCTTCGCCAATTCCAACTCCTTGTTGCGGTAAAATTTTGGAGGAAATGTATCAGCTGGCTTTGTTCAGTCCGATTTAACGGTCTTTTAGCAGCTAACGAGTATCTTTTAATTGAACTGGCATATTGCCCGTGATGTCTGCCATCATAGCGATGGCCGAAACGATTCGATTTACTCACCAGACCGTCCATTATTTCCTGTTTGATGAGGGCATTAAAATTATGAGCAGTGTTTACTGAACGGCGCAGTAGATGTTGAGAAGAGTGTGTGCCAGAAGAATGGTAAAATTCATTGCGACCCGGTGCTGTGCGGGAGGGGTTATCCCGTTGTCTGACCGTAGCATGTCTATATCGCCCATGCCTTGAAGAAGCGGCACGGTTTTCCGGTTGGTTGTAATCATTACCTGGTCTTGCGTATTGACCACTGATGCCAGCAGGGGGTCTATGCATACCTATATTTCATCAATTCATGAAAATATAAAAACAGACTGCTGTTCTGTTCAGAAGTTCATTTTGCTGAAATATCTATAAAAGCGTGTTTGAGTAATGCAGTCCGACCATCAGCCGAGTGTGTTTTGGTGGGTAACTGTTCGCTGAAACCTTATTGACCCTTGATTACCAAGGGCTACAAGCACCTGTACTTAAGTTCAATATGGCCGCAGCCCCTGGTAATCGCGAACATTGGATGGGATCACCAAACAGTTACTTTGGTGGCTGTCCAGATTCACCGGGAAGCTTCTGAGGCATTGATATCCTGGCGATAAACATGCCAGCAACGTAACTCCAGGTTATATTTTTTGACCTCAGATTTGATGCTATCGTAGGATTTAATCCTCTCGTCCAGTGTCATGCTTTTAAGAGAACAATTGAAGATATAATCCGGCGTGTATTGCCAAGGTACTAAACCAATTTCCTGTTGACGATATTCTGTATTTATGGAGGTCAAAGACAGATAATCATCCTGCTGCGCAGGAAGTTTTGCCAGCAACTGGTTTAACCGGTAGATATCAGCGTTTTCTGCGTTCATTTCTGCGGCTTTTGCCTGGCAAAGAGGTTGTGTCTCAAGCTCCTCCAGCGTACAGCTCTGCGCGAGCGCGTGGTAATGTTTGGTGTACACCAGTTCCGGGGGAATATATTGCTGGGGTGAGGATGCGTACGGGTCTTCGGTGATCAGGACAAAACAACCAGGATTGTTTTTTATGAGTGTGGTGAGATAAAACTCAGTTTGCCCCAGGGCAATCTCTTTGCAAAGTTGCCTTTTTTCCGAAGGCAAGCCGGTAAAAGCGTGTATCGCGGTAAATAAAGTGGTTGCAGGATTAGCGCCAGCAATTTCCTGAGCCGGAATTATGTTGATGGGCTGTGGATCGTCACAAAAAGTTCCATCGCAATTAGCGTAAGCATTTTTGATATCTACAGGAACTACTTTGATCTGGGGGTACAGCTCATTGAGATAGTTTTGCATTAACAGGGATATTGCTCCGAAACCACAGCCAATATCAACAATGTATTCGATTTCGCTGTTTTTGCTTAAAAAATCAACCAGGAAGCTGAAGTTATGGAATTCTATATGGTTTTTGTATTCCTCTAGAGCCCAATCAACAAATGCTTGCGAAGCATCCAGTGTCATCAGTTGCTGGTTGCCAATCTGGACAGTTTTTGGTTCAGCCGTACCCGATACATTGGCATAGCTCGCACAGCAATAGCGCCGGGGAGTATTATCCATGTGGGCTGCTTCCCAGTAAGTTTCAGGTGACGACGCATAATGAGGGTTTAAACCAGTAATGGTTCGGCTGGAAAGACTGGTGGCCTGTTGTTCCTGAATTCCATCGCCGTCGGTTGTCAATTGTGGGGCGATGTTAAGTTTTTGCCCGACATGATCAGGTTGGTCAGGGAGAGTTTCACTGGTAAATCCCTGTTGTGTCGTCGGAGCCTGTAAATTGGCAGTGTCCATACTTCTAATCATGACATTTCTCCTGATAGATGAGTCATCAATAAGATCAAACATTTTATTCAGCTTGAGCCGGTATTAGCTTACTTATTAAGATCGAAGTACTGGTCATTAGTTCAATCCATCTACTTACAAATCATCCGGAGCGAGACAAACAGTTACTGCCTGTATTCTGGTGTGTCTGTTTGCTCTTCTGAATGTTCTTTGACGGTTAAGTAACGATTTCATTTGGCCAACTACTTACCCCTGTAACGAGATGTTGACCCTGGCCTTTATTTGATCAATACACGGTTTTATTAAATCCCGTTTCCAAAGCGTGTAAACCGGGACTTCAATGACCTCAAATCCTGATTTTTTCAGCAGTGCGATTTTCAGCAGAGTCGAACCCTTTCTGGTTTTGAAATCACTACTCACGTAATGAGTCGGTCCCTGAATTTCAATAACAATGTTGTGATCAGGCAGTAGCAGGTCAACCGGCGATAATGAGTTCAGGCTCTTTTCCTCTTCAATCTTCAAAGATGGCATGCATGATTGGAGTTGATCGCGAAAGTCGGCTTGAGGTTTTGAAATATTTGTCCGGTAATGGGGGACGACCGGACAGGCTCTGCCAAGCCAGCTTGCGGCCATGGCAATGATGTGTTGATCCTCTTCATTGTCTGGGGATGTATTTTTCAGGCGAGTAAAAAGTTCATCCATGTGTTTTTCAAGCACGTTATTTTTATTGGTATTGGAGTCTAGAGACAACCTGGCACAGCACACCATTACTCCCCAGAGAGACATCAATATCTCTTGTTGAGAAAACTGAGGGTTGTCACCGATTCGGTAGACAAGCGATTCGAACATAAATGTAACCACGTTCAGCTCAACGAACTCACCCAGGCTCGCCATGGCCCACAACAGGTTGGCGATACCCTGGGCATTAAATTGGTCTTTCTGTGCGTTCACATGGGGTAACAGCGCGGCCACGGCCTCTTTCATCTCTGGTGTCTGCTCCTGCCCGCTGTCCATCAGTTTCACCATGGCCCACAGCAGGTTGGTGATACCCTGGGTACTAAACTGGCCTTTCTGTGTGTTCACGTGGGGCAACAGTGCGGCAACGGCCTGTTCGAACTCCGGTGTCCACTCCTGCCCGTTGTCCACCAGTATCGCGATGGCCCACAACAGGTTGGCAATATGCTGGGCATTAAATTGGTCTTTCTGTGCGTTCACGAGGGGCAACAGCGCAACCACGGCCTCTTTGAACGCTGGTGTCTGCTTCTGCCCGTTGTTCACCAGTTTTGCCATGGCCCACAGCAGGATAGCGATTTGCTGAGGAAAAAATTGCCTTTTCTGTGCTTTCACGTGGGGTAACAGGGCGGCCACGGCCTCTTTGAACGTTGATGTCTGCTCCTGCCCGTTGTCCACCAGTTTTGCCTTGGCCCACAGCAGGTTGCAGACTTCCACTGGTTTAAAGTTAGCTTTCTGTGCCAGCACGTGGGGCAACAGTGCGACCAGAGTCTCTTTGAACTCTGGTGTCTGCTCCTGCCCGTTGTCCGTCATTTTCGCCATGGCCCACAGCAGGTTGGCGATACTCTGGGCATTAAATTGGTTTTTCTGTGCTTTCACGTGGGGCAACAGCGCGGTCACAGCCTCGTTGAGCCCCGGTGTCTGTTCCTGGCTGTTGCCCCCCAGTTTCGCCATGGCCCACAACAGGTTGGCGATTTCCAGTGGTTTAAAGTCAGCTTTCTGTCCGATTACATGGGGCAACAGCGCGGCCACTGCCTCTTTGAACTCTGCTGTCTGCTGCTGCCCGTTGTCCACCAGTTTCGCCATGGCCCAGAGCAGGTTAGCGATTTCCTGTGGTTTAAAGTGAGCTTTCTGTATGTTCACATGGGACAACAGCACGGTCACGGCCTCGTTGAGCTCGGGTGTCCGTTCCTGTCCGTTGTTTACCAGTTTCGCCATGGCCCACAGCAGGTTGGTTATTTCCTGTGGTTTAAAGTTCGCTTTCTGTGCGTTCACGTGGGGTAACAGCACAGCCACAGCCTCTTTGAGCTCTGGTGCCTGCCTCTGTCCGTTGTCCACCAGTTTCGCTGTGGCCCACAGCAGGTTGGCGATTGCCTGAGGAAGAAATTGGTCTTTCTGTGCTTTCACGTGGGGCAACAGCGCGGCCACCGCTTCTTTAAGCTCTGGTTTCCACTCCCCGTTGTCCACCAGTTTCGCTGTGGCCCAGAGCAGGTTGACGATTTCCTGTGGTTTAAAGTTAGCTTTCTGCAAGTTCCCGTGGGACAACAGCACGGCCACGGCCTCTTTGAGCCCTGGTGTCTGCTCTGGCTTGTTGTCCAGCAGTTTCACCATAGCCCACACCAGGTTGGCGATTTCCTGTGGTTTAAAGTTAGCTTTCTGTGCGTTCACATGGGGCAACAGCACGGCCACGGCCCCGTTGAACTCTGGCGTCCACTGTTGCCCGCTGCCCACCAGTTTTGCCATGGCCCACAGCAGGTTGGTGATTTCCTGTGGTATAAAGTGAGCTTTCTCTGCGTGTAAGTGGGGCAACAGCGCAACCACGGCCTCTTTGAGTTCTGGTGTTAGCTCCTGCCCATTGGCCACCAGTTTTGCCATGGCCCAGAGCATGTTGGTGATTTCCTGGGCTTTAATATCCCTGGCTTGAGGTTTTTTGCTGCACTTGAATATTATTGCATCAAGTACCGTTGATAATAAGGCAGCTTGAGTCAGCCTGACCCGCTCATCCATGGGTTGATGAGGGGTAAAAACACCCGCTGAAGTAAATGAATGAAGTGTTGTCGTCAGGCTTCGCCAATTCCAACTCCGTGTTGCGGTAAAATTTTGCAGCAAATGAATCAGCTGGCTTTGTTCAGCCCGGTTTAACGGTCTTTTAGCTGATAACGAGTATTTTTTAATTGAACTGGCATATTTCCCGTGATTTCTCCCATCATAGTGATGACCGAAACGATTCGATTTACTCACCAGACCATCCATTACTTCCTGTTGAATGAGGGCATTGAAATCTTGAGCAGGGTTTACTGAGCGGCACAGCAGATAATGAGAAGGACATGCGCCAGAAGAATTATAAAATTCATCACGTCCAGGGGTTGTGCGGGAAGGATTATCCCATTGTCTGACTGTGGCATGTCTATATCGCCCGGGCCTTGAAGAAGCGGCACGGTTTTCCGGTTGGTTGTAATCATTACCTGGTCTTGCGTATTGACCACTGATGCCAGTAGAGGGTCTATGCATAATTATATTTCATCAATTCATGAAAATATAAAAGGCTGACTGCTGTGCTGTTCAGAAGTTCATTTTGCTGGAATGTGAACACGGTTCTGGAGTCATGATGAAAGGGAAGCGGTTATTGCCTTTTTCTTCTTTTCCTTTTTCTGTTTTTTGGTTTGTCTGTTGGCTTTTCTGAATTTTCTTCGGCGTTTAAGTAACAGTGATCTGAGGATTGCCACCCTTTATCGGCAGCAACGTTTGCCCCATCTGACCATCCGGTGTTAAGTGATTCACAGCCATGATTCTGTGGCGGGATGCCAACCCTGGCCTTTATTTGATTAATGCATAGTTTTATTGAATTCTGGCTACTGAGCTGGTTAACCGGGATTTCAATGACCTCAAATCCTGATTTTTTCAGCAGTGCAATTTTAAGCAGAGTCGAACCATTCCTGATTTTAAAATCATTACTCAGGTAATGATACGGTCCCTGAATTTCAATAACCATGTTGTGATCTGGCAGTAGCAGGTCAACGGGAGGCAATGATTTCAGACACTTTTCTTCTTCAATCTTCAAAGAGGGCATGCATGATTGGAGTTGATCGCGGAAGTCGGCTTGATGTTTTGAAATGGTTGTCCGGTAATGGGGGATGATCGGACTCGCTCTCCCAAGCCAACTGGCGGCCATGGCTATGATGCGTTGATCCTTTTCATTGTCCGGGGATGTATTTTCCAGGCGAGTAAACAGGTCAACCATGTGCTTTTCAAGCATGTTATTTTTATTAGCATTGGAGTCTAGAGACAATCTGGCACAGCATACCATTACGCCCCAGAGAGACATAAATATATCTTGCTGAGAGAGCTGAAGGTTGTCACTGATTCGGCAGACCAGCGATTCGAACGTAGAGGTAACCACGTGTAGCTCAACGAGTTCACCCAGTTTCGCCATGGCCCACAGAATGTTGGCGATATGCTGAGGATTAAATTGGTGTTTCTGTGGGGTCACGTGGGGCAACACTACGAACATAGCTTCTTTAAGCTCTGGCAACCACTCTCCGTTGTCCACCAGTTTTGCCATGGCCCAAAGCAGGTTGGCGACATCCTGGGTATTAAACTGGTTTTTCTGTGTGGTCATGTGGTGCAACAGCGCGGCCACGGCCTCTTTGAGCTCTGGTGTCCACTCCTGCCCGTTGTCCACCAGTTTTGCCATGGCCCACAGCAGGTTGGCAATATGCTGAGGAATAAATTGGTCTTTCTGTTTGTTCGCGTGGGGTAACAGTTCGGCCACGGTCTCCATGAGACCTTGTGTTCGCTCCAGTCCGTTGTCCACCAGTTTCGCCATGGCCCACAGCAGGTTGACATTGCCCTGAGCTTTAAATTGGTCCTTCTGTGCGTTCACGTGGGGCAACAGCGCGGCCACGGTCTCTTTGAACTCTGGTGTCTGCTCCTGCCCGTAGTCCACCAGTTTCGCCATGGCCCACAGCAGGTTGGCGATTTCCTTTGGTTTAAAGTTAGCTTTCTGTGCGTTCACGCGGGGTAACAGCGCAGCCACGGCCCCATGTAGCTCGGGTGTCCGCTCCTGCCCGTAGTCCACCAGTTTCGCCATGGCCCATAGCAGGTTGGTGATTTCCTGGGAGTTAAAGTTAGCTGTCAGTACGTTCACTTGGGGCAACAGCGCAGTCACGGCCTTTATGAGCCCTGGTGTTTGCTCCTGCACGTTGTCCATCAGTTTCGCCATGGCCCACAGCACATTGGCGATTCCCTGGGCATTAAATTGGTTTTTCTGCGTGCTCACTTGGGGCAACAGCGCGGCCACAGTCTTTTTAAGCCCTGGTGTTTGTTCCTGCCCGTTGTCCACCAGTTTCGCCATGGTCCAAAGCAGGCTGGCAATATCATGGGCATTAAATTGAACTTTCTGTGTAATCACGTGGGGCAACAGCGCGGCCACGGCCTTGTTGAACCCTGGTGTTCGCTCCTGCCCGTTGTCCACCAGTTTCGC
>NZ_PJPV01000011.1 GCF_002864045.1 Endozoicomonas acroporae
AAAATCTTCTGACTGCTGGTGATAAGTAGCTAACCATATGAAATCATATATTTCTGACTCCTTATTCAGGCACTCTGCTTCGTTACAACTCCGGTCACATAGCTACGGCTATGCTCCCTCCGTTGTGCCTCGCATAGCACCTGCCCAAGTAGTCAGAAATATATGATTCCATATGGCCAGCTACTTAGACAGACTCAACTGGATTCAGGCTTATGATTAACCATTAGCTGATAACTTTCCGAATCATTTTTCTGTTTAGCCAGATCCAGTACTTTACTATCAATTTTGATGTCAGGGTGTGAAAGTAAACACCTGATACAACCTGATTCGCCTGCAAATACTGCCAGCATCAAAGCCGTGTAGCCGTGATTCTTTTGTGTATTGATCGACGAAGGGTCATGTACAAGCAATGCCTCAACACAGTCCCCATGACCGTATCTTGCTGCCGACATTAATGGCGTCCAGCCATCAATGTCTGGCAGGTTTGCGTCAATTCCCTGTTTTTTCAAAAGCGCCAGCAAACAGTCCGTTTTCCCGTTTCTTGCTGCGTGCATTAATGCGGTCCAACCGGCATTGGACTGGGCATTCGGATCAATTTTTTCCTCTTTCAGAAGCTCTTCCAGACAATTCGTTTGCCCATATTCTGCAGCATGCATGAGTGCAGTTGTGCCTGTATTATCCCTCTCGTTCACGTTGATGACGTTCATCGCCAGAATTGCTTTGAGGCAATCAATCTGGCCATTTTTTGCGGCCATCATTGCCAGTGTTAACCCTTGTTTATTACGAACATGGATCAATACTCCGGCAACATTCAGCAGTTCAGTCAGAGATGTCAAATTACCACTGATTACTGCATCCAGGATCTGTTGAAATTGTTGCCATGGTTGACACTGTGCTACATTACAGGACTGCGCATACTGCCATGCGGTTTTACCGTAATTATCTGTGGTGTTAATGTCTATATTCGGTTGTTTGAGTAATAACGAGGCACAACGTTCATCCCCTCCATTTGCTGCCAGAATCAAAGCCGTAGCGCCATCTTTTTTTCGTGCATTGAGCGACGAAGGGTCATGTGCAAGCAACGCCTCAACACAGTCCCCATGACCGTTTCTTGCTGCCGACATTAATGGCGTCCAGCCATCAATGTCAGGCAGGTTTGCGTCAATTCCCTGTTTTTCCAAAAGTGCCAACAAACAGTCCGTTTTCCCGTTTCTTGCTGCGTACATTAATGCGCTCCAACCTCTATTGTCCCGCGCATTCAGTTTGATGTCTTTATGTTTCAAAAGTTCTGTCAGGCTGTCCGTATGCCCGAGTTGTGCAGCCAGCATGAGTGCAGTAACTCTATATTTGCCCCGACAATTCACATCAATTTTTTGGTGTGCCAGAAGCAGTTCCAGGCACTTCGTTCGCCCATGATCTGCAGCCAGAATGAGAGCAGTCTTGAGGTTGTTTTCCTGGTTGTTAACGTCAATTCCTTCCTGTGCCAGAAGTAGTTCCAGGCACTCCGTTTGCCCAAATGCCGCAGCCAGCATGAGTGCAGTTTGGCCGTTATTTTCTACCTCGTCCACGTCAATGATTTTTTTCTCCAGAATTGCTTTCAGGCAATAAATATTGCCATATTTTGCGGCCAGCATTGCCAGCGTTAACCCAAAAATATTACGCAGATGAATCCATGCAGTGTTATCGTTTTTATTGGTTGTATTGATGCCACTATCGGATTTTTGAAATAATAACGAGACACAACGTTCATCCCCTTCAATTACCGCCAGCATTAACGCCGTATAGCCTTCCTTGTTTTGTTCATTGATCGACGACGCATCATGGTCAAGCAATGCCTTTACACAGTCCCCATGACCGCCTCTTGCTGCCGCCATTAATGGCGTCCAGCTATTCTTGATACGCAGGTCTACATTAATTTTTTGCTGTTTCAGAAGCACCTTCAGACAATCAGTTTGCCCGTATCTTGCAGCGAGCTTTACTGCGGTCCAACCGTCATTGGTCTCTATATTCAGTTTGATATCATCACGTGTCAGAAGTGCCATCAGACACTCGATTTGCCCATATGCTGCAGCCAGAGAGAGTGCGGTAAAGCCACTCTTGTCCTGCAAATTCACTTTAATTCCTTTCTTTGCCAGAAATAGTTTCAGGTGCTCTGTTTTGCCATATTTTGCAGCTATCATTAATAGCGTTTGATCTTGTTCATTTTTTGAGGTGAAGTCAACAACAGGGTGTTTGCAGAGCATTGTAAATTTTTCTGAGTCAAACTGTAATGTTGAAAACAAGACTTTCTGGAATTCAGCTTTGATAAACCTGGTTGAACACTTGTGCAGACTATGTTTTAGTAAAAAGTCAATGATACCAGCCTGTTTCAGTTTAAATGCCCGGTGTAATAAGTTGTTGAAGAAATTACTGGCATGCCCTTTAAGAGATCCCGCAGGCAGATGCGGTAAAAATCCGGTTGACCCTGCTGCATCATCGTTCAGGGTATTAATAGTTTTCTCTAACATAATCTCCTTTATTTGAGGGTCAGATTTAACCATTTCGTCCCATTTTTCAGATGCAGTTTTATCAAGGAAAAACTCAAAAAAGTCACTTGGTTTATTAGAGTTGTGCAAAGCATATTGAAAAAGATTGAAACGTACTTCATTAGGTAAGTTATTAAAATCAACTGTTTTTAAATGACTCAGTGTCAATGTTTGATGGTTATCCCATTCCAGGTTGCAGTTGGCATCCTGCATAAGAGGAGTTTCTGATTTAAAGACCCAGAAATAAAGATTATCCTTCGAGCCAATGTAGAAAAGTGGTGCTTTATCTTTATCTTTATCTTTATCTTTCTTCGAAAAAAACCGGGAAGAGTGTGCGTTATTTTTCTCGCCAACCATAGTGAGTACGTTCGCGGCAGGAGTATGATTCAAATAATTATCGATTAACCATACCTGAAATCGCTCCCGACTCTTTGAAAATTCATAGCTCCCATCATCGCAGGGTTTGATGATTGTGCATAGGCCAAGCCTGTTTTTATCATTGGTTTTGAACCGAAGATTTATTGGGGTTATAAAATCCACTTTAATTCCATCAGTGATTTCATCCTCCAATTCTGAGGAAAAAACAGGACGGGTCAGCCAGTGTTCTTTATTTCGCTTTTTTAAAGAGGATACTAAGTCCTGGTAAAATACATCTGTCAGTTTATTAAGTATTTCGAACTCCGGCATCAGGGATGGCAGGATAAGTTCAAGTCGATCAATCATTCCTGTATTATTATTGAGATTTACATTGTGACCAAAATCTTTAAGGGGTTCCAAACCAAACTGTTCACAGACTAAATTGTAAAGTTCACTGTGCGTGTGTACTTCATTCCCTAATCCAAATTCATCCTTATCACTGGCACGCTCTTTTATCAGAAATAATTTAACGCCATAATCCAGTAACCCGTGTCGAATCTGCAACAGCACCTTTTGTGGGTCGCGGGAGTTCTCGATGCTGGTAAATCCACTTTGAAGGCGGGTACCATTGCCCCCAAGACAATTGTCTATCCCTGAAAGAATCTCATGAAACAAAGTGCAAAAACTGTCTCTATTTAAAGACCATTTATCAGCATCATCAGGATTTTTCGCTTCCAGCTCAAGAAACCGCTCAGTTCGATTAATGATTCTATGGAGATAATAACGAGTATCCTTGAATGATATCAGGCTGTGAGGTTTTTTATCATCATATTTCAGATCATCTGAAATCTTTGTGTAAAAGGTATCAATTTGATTATTAAATTCATTGCTGATTAAACGCTGTGTCAAAGTCTTCAGCTTGCCAATGTCAGTCAGAAACTGGGTTTTCATTTTGATGTAGCTGACAGGTTGATCCATTTTAATTTCTGCCAGCGTTCTAAAATTTCCATCAGGGAAAGCAATGTAATCAGTTGTTTTCTCATCCGGGTTTTCAGTGCTTTCTGACAATAATGGACTCTGGAATAAAATGGGGTGATATTGTGGTATCATTTATTCTTTACTCTTGATTATCTAATGTAACGATTCAGTCCCAATAAAGAGGGATTGTATCTTATCAAATTGACTTTAGGGTTAATAAGGAATCGGCGAAAGTCCTCCTCGCTGGCTGAGAGTATTAGCTTGCCAACGTTTTGAGTGTGCTCCTGCGGCCACTCAAAGAATACAGCAGGTCCCGTTGGTAAGCTTCACGGGTATTTTTCCTGTTTTATATTATGCTTTTTTTCTTCCATACTTTTGTGATCCTTCTTCTTTTCTTCCTTTATGTTTATATTCAGCGATGCCTCAAGATCTTCTAAATCATGAATACCTTTCCCGTAAAATTCTGAAGGTTTACCACCACGGCTGTATAAACTATACCCATTTGATTTATTGTATTTTTCAAAATTTATAACTGGAGGTATGCGACAACCCCCGGCGAAGGCTTCTGGAACAGTCTGTGGCCAGAACTCATCTTCTATTTTTCCCCGACCTTCCTTCAAGGTGCATCCATGTTTGATTAATTCAATCAGTGCTTCTTTATTGTTTTTATGTGCTGCATAATGGACAGGCTTGGAATGCATTTTATTCTCTATAAATTTTGATGCGCCAAGATCATCTATCAGGTACGAGATAAGTGTATGTTTGCCCAGGTAACATATCAAATGAAGCGCGCGGGTACCATTAACAGATATTGCTTTATTTATGTTGGGCATATTTTTCAATAACAATTTACTGATATCATCGTTGGCATGTGTGAAAGAAAAGTAAAGCAGGGAATTTGTTGCTTTTTCACAACACCTGTCGGCGACGGCTCCTGCATTCAATAATTTTTCAGTAGTATTGAGATTATTGTTTTTAACACTGAAATAAAGAGCAGTTTGTGCGTATCTAATCTGGCCCAGGTTCAGATTCGCTAATAATGCATCTATAACCTGATCGTTCAAATTTAACTCACATGCAGAAGTAATAGGGGTATTACGTTCGGAATCCGACACATTGACATCAATGCCAGGCTGCTGGCAGAGAAAAAGTATGGCGTCCTGGTTGTTCATGCGAACAGCGAGGCTAAGAGCGGTATTACCATCTCTCATGCGAGCGTTTATATTAATACCGTCCAGCTTACTAAGAAATTCTAGCACTGCCCACTGACTATTTAAGGCAGCCAGAGGCAAGGGATGAAGTAACACTTCTGGATCATTTGGATCTCTCAGAGAGTCAATCATTAATTGGGGCATTAATTGGGGGGGAGTTTGTTTCAGGCGCATGATAGTGTCTAAATCACCTGCCACGCACGCATTATAGTACGTTACATTGAAATCGTCCCGGCTAAGTGGTGCCTGCATTATAGTTGGCAGTGCTGATGCTCCGCAGACGTCGTCCGGATCGATATTTTCGGGATTCCTGTCTGCTTCATAACCACTTGCAGGTGTCAATGCTGATGCCCCGCAGACGTCGTCCGGATCGATATTTTCGGGATTCCTGTTTGTTTCATCACCACTTGCATGTGTGTTGGCAAAGGCAGAGTGGTCCGAGCCCGGTATAGGCTGTTCAGGTGCTGGTAGCGCACCTGGTGTAGTGTCTGTGGAAGCAACAGCGCCGGTCGTTTTTTCAGGTTTTTCTATATGCAGTATTTGTAGTTTTTTTGCTAATTTCTGGAATATTGTTATTTGTTTTGTATCTTTTTCTTCTTTCTTGTCATCATTGTTTTTAATACCGTGTTCCTTCTCATAGTTCATCATCTGTACTTCATCACCTTCATAAATTTCCAAAGGTGTGCCACCCTGATAAAATAATTCTTTTCCGTTTGATTTATTTGTCCTGGTAAAGTCTATTTTTTGTGTATGACGACCATTAATTATTTTCTTTTTCCAGAAGTCTTTTTCTATTCTTCCTTTTCCTGCAAACAGGGTGCATCCATGATCGATTAATCTACGCAATGTTGTTGCGTTATTGTCATGCGCTGCATAATGAACTGCCATGGAGTTATATTTATTGGTCAAGGATTTCGACGCTTTGCGCCTATCTATCAGGTAAGTAATGATGTCATCTTTGCCTGTTAAAGCAGCAAGATGCAGCACACGAGCCCCGGCTTCGGATATTTTTTGATTTATGTCTGTCAAATGACTCAATAACAATTTACTAATCTGATCGGAGGCATTTGTGAAAGAAATGTAAAATACGCTGTCTTTTCCGTCACTATGCATCGTGTCAACAGGTGCCTCGTTATATATTAATATTTCAGTAGTTTTCAGATTATTGTTTTTAACGCTATGGGAAAGTGCAGTTTCACCGTTTTTGTTTGGGCCCAGGTACGGTTTTTTATTCAATAATGTTTGTATAATACGATTGTCTGAGTTTTTTTCACAGGCTAAAATAATAGGTGTGCAACCGAGGCTGTTTTCCACATTTACATCAATGTTCGGTTGTTGACAGAGATAGTGTACGGCCGCCCCCTGGTGATTTCTGATGGCAAAGTGGAGAGCGGTATTTTTTTCAGGCCCGCAAGCATTTATATCAATATATGGATTTTGGCAAAGAAATCTTAACACTCTCCGCTGATTACGTTCGGCAGCCAGATGCAGGGGATGAACTGATATTGTTGGGTTGTCCGGATGCGTCAGAAAATTATTCATTGACTTGGGATCAGCCTGGTACAGTTGTGAAATTGTCTCTACATCATCACTCAGACAGGCATGAAAGTATATATTATTGAATTCATCCTGATTTAATGGCTTGGCAGTTACAGGTGGCAATGCGCACGCCCCTTCAAGGTCGTCCGGGAAGGGATTTTCGTTAATCTCGTCTTCTTCTGGCCGGGGCATGGCCGGCTCATAACCTGGTAACAAGGGGAACAGCTGATCATAGGTTGGCAGATTGAAATATAAATGGTCAGAACTGTCGGGATAGGCTGGTGGTGGATCTGTCGGTAGTAGAAATTCATTAGCAGTATCATGCCCGGTTTCTTGCCCACAGGGCGGGACAGTCATCGTGCTATCAACAGGATGCGGCAACATGGTTCTTTGCCCGAGGCTCATCGCCTGAGGAGTGGGCGATTGTGAATCTGGCAGATTGGCAAAGAATGAGTTAGCAGATGAACTCTCGTAAATGTGGCGGTTATCGAAGTCACCTGAATTCCCAGGAGCACCATTATTAGTGGTTGTGCCTGGTATTTGATTCTGAGGGTTAGTTGAAGTAGCAAAGGAAACTGTATCTGTAACAGTAGTAACCGGATTGCCAACGGAGTAGTACATGGTACATGCCTTATATTTAATTGGGTATTTCCAAAGCCTGCTTCGGTTTCGTTGTTGGCTTTTGAATTTCCTGATAGCGAATCACTATGGTACTACTTTTGGGATAAGCCATAAGAGAATCTGAAATGCCGTACAAAAACTGAACGTTAACGAACTTTGTTAATTAATACTTTTGTTCAGACCGTAAAACTAATCAATAGTTCAAATGCTGCCTGCTTTGGCTGCATCAGTCACTTGATTATGGTTTTCAAAATCGTAAAGGTTAAATGCAAGTTGGCCCGGAGCTATGCTAGAATTTTCGGATGCTTCAGTTTATTTTTGGTGTTCAAATTTATATTGATTTCAGTTGTGTATTCAGCAGGGTAATTTTTTCTTACTCAAGGAGGGCGGGAAGTTGGTGTTTGAATAAAATTTTATCAATCAATAGATCTGATATTACATGATAATTTAGATCATATCATTTCTCTGAAGAAAGGCTGAGGGGTAGCTTTTTCAAATTTGCTTTATCAGATTCTGGTACATCGTTTCAATATGATTGATGGGTTCCTTCTATCAATGACTCCCAGGCTCCGTTCGTCCTGAGCGGAGTCGAAGGGCGTAAACAACATACCCTGAAGACTGTGCCAATCACCCTTCGACTCCGCTCAGGGTGAACGGAGATTGGTACACATCAAACTCATCGAAATAATGTACTAGTGCACACCTTTGCTGCTTTCATAGTAGCTGAGCAATGAGTTTTACATTGCTAAAATACGCAATTTTTAATAGGTACTCACTTCTTTTTCCAAATGTTAAATATGTTTTCCTTTTTTCCCCCCTCTGGGCTTTTCATTTTTGTCTGCAGTTTTTCTTCTTTATCCTTCAGTCTATTTCCTTCTAAATCCAGTTTTTCCAGTTCTCTTCTCATTTTTGCTAGTTGTTTATTTCCTTTTTTTTCTTCCTGTTTTAGTTTTTTTTGCTTATTTCTTTCCCGTTTTTGTCTGTTTTTTTCCTGTTTTTGTTTTTCTTCCCTATTTTGCTTAAGCTGTTTTTGTCTTTCCTTCATTCTTGCTTCGTCCTTGTTTTTTTCTACATTTATGTCTTTTCCTATAGATTTTTCCAAATTTTCTAACTGCTTTATATCTAACTTTCCATAAAACTCTGAAGGTGTACCACCATGGTAGTATAAATTACCTGCATTTTCTTTATTGTAACTTTTTAAATCTACACTTCGGGATTGGCATTGATTCCAATAATCATAGAATCCATCGTCTTTCATTCGCCAGAAATCATCTTCTATTTTTCCCTTACGCTCGTTCAATGAGCATCCTAGTTCGAGTAATACACGCAGTGTTTCTGAATGATCATTATGTGCCGCATAATGAACAGGCATGGCTTTATCTTTATTCTCTATAAATCTGTTTGCTTCATAAACCTCTACCAATTGCTTAACAAGTGTGGGTTTGCCTAAATGAGAGGCTATATGAAGCACGCGAGCATGATGTTCAGTTATTGCTTTATCGATGTCGGGTAAATAATTCAATAATAATTCACTCATCTCTTCGTTGTCATCCTGGAAAGCGATATAGAACACTGAGTCTTTCCCATCTTCTTCAACCTTGCCAACGTTAGCCCCAGCCTCTAATAACTTTTCAGTAACGGTAATATTACGGTTTTTAACACTGAATCCAAGTGCAGTTTTTTGGTTATTATTCGGCTCCAGACTCGGTCTATGCGCTAATAATGCCTCTATAACCTTATCACTCAAATTTAACTCACAGGCAGAAATAATAGGGGTATGTCTGGTGGCATAATCTGATAAATTGACATTAATGCGTGGTTGCTGACAGAGAAAAAGTATAGTCTCCTCCATTTTCTCGCGGACTGCCAGATTAAGAACTGTCTGCCCATTACTCATGCGAGTATTGATATTAATTCCATCCAGCTTACAAAGAAATTCTAACGCTGCCCACTGCTTATTTAAGGCAGCCAGATGTAAGGGATGAACCAATGCGTTTGGATCCTTTGGATCTTCCAGAGAATCTATCATTAAATTGGGTCGAGCTTGTTTCAGGTACCTTAAAGTGTCTATATCACCTGCCTGGATTGCATTAAGGTACATTTTTTGGAATTTGTTATCGTCTAATTGCTTCTCCATCATGGCTGGCATTGCTGATGCCCCGCGCACGTCGTCCATGTTGGTAAACGGTGTCACTGGTGGATGCCTGCAGTCATTTACATCATAACGGGTCCACTCATTCTGCATTGCTTCGTATCCGCTTTGGTGCGTGTAAGTAAGGGCGGAGAGATCTGAGTCTGGAGCAGGCTGTTCAGGTGTCGATGGTGTACTTAATGTAACGCCTGTGGCAGCAGTGTCAGTTGTTTTTTTATTTTGTTCTACAGACCTTTTAATTTGATGTTCCAAACGTTTTAATCTTTCTGTTCGGTCTTTTTCTTTCTTCTCCAGTGCTTCTTGTGCTTTAAGAATTTCCTGCATACGTAGCATTTGGTTTCTATCTTTTTCTTTTTCTATATTAATTGATTTTTTTGTACGTTCATGTTTAGTCTCGTGAGTTTTCATCTGCTCGATATCACCTTTAAAAAATTCCGAAGGTGTGCCACCCTTTTCAAATAACTTTCTTCCGTTTACTTTATATTTCTTGCGATAGTCTATGTCATACCCACGCGAATACTTGCGTTTTACCTTAGGCCAAAAGTCTTCTTCTATTCTTCCTCTTGCTTCATCCAGGGTGCATCCAAGGTCAATCAATGTGCGAAATGTTGTTGCATTATTTCCATACGCTGCATAATGGACTGCCATGGATTTATATTTATTGGTTACAAATTTAGAAGCATTAAGAGTCTTAATCAGATAAATAACAATATCAGTTTTGCCTTGTAAACTAGCCAGATGCAATACCCGAGCATTACAGTTAGATATTGATTGATTTACGTCCCGCAGATTATCCAGTAGCAATTTACTGATTTCGTCAGAGGCTTTATCGAAGGAAATATAAAATATGCTGTCTTTTCCATCTTCATGTTTCTTGTTAACCTGTGCACCAGATTTTAATAATTTTTTAGTGGTTTCCAGATTGTTGTTTTTAACGCTGAAGGAAAGTGCAGTTTCGATTTGTTTTTCCTCGTCCAGAACCGGTTGACTATCCAATAATGCATCTATTATCTGACCGTCTGCGTTTTTTGAACAGGCTAACATAATAGGGGTGAAGCCGCATTTATTCTTCAGATTTACATCAATATCATGGCGTAGACAGAGAAATTTTACGACTGCCACGTTATTGTGATCGATAGCTAAGTGGAGAGCAGTATTCTTCTCAGGTGACAGGGCATTTATATCAATAAACGGATGCTGGCAAAGAAATTCTAACGATGCCATCTGATTTTTTGCGGCAGCTATATGCAGGGGATGATATAAATATTTCCGTGTTTCCGGATATTGCAAAGGGTCAATCATGCGCTGGGGATAATCTCGCCTCAGGTGCTCTATAGTATGTAAGTTACCAGTCGCTAAGGCTTCATAGTAGGTGTCATTGAATTCTTCCGGACTTATTGGCTTCTCAGTAACTGGTGGCAATGCACATGTCCCTTCAAGGTCGTCCGGGATGGGATTTTTGTTAATCTCGTTTGCTTCTGATGGGTCAATATTGTCCGCTGCCCGATGTAATTCTCTCCAAGGGTATAGCTCCTCATAATCGGGTGGTGGAGCTGAAGGTAAAGGAGGTGGAGCTGAGGGTAAATGATATGGATTTGATGGAAATGTTGCTATATCAGTGTCTGTGTCATAACGGACCAGGCTGCCATTACTCGATATTGCACCAGTATCTTCATGGTTTGTGCCAAAGAGGGCAGTAATATCTAAATTTGATACAGGTGGTTCATTAGTATCATCTATAACAGCAGTTTCAGTAGTTTCTCTGGGTGGTTCAGAAGTATCTTTGGCAGCAGCTTCTTCGGGCAATTCAGTAGAATCCTGGCCAACAGCTTCAGGAGTTTCTTCGGGCAATTCAGTAGAATCCTGGTCAACAGTTTCAGGAGTTTCTTCGGGCAATTCAGTAGAATCCTGGCCAACAGCTTCAGGAGTTTCTTCGGGCAATTCAGTAGAATCCTGGTCAACAGTTTCAGGAGTTTCTTCGTGCAATTCTGAAGAATCCTGGCCAACAGCTTCAGGAGTTTCTTCGGGTAATTGAGCAGTATCTATGGCAGTATCAACTTCATCTATGACAACAGCAACTTCAGCTGAACCACTTGCAGCAGTATCATGTCCGTTTTCTTCACTGGAGGGTATGTCAGTGATCGTGTTATCAACATGGAGCGGCCACATGGTTCTTTGCCCGAGGCTCTGTCGTGGAAGCAATGGTGAATCTGGCGGAGTATTGCAGATGGATGTGGTAGCAGATGACATCCGGCACACCTCGCGATGATCGAAGTCACCGGGAAGCTGCGGGGTGTCACCAGTGGCTGCGCCGTGAGTTTGATTCTGAGGATCAGTTGGAATAACTGAAGAAATAGTATCTGCAACAGCAGTAAACAGTACGCCAAGATAGAACATTTATCAGGACCTTTTTTTAATTAAGTGTTTTCAAAGCCTGTTGCGGTTTTGTCGTTAACCTTTGAACTTCCTGATAATGCATTACTATGGTACTGCTTTTTGGTATAAGCCGTAAGAGAACCTGAAATGCCGGGCAATAACTGAAACTTTAACGAGCTTTGATAATTTTACCTTTATTAAGATCGTAAAATTGATCAATAGTTCCAATACTGTCGTTCTTTTTTTTATTCATTAAGCAAATCCGGGGATTTGGCATCTGTACTACGGTTCCATTTGTTTCCCGGGGGAAGGCTGGTCATTGTGATTGGTCCGGCGGAGCTGATTGATTCAGTGGTGCAATAAGCTTTTTGCAGTGGGCTTAATGATGTTCTAGCAAGTCATGATTTTTTCCGGCTGCGTAAAGGTGTCTTCAGTGGTCTTGTACCCGTTTGCGTGTTGGCTCTGTATGGAGCCAGTACCTCAATGAACTCTCTGGTAAGATACTTCATTTGGGTTTTGTAATGATCGTTAAAATTCAATGCATCTGGAATCAGGTATTTTTCGTATTTTTGCGATGAGCGGATAAGGCAAAACGAATTTTTCAGGTATTGTTTTGTGTATCGATGGATAATTGCTTCTGTTTCTGATACCTGATCTTTTTTATTCATGAGTCCAATTGAATTTTTTAAGCCAATGCCTATGATTCTTTTACAAAGAGAAGTATGAACCAGGTCAATTGAGTTTGGATCCATTAATACCGGCGGAGGGAAACCAAATTTCATAAAAATATATTGCATTAACATATAATTTGTTCTGCAGGTGCCATCCATAGATGCATGTAGCTGCTCAAGTCTGGGCCAGTATTTGGCAAGTGTTCTAATCAGTTTTACCAGCAGTTCAGGCTTGTTGATTTTCTTGTGCTGTAGTGATTCCAGTTGTGTATTCAGCGGCGTGATTATTTCTTTCTCAAGAAGGGCCATGAGTTGGTATTTGAACAAAATTTTATCAACTCCGTTTGTTTCTGATGTTGGACCATTAGGTCCTAATGCCCTGAAAGAAATGTTGATACCTTTAAGGTCGGTATAATTTGCAATCAGTCTGGTATCAGAAATTATGCTGCCTTTCGGAGAAGTGGCAATGGTCGCACCATGGGTGCCACGGCAAAGCTCATAGCTTTCTTCTAGTCGTTGCTTGTACAGCAGTGCCTGGACGAAGCCTTTTTGGGTATGTTCACTGGAGGGGTAACCCACATGCCTTTTTCGTACGGTTCCGGGGATATGGCTGGCAAGCATATTTTGCACGCCTTCGGTCAGTAAGGCGTTGATCTGCATATAGCGTTGTCGGGAAATCAGGGGGGCATCCTCAGGGTCATGCTGAATCCACTCTAACACCTGGCTCATACAGCGGCACCATGCTGCTGTGCATCCTGGCTCGTTATCTTCATATTCCTGTGGGGAACGACTGGAAATAATGTCATCCGGATCGGCAAAGAGCAGGAAAAGGTGTTCTTCGGGAAAGCGCAGAAGAAAGTCAGGCCCTTCAGGTAGTGTTGCCATATCCTGAGTTGCCGTTGACGGGAGTGGTGAGTGGGTTGTGGCGGTATTAGTCGAAACGTGCCTGTGACTGATTCTGGTGGAGTTCAAATCGACAATGTCGCTGGTAACTGTCGTTCTGGTGGAGGGCAGGTGTGACTCCCGGAAGTGGGTGGCACTGCTGCTATCTGCAGTGTTATTGTCACTGAGTGGTGCTGTTCTTATGGCAAAGCTGGAATGGCAGGGTTGGATAATATCCGGCATAAATATGACTGCCTTTATAACTGCTTCTTAACTTATTAAGACAGTGAAAATCATGATTTGTTCAGATAAAAAAAAGCGGCTTTCGCCGCTTTTTCTGGATCAGGTGTTTCACCAATCCGCTCTTCTGAGAAACTCGTGTGAAAATCAGTTGCCGGAAAATTAAACTGAATCTTAGTTGAGCTTTTCCTTGATACGAGCAGCTTTACCGCTCAGCTCGCGGAGGTAGTACAGTTTAGCCTGACGAACGTCACCACGACGCTTCACAGTCACAGAAGCGATCAGCGGAGAGTAAGTCTGGAAGGTACGCTCAACGCCAACACCGCTGGAGATTTTACGAACGGTGAAAGCAGAGTTCAGGCCACGGTTACGCTTACCGATGACAACACCTTCGAACGCCTGCAGACGCTCACGGTTGCCTTCTTTTACCTTAACCTGTACGACGACAGTGTCACCCTGGCTAAAAGCAGGGATCTCTTTGTTCATTTGTTCAGCTTCAAGCTGCGCAATGATTTTGTTTTTGCTCATTGATAATTGCTCCTGGTTAGTCAATTCTGTCCCGCTCAAGCTGTGTTTCACTCCGAAACAAGCCGATAGCACAATCTGGTTGGCTTGAGAGTCAAACTCTCAGGCACTGTCGTGGCTCTTGGCTGAGTGTTCAGCAATAAACTCCGACAACAACCTTTCTTCCTCGCTGGTCAGTGACCTGGTTTGCTGAAGGTTCTCCAACAGGTCAGGCCGTCTCAGCCAGGTTCTGCCCAGAGACTGTTTCAGTCGCCAGCGCTCAATCAGTGCATGGTTGCCTGATAACAGTACTTGCGGCACTTCCTGTCCTTCAAAAAGCTCAGGACGGGTATAGTGCGGGCAGTCAAGAAGACCATCAGCAAATGAATCTTCCTGAGCGGAATCCTTATGACCCAGGGTGCCCGGTACAAAGCGTGATACTGCATCAATCAGAGTCATGGCAGCGAGTTCGCCACCACTTAACACGTAATCACCAATAGACCATTCTTCATCGATTTCGGTCTGGATTACCCGCTCGTCAATACCTTCATATCGCCCCGCGACCAGGATCAGTTTCTTGCTTTGGGCAAGCTCCTCCACTCCTTTCTGGTCGAGCATGCGACCCTGGGGAGAGAGGTAAATCACTTTGGCCTCGGTTCCTGCAGCTTTGCGGGCTGCATGGATGGCGTCACGCAGAGGTTGAATTTTCATCAACATGCCGGGACCACCGCCATAAGGTCGGTCATCCACAGTTCGGTGCCGGTCATGGGTAAAGTCCCTGGGATTCCAGGTCTGTACCTCAATCAGCCGTTCCTTAACCGCGCGGCCGGTAATACCGTGCCCGGTTATGGCCCGGAACATCTCCGGGAAGAGGCTGACGACACCGAACCACATTCCGATGTCCATGGCGCTCTTGTCTGCCTCCTGATGAGTTTCAGCCAGTATTTCTCCGGCTGGCTCATCAAGGGGTGAGTGTTGAGTCGTCATGGCCAGTTAAAACTCCGGGTCCCAATCTACCCGGATAAATCCTTTCTCAGGATTGACGTCTAGCACCACCGATCCGGTAAGCCAGGGTACCAGACGCTCTCGACGGTCAATGCTGCCTTTTGTGGGGCGAATGACCAGTACGTCGTTGGCACCTGTCTCCATCAGGTGGCTGACTTTGCCCAGCAGAACATTGTCTCCCTCAGCGTTGCGGGAGAAAACATCCAGTGATTCCAGTTGATGCCAGTAAATCTCGTCATCTTCCGGTTCGGGCAGATCATCGGCGCTGATGGTAATCTGGTAACCGCAGTAACTGCGGGCCAGCTCACGATCGTCACAACCGACGATATGGGCAATCAGACCTTTCCCGTGTGGCCGGGCCTGATCGATTTCAACGGTTTTAATATCACCGCTCTTTTGGCCAGCAGGGTCAAGAATCCAGCGTGGGTAGTTGAGGATGTTTTCCATCGGGCTGGTGTTGGAGTGAATCTTCAGCCAGCCTTTGACCCCGAATACGGAGGAAATATGGCCTAACGCAATGCGCTTCACAGCGCCCTCTACTGCCGTTGTCACTGGGTTGTTAACCTCACGCAGCCTTTTTGGCTTCTTTCAGAAGCTGGGCAACGCGGTCAGATGCAGTAGCACCCTGGCCCAGCCAGAATTCTACACGCTCGTTATCAATACGCAGGCGCTCTTCCTGGCCACGAGCGCCAGGGTTGAAGAAGCCTACACGCTCAATGAAACGACCGCCGTTAGCGTTACGGCTGTCAGCCACGGTCAGGTGGTAAAATGGACGCTTTTTAGAGCCGCCACGTGCAAGACGAATGGTTACCATGGAATAGGGTTTCCTATAGTTGTTTCCGGCAACTGGTTTTCTGTGTTCACTTGCCAGACGCGCAGGACGTATGACTGAAACCCAGAAGAGTCGAGACAGATTTGAGCGAGGAAAGTTCCTTTTTCATCATCCGTCAGCCAATCCATGATCGGCTTCAAGCCAATCATAAAGGGCGCATATTGTAGGGAAAACCGGGGGAGGAGGCAATAAGTAGCTAACCATATGACTCAGGCTTTTGTTTCAGAATGACCAGTGCTGCTGATTTCCCCAGATTGGCGACCCTTCGGCTTGCCGAGCAATAGGCATCGAATTGACTTTCACTGTCATTATTAGCGGCTTGTAACGTTTCTTCAGTTTCTTCAGCCCCGGTCAGCGGCATTTTGACGACTAAGGGAATGGTCTCAGTGCCTTCCATGTTTCCCATGGAGTCAGCATAATGAAGGACGTTGCCTTCTACACGCCAGCCCACAAAATGGCCTGTTTCAATAGTGGCCACGCCAATGACTTCGTAATCCTTCTTTTTTCCGTTGGCAGTGGGAATAGAGACATCTTTCCACCACTCCAGGTTGGCTCTAACCTCGGTTCCAAAGTTGGGGATGGTAACCAACAACACTTCCGGGGAGTGATGGTTATCAGGTAACAACTCTTTGAATGCACAATCATCAAGTTCCATTCCTTCCTTAGTGTTCCTGAGCCAATTATCGATCAGCTCTTGCAGGGTTGTTGCCCATCGAGACGTGGTTGTGGTTATTCTGCCACTTACCGGTTCGTCTTTGTTAAAGCCGGTTAGCGTATGATTAACGAATATCTGCTCTCCCCGGCTGTTGATAAATGATGAACTAACGGTACGAGGAAAGTCGCCATAGAGATAGTGTTTTACAACATCGGCTTCCATCACCCTCAATTTATTCACCGGATCACCAAAATATTCAAATTTTCTACTGACCAGATTGCCTGTGCTGCTTTCATGTTTATCCGTACATATTATGGCAAGATCCTCACCCCGTTTGTATTCGTCGACAGTCCAAACAAATTTTGGCGGGTTGGAGGGGGGAGGTCCTTTTGGTTGTTCTTTATTTTTCACTACCTTGGTCAGGCCTTCTGGTATCGCAATTGAGGGAATTCTATCATCCCTGAGACTGCTGACTGGTTCTTGTGTGCTTTTGATAATGACGAAGCCATCTGCGGCATCAATCGATACTATTTTGTGCTTTAAAGATGACTGTGTATCTCTAAGGATATCGAAATTTCGGGATGGGACTTCTCCAGCATCCGGATAATCATAGATGTGTTCGAGGATTGCTTTGATAATTTCCGGTAATGAAAGGGGCGTGCTGAGTGTTCCATTGTTGAGTTTGAAAAGTGTTCTTATGCGGTCCAGGCCCTCATCGGCAATGTAGCCATTGGTATTTTCATCAAAGTGAAAATGTCTACATATCGGTAAAAATTCATCCAGAGTATTGGCTTCTTGCATTTTGCCTTTCGATTTTAGTTTACTGGTTCCGGCTTCAATCTCGCCAATCAATGTATTCAATGCTCCGTTGTTTGATAGAGCCATAAAAAAGGCAGCCAGTGAACAGTTGTTATTTTTTGCCTGGATGCCTGAATACATGGTTAATGAAACATTGCCGAATGAGTGTGTTAGCTGTGGTGTCGGAGAAGGGCAGGCAGCGCTGGTTGCGTTCTCCGATGGCTCCTTAACTCCTTGCCCCTCCCGATTGGCCATATCGCTCTGGGTAAGTGTTTGCTCTTGCGGGATACATTTTCGCTGATTCGGAACAGGTTTCTGCGTTTGCTGGAGAGATTTTGCACCAATAGATTTTCGAGGTTTTGGAACAGGTTTTTGTTTTTGTGGATCAGACTTTCGCTCTTGTGGATCAACATTTGGCTTCTTCAGATCAGGCTTTTGCTTTTGCGTGATAGTTCCCAGATGATGCATCAGGTAGTTATAGCAGACTAGATAAGGCAAGCTAGCTTCAGCTGTTGGAGTGGGGCTCTCCGGAGGAGATAATGGGGGGGTGTCCTGACTGGGATGAGCTGATGTCTCTTCCGATCTGGTATCAGTCTTTGGAGTAGGGGCGGAGTTTGGTGTGGGCTGGTGAACGGGAATTTCGATCGTTCGATCTTGAATCGGAATGTTGCCGACATCACTCATGCCGGTGCAGTTGGCACCATCTCTTGTACAGCTGAGTGCACCCAGGCAAAGACTGTTGCTGCGTGGACGGCCAGATGTTAAGTCTTGGCGTTGCGGGTCAGGTTGGCTTCCTGGCCAGCTTGAATAATCATGGTTGGGCCGGGTAATCTTATCCACTTCGAATACTCCATTAAACTGATGGTCAAAATTTAATTTGTTATAAGGTCATTGCTCGTTTTGGTTTGTTAAAATAAATGCCTTATTCATTTACCCGGATTTGGGTCTTTGAACAGGAGCAGTGATTAAAAACAGAGGTCCTTTACCTGACTTGATTTCTAATTACGCAGATATTTAGACAGCAAAAATTCGTAAATGTTCGGAATGTGGATTTTATTTATTATTCGGGATTGAAATAAATTACGGTGTTCAAGAAAAATTGCCATTTAATTCAAAGCGCCAGCCCTGTTTTTGGAGCTGGCAATTAATGGGTTGTTAAAACGGAAACTTTTTGCCGCCACCGGGAGGCATCATGCCACCCATTCCGCCCATGCCATCGGGTAGCTGGCCTTTCCTGGACGACATGCCCCGCATCAGTTTGCTCATGCCGCCTTTTTTGGTGACTTTTTTCATCATTTTACTCATCTGCTTATGCTGCTTGATGAGTCGGTTGATGTCCTGGATCTGGGTACCGGAACCAGCGGCTATGCGCTTTTTACGGGATCCGTTCATGATGTCCGGGTTGGCGCGCTCAGCCGGGGTCATGGAGTTGATGATGGCTTCCATCTGGACAAAAATCCTGTTGTCCATCTGACCCTGAAGCTGTGGTGCCATGCCGCCCATGCCGGGCAGTTTGTCCATCATGCCGCTGAGTCCACCCATTTTCTTCATTTGCTGCAGCTGGTCACGGAAATCTTCCAGATCAAAGCCTTTGCCTTTCTTCAGCTTGCTGGCCAGCTTGTCCGCCTTGCTGCGGTCCAGCTTGCGCTCGGCTTCCTCGATCAGGGAGAGAATATCCCCCATACCCAGGATGCGGGAGGCGATACGGTCCGGATAGAAAGGCTCCAGGGCATCGGTCTTCTCGCCCATACCGATAAACTTGATGGGCTTGCCGGTGATCTGGCGCACCGACAGCGCTGCACCACCACGGGCATCCCCATCCGCCTTGGTCAGGATAACACCGGTCAATGGCAGGGCATCACCAAACGCCTTGGCGGTATTGGCCGCGTCCTGGCCGGTCATGGCATCCACCACGAACAGGGTTTCTATGGGGTTGATGGCGCTGTGCAGCTGCTGGATTTCAGCCATCATATCGTTATCGATATGCAGACGACCGGCGGTGTCGACAATCAGGACATCCGCGTGCTTGATGCGGGCTTCATGAATCGCGCCATTAACAATATCTACCGGTTTCTGGTCAGCAGACGACGGGAAAAAATTCAGGCCGGTTTCCTGGGCCAGGGTTTCCAGCTGTTTGATCGCCGCAGGACGGTAAACGTCAGCACTGACCACCATAACGGATTTCTTCTGGCGCTCTTTCAGCCATTTACCCAGTTTTGCCGCAGAGGTGGTTTTACCGGCACCCTGCAGACCGGCCATCAGGATCACGGCCGGTGGCTGGGTGGCCAGGTTCAGTTCGTCGTTGGACGAACCCATCACCTCAATCAGTTCATTCTGGACAATTTTGACAAACGCCTGGCCCGGGCTGAGGCTGGACTGAACTTCCTGCCCGATGGCCCGGTCCCTGATCCGGTTGATAAACTCTCGAACCACCGGCAGGGCCACGTCTGCTTCGAGCAGGGCCATGCGCACTTCGCGCAGGGTGTCCTTGATATTGTCTTCGGTGAGTTTGGCCTTCCCGGTTACGGTTTTCAGTGTGCGGGACAGGCGTTCGGTTAAATTTTCGAACATTCTGGGAATTACCCTGATCTAAGGTGTTTATGCGGTTGAACGCACAGAATGTCGGCCATTATATAGGAATCAAAACTAAAGCGGCATCCATTTCAGCGGATCCGGTGAAAGGTTGTTTGTCTAGCGCCGGGTAATATGACAAACTGCCGATGCTGCTTTACGTTGAAGCCTGTGGTCTTACAGGGCTTCCTGCTTTTTTTGCTGCTTTTGGGGATAAATAGGCTTTCGCTAATGAGTGTCTTGTTCGTCAGTATGGGTGCGCTTGGTTGCTATCTGGCAGGCACGGTTGGACAGGGGTTGCGAAACAGTGGGCGTGAAATGCCCAAATCGCTGGTTCTGTTGATTACCGCCCTTGGCCTGATTTTCCACATTATTGCGTTATACATCTCCATCCATACTGAGCGGGGCATCAACCTTGGCGTGTTCACCATGGGATCGCTGACCTCTATGATGGTGACCATGATGGTGCTCCTGAGCAGTTTGAAAAAACCCTCGGAAAGCCTGCTGGTGATGATTCTGCCGGTCACCATGCTGGCCATTGTGCTGGCCCTGCTGGCACCGGTTGAACATATTGTCTGGAACACCGCATCATCCATGGTTTCCCATGTGCTTCTTTCGGTTATGGCCTATGGCATTCTGATGGTGGCGGCATTTCAGGCCATTCTGCTCTCCTTCCAGGAACACCAGCTGCGTACTCACCGGCATACCATCAGAACACTGCCGCCGTTGCAAACCATGGAGCGGCTGCTATTTGAGTTTCTGGTCCTTGGGGTTATTTTGCTGACACTCTCGCTGGGCAGTGGGTTTCTGTTCCTGGAAGATATGTTTGCCCAGCGGCTGGTGCATAAAACGATATTATCCATCACCGCCTGGTGTCTTTTTGCGGCACTGTTGATTGGCCACTGGCGATTTGGCTGGCGTGGGCAGACGGCCGTTCGCTGGACTCTGGCCGGCGTCCTGTTTCTGGTGCTTGCTTACTTTGGCTCAAGGCTGGTGCTTGACTGCGTGGTTTCCGGGCAGTCCTGCTTTTGAAGGGGCTTGCCGAGCGCAAACAGCAATCCCATGCCGGGCATGGGATTAGCTGGTAAGTCAGAACGTCATGTTGTGCAATGCAGTACCATCGGCCGCGGTCAGCGACAGTGGGCCTTCTCCGGTTAAATCCATGGACCATACATTGCCAGGGTAGAGACGCCTCTCTACATAGCGGGTGCAGTCATCGCTGCTCTGGTCGGTACATTGCCGAATATTTCAGGCACCGTTGACATAATTTTCCAAATTCGCGATTTCAGTTCTTGAATCCCGATTCCGTCTTAATTCGTGGTTGGCAGGGATGTGTCAATCACTGTCCTGTCACGTAACCATGAGCCAAAATGATCCGTAATCAACTGGTTGTACGCCTGCTGGTTTTTTATGTGCTTTGCCATGTTAGCGTTATAGTTGTCCAGCAGAGATTTTTCCTGGTGATTTTTTGTCAGCAATAAATGCATAAATTTCCTTGTCGTATTGTGGCTAACGGCAACATTTTGCTGAATCAGGCAGTGCCTGGCTATGGTTAATTGACTCTCTTCTGAGCATTCTTCCCAGAGCTTATCAAGGTAATTCCGGTAATTCTGGAGGTTATAGCGACAGAACTGTGCTCTGTAAGCATTCAGATGATGAAGCGGCAGGCCATCTAATTCCGCGTACGGTATTGCGTTATTTTTTGTGCTTCCGTTATTGGACTCAGACATGTTCTTCCGGCAATCGTTTTGATCATCTGCGCTGTGGGTATTGACGCCGAATTCCCTGTAGTCATTATCGGATTGAGGGAACATCAAGAGATTCATAATGTTTAACATCAACACCAGTAATGCTTCCCGGGGCAACTGATTGCACTTACCCGATGCCAGAGGCAAACCATTGCACTCACCGGATACCCGTGGCATTAATTCAATCAATGGGCCTTTTTTCCCCCCCGGATAATGTCCGTCTCTTAGCAAGACGGTTCTGAAATCTAAATATAAATCTCTGAGATCTTTGATTTTGCTGGCATCATAGAATTTTGGGTTATTCCTGATAAAACCCATTGCATGGCCAGTATTTATGAATTTAATATTGAGATTTTCCCGGATAATCCCGCTAAGTTGCTGTGGATAAGCTTCGATGATTTCTTCCTTGTGTTGTGACAGGATATCCTGGCTTAAATCGTCCAAAGGTGTTGAGGGGCCCCGTAAAAAATGATTTTTCATCATCACCTCCAGCCATTGTGCCAGATTGAACTCTTCCTGCTGATTAACACACGACTGATATATGATTTGGGAAAGCAGGTCTGTACTTTCAAATACCCAGCCGTCAATCCCGGTGTCCGGGTCAAAACAAGCATTGTCCAATACCGACCATGAAAATTGCTCACCTTCAAAATAACAGGCACTAAATCTGACATTTTCAACAGTGACGCGGTTTAACACCGCGGTATCAAATTTACACTCCTTGAATTTAACGGATTGCAACACGGTACCGTTCATGGAACAGCGGCGGAAATCAATGCCATATATTTCATAATCACCCTTCAGTTGCAACCCATCCAGCGAATCCAGCTGTCCCTCCAACAGCTGGGGGTTTTGCTCAACCAGCCGTTGAATGCTCTCTTTGCCACAAGCCTTGATGAGATTTCTGAAGTTTTCGTCAACCTTGCTGTATTTATAGGTTAACTCATGGTAGCAGTTGGACCAGGATTGCTGAAAAAGCTGTTCCAGCGGGCGCCCGTCGGGCCAGTGGCTATAGCGTTTCTTCAGTGAATGCAACAGATGTTGCTGATCTTCAGGAGAACTGATCTCAAGTTTGTTCAACTCATCATGCAAGGACAGAGGATTGGAAAAACAAGTTTCCTGCCCCGCATCTCCCTGAACCAATTTCTGGTAATCATCCGTTGACTGCGGAATGACTTTCTGATTGTGGATGTAGGCTTTCAGTTCGGGGTATTGGCATGTACTGAAAGGATCGTGATTTTTAAAAGATATTGTATCCAGGCGGCGGAGCGCTTCAGGTTGCAGGACCATAGACATGGCACCTGTGAATTCTTTTTTGGACTGATCCGCCAGATTTTCTGCCTGCATTATCTCCATAACTCGGGTAAATACTTGTTCTGTATTGAAATTTATTCTGAAGTGCATACCCGCGGCATTCCCGGACGGTTTTATCCCGATCTGAGTACGTCGCCCAAAGGAGATCAGAGCTGCTTCATTTTCCAGGCTCTCGTTCACCAACTCTTTAATGCTCCGGAGCCGGTCTGGAGAAAAGTTTATACTGTGGCCGGGGCAGAACTTCCTTGCTGGGTCTGCCCCAATGCCATGGGGAAACCCCGGGCCGTAATGCACCCAACGTCCTGCGCGAATACTGGAATGGTTGAAACAATCCAGTTTTTCGTCACTGAGGTTCAGCAACCGTTTAAGAAACGCTTTTTTGCTGGTGTTTACCGGAATATTGATATCCGCTGCCACGGCGAGGTTCATATCACCAAGGCAACCGTGGAAGTCGGCCAGGGCGTCCAGCCATTGCTCTTCCAGGTCAACAGTATTTGGCCGCTCGCCATCAATGCCCAGCATTGCCAGTTCCCTGAACAACGCCTCAACCACTGATTTATCGTGTCCTGGAAAGGTGATGATCAGTTGATTTTCAAAGGTAAGGGCATCAGGCAGGTTCGGAGGAAAAAACAGTAGACTGCCGCCCTCACAGACGTCCGCTTCGAGTTCAACCCCATGTACCGGTGAGGCAGTCAGGCCGCCTTCATCCAGCTGTTCCTGATCCAGGTAACTGACGCTCTGGCCTGTCAGTTTGGCAAAACCGTGGCTGAATTCCGCCAGTTGTACTTTTGCCTCAACTTCTTCGCCGGTTCTTGAGCTGACTCGTGCAGGAAACTCAGGAGCAGGCAGGGGAATTTTAATTAATGGCAGTTTTTCAATGGACGGCACGTCAGCAGTTAACGCTGCCCGGCACTTTTCAACAATGTCCTGCAGAGTCACCACGGTCTTGTCAATGGTATCGTGATGCTCATTACCCCATCGTGTTTTATCGTTGGTTAGCTGCCTGGCCAGGCCGTCACAGTCATTGGCCAGGCTGGTCAGCTCACTGCGCCAGTCGCGGTAATTTACGTTCAGGGTATGGTTGACATATTTAACCTGGCTGGCCAGTCGGTGCAATCCCCGTTCCAGGGCCAGGTTATCCGCCAGTTTGCTGCCGGCTTCCTGTGATAACTTGAGGGTCATCCGGGTGATGGGTTGGCCATTGGCATCCAGTAACTGGCTAATGCCAATCTGTCCGCCCTGGATATCCCGGCCTTTGACCGGCAGCCAACCACCCCGGATACCCGCCGCCTCAATCGCCTTGTATTCCGCCATGGATACCCGCTCATCTGCCGCCAGGGTATTGGGCAAGCGGGTGGTCAGCCAGGCAATACGATCGTGAATGGTCTGCCTTAACCAGCTGCGGTCACCGGGCAGGAAACCGCTGTGTTCGATCAGCCGGTCCAGGGCCTGCCAGTCAACCTGGTGCAAGATATCTTTCAGGGTATGGCCCAGCAAGTCATCATCCAATTGCGCAAGGATATCGACGCAGGGGTTGTGGATGGGCAGCGAGTTCATGGGGGGCGCCTGAGGGTCTCGCAGTTTATTCAGCAGCATCGGCATGGAGGAAAAATCATCCGCTTTGGGGGCGGGGTCTGGTTTCTCAGGACATGGGTAGCGAGTCGCCATCCCGGCAAAGTCCCAGTGGAACATCACCGGTTCCCCTTCCGGGGTCAGTTCAATGCCCTCCCAGTCACTGTTCACCATACTTTCGTTACCGACAATCACATTAATCAGCAGTAATCTGGCCCACTGTTCACAAGACAGGGAGCGCAGGGTCTCCTCCCCGCCTTTGAGTTTACCCTGCCATTGTTCGGGGACAGCACTGACCAGATAAAAATGACCCTGTTCCTGATGCACAAAGCTCTCGGGTACGGTGATGCCCAGCAGTCGGGCCAGGTTGCCCATCAGTCGCTGGTTTTGCGCACTCAGCTCACCGCTGGTCGGTTTGATGTAATAGACCTGTTGGCTAACGGGGTCGCTATACAGCCCTTTTGGCCAACTGCCCTGGCACTCTTTTATATCCGCACCGGGTGGAGTCAGTTGTGCCAGGGAGAAAGAGGGTGCCTGTGGTTCTGCCGGGTGTTCGGTATAAGGGGAGATTAACGCCCGGATAACAGCGGACTGTTCACCTATGCTGTGAAGCTGATAACTGAATGGCGAAGGATGGTGTTCCCACTGTTTTTTCCTGTTTTCACACTTGCTGGCGGCACCGATGCTGAAGAAGTGTTCGCGATCTGTGGCACTGTCCTGCAACTTGATCGGAAACCAGAGGTCACCCTGCCTGGCAATCACCCGGCAGACCTCTTCAGCCAGCGTGCGCCACTCTTTCCTCTGGTGATCATCCTGACAGGCAGCAAAACACTCCAGCCGGTCCATGTAAAAACAATCCCTTACCCGCATAACCTCCAGTGTATCCGCATCATGGAGCAGACTGCGCAGGGTCTGTATCGCCTCTGGCAGAAGCTCGCAGCCCTCAGGGTTATCCTTGTGGCAAATGGCTTCACCACACTGCCAGGCCAGAGACTGCGCCATGCCACAGTTGCGCAGGTGTTCCATCAGGTTGTCAGCACTGGCTCGCTCCCACTCCTCCGTATCGAGCCCATCGCCTTCACGGCCGGTGTCGTGAAACAGACAGGCTTTGATCAGCAGCGGTACCATGTTGTCGGGAAATGCCAGCGCCTGGGGATCGCCGTGCTGTTTACGCTGTTGCAACAGGGCTACGGCCCAGATCGCCGTCCGGCAACTGTGCTGGACACCATGAACGGGGCGGGCAATGGTCTGGGCATCAGGTGAGAGACTGGATGGAAAATAATGCTGTAGCAAGGTGGTTTTCGGGATATCACTGGAGTCAATCAACGATTGATCAATGATCGGAAGATTGGACGACTCAGTTTCGGCTTTGGCTGCTTTCGAAGGGATTTTTGTTGGCTCAATAGTCGGCGTTGTCAGTGCTGTCTCAGTGATTTTCACAGCTGGGTTATTAATGACTGCTACTTCAGGCTCAGGCTTATTGGTGAAATCAACATTGGTTTTCAAAGCCTGATTAGAAGAACTAGTAATCGGCAGGATTACCTCTTCGCTTTTTCCAACTTCTCTGGCAAAGGCGGTGCCTGTCTTAACAAGTTGGTTAGATAAACTAACACAACGTTGATCAGGCAACTCTTTTTCTTTTGTTGCATCTATTGTTTTAAAGGCGAGTGTTCTAACACTGAGCGGATCCATGCTTGTTACCTCCTCTGGCTATCCTTGCCGTACCGGTGTGATTAAGTCATACCGAATGAATAATAATTTTGACAGTTCACCCAATAATTAGTTCCCTCTACAGCCAAAGCGTCCAATGCACCTGCTGGCTTTTCATGGTTCGGTAACCATACGAAGTCAGAAAAGTACTGGCTCATTGCATATTGGCAAACACCCGGGCTTGGGACTTCGCCCTGAAGCAGGTAAAATAGGTGATTTTACCGCATTGGTTCTGACAAAAGGCGACAACTCGTTGAGTGAAGCACCCTTAAGCGCATTGATAGGCGCACTGATTTTTCTTCTGCTGTTTTCTGCATTTTTCTCCAGTTCGGAAACCGGGATGATGGCCATCAATCGCTATCGTCTCCGGCACCTTGCCCGCAAGGGTAACCGGGCAGCGAAAAGAACCAGCAGCCTGCTGGACAGACCTGATCGACTGATTGGGGTCATTCTGATCGGCAACAATTTTGTTAACATTCTGGCCTCTGCCCTGGCCACCATTATTGCTGTCCGTCTCTGGGGAGACAGCGGTATTGCTATTGCCACCCTGGGGTTGACCTTTATTGTGCTGATTTTCGGTGAGGTGACGCCCAAAACCATCGCTGCCATGTATCCGGAAAAGGTCGCCTTTCCGGCATCCATGGTGCTGGTTCCTCTGTTGAAAGTGCTCTATCCGATGGTGGTGCTGGTGAACTGGATCTGCGCTTTGCTGATGAGGCCGTTAGGGATACGGCCGGGCCAGGAAGGTGAGGATCAGCTGACCAGTGAAGAATTGCGGACGCTGGTGAACGAATCCGGCCTGCGCCTGCCGAAGAAGCGCCGAGGCATGTTGCTGGGCATTCTTGACCTGGAGAAAGTGCGGGTTGATGACATTATGGTACCCAGAAATGAGGTATACGGTGTCGATATTGAGGATGATATTAAAGAAATTATTAACCAGCTAAGGGATTGTCAGCATACCCGCCTGCCGGTGTATCGCGGTGATATCAATAATATTGTCGGTATACTTCATATGCGCAAGATTGCCCGATTGCTGACGCTGGAAAAGGTCAACAAGGCAACACTGTTGCAGGAAACCGCTGAACCGTATTACGTTCCGGAATCTACGCCTCTGCATACCCAGTTGTTCAATTTCCAGAAGGCCAAGGAGAGAACCGCCCTGGTTGTGGACGAGTACGGCGATATTATGGGCCTGGTGACCCTGGAAGATATTCTTGAGGAGATCGTCGGTGACTTTACCACCGATGTCTCCGACAGCAGCCAGGATATTACGCCCCAGGGGGATGGCAGTTATATCATCGATGGCTCAGCCTCCATTCGGGATGTTAACAAGGCGCTGGGCTGGAATCTGCCAACGGACGATGCCCGAACCATTAATGGCCTGATTACGGAAGAGATGGAAGCCATTCCCGAGGCCAGCGTGTGCTGGAAAATCAAGAATTGCCGTTTTGAGATCCTGCAGGTGAAAGATAACCGGATCAAGAGTGTCCGGATGTTTATGGCGAAATGAATACTCTCTTTTTTTGACAGAATGGGAAACTTTCTTCAAACAACCTAGTCAGAGTTTAGGTAAATAAACTTAAGTAAGGTTGAGGTTATGAATGCAACAGGCTGTATGGCAACTATTCGAAGTGCTTGTCCGGTAATTACGCCAGCGCGGCAGAATGCTATTGAATATGTGGCTTTAAGCGCTGGCATGCTCTGCGCTGGATGTGGCGCTGGTGCAACATTCGGGTATCTGATCAGTTTGTGTACAAAAGCTGAAATTCTGAAAGCATTATGTCTGGGTGGTGTTGGTGGTGGCTGTGCGACTTGTGTGGCTTTAGCGGCTGAAGATTTACTCTGGTACCGTAGTATATCTGTGCCTGATGAAGCCACCCCCAATCAATTGCCAGTGGTAAATCAGCCCGGAAGTACCTCGGTGCTTGACGTAAGCCAGGCTAATGAAGCTCTCAATAGTGGTGTTTACTGTGAAGGCGATGACCAAAAGAATAAAGATGCAGCTAATCCCCCTATTGTTTTGACGGAACCACTGCCCTATAAAGAGTCGCCCCTTAAGAAGATAAATTAGTACCTGGCGAATCCTGTGCCACGCCTGTCAGACAGAAATCAGGGAGTGAGCGCGTTGTACAGGCAACAGGCTTTGCAAGAGTATAAGAATGCATTTGCCCAATAACCCTGTGAACCCTTTTGAAGAATTTATTCGTATAGCCTGATAATAGCTATTCATAATAAGGCAAAGGGTTCGCCATGAAAAAAAATGGAGTCAGGTTCTACGTTGCCGGTCTTTCCAACGTAGCCATTTTGCTGGTGCTTTTGATACCTCTGTTTTCTGCAAAGAGTTTTGCCCGGGACACTATAAAAAATGATAAACAGTATTATCCTGTCTGGGAGCGGTGGCAGACGGTTGGGCATTCAACCTTGAAATGGGGGTTATGGGATATTTATGATGCTCAGTTGAAAACACCCTCCGGCCGTTATGACGCTGCTAAACCCGCTTCCACTGATGTGGCACTGCTTATCGACTATCGACGAAAGATCAGTAAAAAACGGTTGCTTTCGGCAACAGACCAGCAGTGGGTTCACCTCGGGGTATCCCGGGAGAATAGAAAACGCTGGCTTAAGCAACTCAGTAAAATATGGCAGGGCGTTCGTGCGGGTGACCGCCTGGTTTTTGTGCTGTCGGCATCCGGCGGACGTTTTTATTTCGGCCACCGTTTTCTGGGCAGTATTGACGATTTACAGCTGGCCAGAACCTTTCTGGATATCTGGCTTTCAGACAATACCGCCTACCCGGAACTCCGGCAACAGCTTATCGGGAGTAAGCGGTAAACGCCCATTCAAAAGTTACTGATTGCTCTGTCGATGTTAGCTAATGAAGGAACTCATTAGTCTGATTGCTATGAACAATAAAACCGTATTCTTTTATCTTGGCGTTCTCTTTTTTGGGCTCTCCCGGTTTGCAGATGCTGACCTGTTAACGGATATTTCAGACGCATCGATCGGGAAGTTGCTCAGATCCCATCAGATTACCGGCACACCTGAGCCGGATACACCTGTGGAGCCGTTCACCTCTCCAGTAGTGAAGTTAGGCAAAAAGTTATTTTTCAGCCCCGATTTAAGCCTCAGTGGTGCCGTATCCTGTGCCAGTTGCCATCATCCCCAAACTGCTGGCGGTGATGGTCTGGCACTGCCCGTCGGTGTGATCGTTAACGACCACACGCTGTTCGGGCAAAAGCGGCTGGATGCCCTGAAAGGTCTGTATCCGGACCAATACGAAGAGCTGCTGATCCCCAGAAACTCACCAACGGTATTTAATGCATCGCTGTACAGAGAGAATCTATTCTGGGATGGTCGTTTGCAGTACCTTCAGGAAGCGTTACCCGACGCTGGCACGGCCTCACCTGCCTGTGGTGTTGGTGGTAATGGACGGCTGGTGCGTCTTGGTAATGGCTATTCGAATGTGCGACCGGAATGCTATGAGGAGAAGAACCTGTTGCAGGCACAGGCCCGGCTGCCGATGGTCTCTCCCTTCGAAATGAAGGGCCTGAAAGATGCGCATTACAATCACCATGAACTCTATGAAATCATCATACAACGACTTCAGTCTAACCCGCAGTGGTGCAGCGTTTTCCGGCAGGCGTTTGCCGAGTCAGAGGCAGCCACTTGCCAGGAGATGATCCATATCGACCGGGTTACCGAGGCATTATCCAGGTTTCAGGGGCACCTGGTGTTTATCGACAATGCTTTTTTTCGTTACGTAAAAGGCAAAGGTGATTTGACACCCCTGGAAAAAGAGGGGCTAAAGCTCTTTTTTACTCCAGTAGTTCGCAATGGTGCCGGTTGCGCAGGGTGCCACAGTGGCAATAATTTGTCCGATGAGCGCTTTTATAATATCGGTGTTGCGCCCTACGGACGGGGAGCGAATGGGCGCGGCCTGGACTACGGTCGTAAAAATTTCAATTTCAGGCAGATGCCCTATTCGTTCCGTACCCCAAGTCTGCTGAATGTTGCCTTGACAGGGCCTTATTTTCACAATGGTTCAGCCGGGTCTCTTTACCAGGTAATAGAGGCGCATACGCTGCACTGGCAATTCCAGCAGATGGATGACAGAAAAAATAAGTCGTCATTAGCTCAGACTATCCGCAATATAGCGAAGGAAGGCCCGGGTTACCTGCGGCTGCCTTACCATTTGAAATCGTCTCAGATTGAGGCATTGATTGCGTTTCTTAACACATTGACAGACTCGTGTGTGAATAAACGTCAGTGTATAGACTATCTGGTTGACCGGCAGCCCATTATTACGGAACAGGATAAAGCGGATGATGTAAAGCAATCGGCGCTGCCTTTGGTTCCAGCGCCAGAATTATCAGGTGAACGGGTGGCTGTAGCACCACCTCCCGTTCATGGCTGTGCAAGAAATGCCACCGACATGAAATCTGTTGATGCTGTTACCACACCGTTGACGAATATCACCCGGTCCAGCGGTCTGGACCATCGGCGGGTTATTGGTCTGGTTAAGCCCGGATGGATAATGGATATCGTCAACTGGTCTGGCGTATCGGCATTTGATATTGATCACGATTGCCTGGATGATTTGATTTTCAATGATAATCAGGGGAATGTCATTGTCTACTATCAGCAGCCATCCGGTGGGTTTCGAAAAGAGATGCTGCCGCTGGTGAAAATCAACACAACCGGTGCCATTACTCCGCTGGTGGCAGATATTGATGGTGACTACAAGGCCGATCTCTTTCTCGGTAACAGTGGCAGTTACTTTCCCCAGATTATTTTCAATATGGTTGAAGCGCCATCATCCATGGTGCTGAGCAATGTTCAGGGGCCGACGTTAAACGCCAGTTTTGGTGATCTTGATCAGGATGGCCATCTGGATATGGTGATGGCCTTCTGGCGTAGCTACAAGTCAGCACGTCAGCCACAGGTGTGGCGCAATCATGGCTATCGTAACCTGCGGCCTGAGGGTATTGCCTATCCCGGGCTGAGAGGCAGCTATGGAGAGTTATTGCATGGGGATGGCGTGATTCACCAGCAGCATGATCTGCCGTTGTTTGGGGATAGTGATTTTACCTTTACCCCCAATATGGTCGATTTTGATAATAACGGTGTTCCGGATGTGCTGTTGACAGCCGATTTTTTTACCTCGCAACTCTGGCAATCAACGTCTGAAGGCTTGCAGGATATTACGGATATTAATGTCATTAATGGCAGTTTTGGCATGGGGGCAGCCATCGCCGATTTTGATAATGATGGTGACATGGATTGGTTTGAAAGCAGTATTTACAGCGCTGAGCGGAATCGGAAATACACTGGAAACCGGCTATATGAAAATATCGGCAATTTTAACGTCCGGGAAGCGACCGAAAAAACAGGTTTGCAAAAAGGAGGCTGGGGCTGGGGCAGTTGTGCTGCTGATTTTAATAACGACGGTTTGCTGGATATCTTTCATGCCACCGGTTATGGTGCCCTTCCGGAAACCGCTGTTTTTAATTCCGGGTTGGAGAAACAGCAGAACCTTCAGTTTTTGCAAAGCCACGAGGCATTTAATAACGCCAGACCAAGGCTGTTTATTAACCAGGGTGGTATGACATTTTCAGAGGAGTCTGCCGCGTGGGGGTTAACTGAGGTGAATGATGGTCGTGGTATTGTCTGCTTTGATTATCAGCAGGATGGCGATATTGATATTGTCATCAGCAACTGGGAAGGCAGGCCAACGTTCTATCGCAACAACAATACAGACAACAATGACTGGCTATCGGTAAAGCTGGTGGGTTTACCGGGAAATACCGAGGCGTTGGGAGCCAAGCTCTATCTGCATACTGATCAGGGGGTGCAGTATCGGGAGTTGCGCTTTGAGAACAACTACGTATCCGCCAACCCCCGGCAGTCCCACTTTGGCCTGGGACGGGACAGGAGCATTGACAAACTGGTGATTGAGTGGCCTGCACCTGACCGGGAATCAACAATAATAACCACACCGGACAAAAACCAGCGACTGGTTATCTATCACCCGGCCCTGGAACAAAACTAAATCATCCCTTAAGTAGCTGGCCATATGGTTAGCTACTTATGCCGGGGGAAATGGCTGTTGAAGTGAGGTGCGTTCAGTGAGATGTCGGCATCCAGGGTAATGTTCAGGAACTCCACCAGCATCACGGCAGTCAGCCCCCAGATCAGATACTCTTCATAGTAAAAAGACGGCATCATGTAGTCCTGGTTGCGCAGTTTCCAATGGTTGAACGTCAGGTTGTCCTTGTCCAGAAAGTAGCTTAACGGGACTTTAAAAATACGATCCAGCTCCGCCATATTGGCTCTTAGTGGTGTGTCTGCGGCAATAATCCCGACAATAGGGGTGACTTCCAGACCAAAGCGCGAGACCACCGAGCCGGTTTGGCCAATGATTCTGACGGCTTCCGGGGGCAGGGCGATCTCCTCAAAGGATTCTCGCAATGCGGTATGGACCAGGTCTCTGTCGGACAGGTCCCGCTTGCCCCCCGGAAACGCAACCTCGCCACTGTGGGTGCTCATGTGGGGTGCCCGCCGGGTAAACACCAGCTCTGGTTCCGGTGCATTGGTAATGGGTATCAGCACTGCGGCTTCTGGCAGTTGGGCATTTATTGTTCTGGGCTGGTGGTTTAGCAGCCGTTCTTCAACCTGGTTCAACATCATGGTGACTTCAGAGGCATCCTTGCAAGGGACTTGAATTTATCATAAGTAGCTCAGCCGGATTTATCCAGTGTTCTCAGGGCTTGTTGATGTTTCGTTGCCTGCACAGAGTGGATGGTCATTCTGCCTTTTATTAACTCTTCGTCGTGTATCCTGTAAAAGAGTTTGTTCATCCCTGAGGGTTTGTTACTCTGGTAAGTAGTTGGCCAAATGGAATCGTATATTTCTGGCTAAGTGGGCAGTTGCTATGCAAGGCGCAACGTAGGGAGCATAGCCGTAGCTATGTGACCGGAGTTGCAACGCCGCAGAGTGACTGACAACTTAGTCAGAAATATATGATTTCATTTGGTTAACTACTTATGGTCCTTTTTACCCCTCTGCCAGAAACAAGGAGTGAACGTTGATGACAGGATCCTCTATGCATTACTGCAGTGTCTGCGGTCATAAGACTCAAAGAAAGGTGCCTGAGGGGGATCATCGCCTGCGGGATGTGTGCAGTCACTGTCATACCATCCATTATCAGAACCCTCGGGTTATCACCGGTTGCCTGCCCGTATACCGGGATAAGGTATTGATGTGTAAACGGGCAATCGAGCCCAGAAAGGGGTTCTGGACACTGCCCGGTGGTTTTATGGAGTTGGACGAAACCATCGAAGAGGGTGCGGCACGGGAAACCCGCGAAGAAGCCTGTGCGGATGTTACCATTGAGTCACTTTATACGCTGTTTAATGTGGTGCATGTCGGTCAGCTGTCGGCTTTTTTTCTGGCGAGACTGGAACGGCCGGATTTTGCCCCGGGGGAGGAGAGTCTGGAGGTGGCCCTCTTTACAGAAGATGAGATTCCCTGGGACCAACTGGCATTTTCTACCATAACCCGGACGCTTCGCTATTATTTTGCCGATCGTCGGGAAGGCGTATTTCCCATGAGGCTTGAGTATGTTACGCCTCCGCAACGGCAAGACTGACCGGGTGAACATCGAAGGCAGGCATTTCATAAGGGTGCGCCCGCAGTAGCGCCTCAATGGCGGGTTTTAAAAACCGCTCCTGACAAAGCATTTCTACTTTCCAGGTTTCTTCTGAATGGATTTCGCCGGGTTGCCCGGAGAAGGGCTGGCTTCCCGGCAAGGGACGAAACTGGCCGGTCCCCGGGGTTTGCCAGCAACAGCAATCATAGGATCCATAACGACCAGCGCCGGCAGCGAACAGGGCCTCCTTGACTGTTTCAAGCCAGGGGGAGGGAATCATTACACAGACTTTGTACACCTGCGTTGCAGACTTGTGAGAAAGGTGTGCTTCACGTTGTGCAGATGATTCCTTCATGTTTATGAACCGTAACGGAAACGATTAATCACCGGCTGGGCATACATCTTTAAGAACCAGGGGCGGTATGGCTCAGGGCAGCGCTGCAGGTGTCGGGTAAATTCATCGCGTTTTTTCTGCAGATCGATGGCCGGGAATAACTGACCGATCCCCGGAACCTGAATAACCTGCTCATGCTGGTTGATCTCACTGCTGATCGCTTTCCAGGCAAACAGATTGGATGGCTGCAACTGATAGTTATGGTGAATCTGATGGTTAACCTCTTGAACCACCGAGGCGGCATCTTCAAAGTCTTCTGTCAGCGGTTTGCCAAACGCAACATGCACATGCCCTTTGTAACCATCTATGCCGGTAACGATGCTTTTCAAATCTTCATCGTCGGCTTTCTGATACTGACCGGTCTGTTGTTTCTCATAGAGTTCCCGGGCCTTGTCGCAGTCGCATGGGTCGAACTCGTAGGAGATGGAGACCGGTACAATATTCAGTGAGCGAATATTGTCAGCAAAAGCGCCCAGCCTGCCACGACGGCTCAGGTTAAACATCTTGATAATGGCCGGATCGGTCTGGTCATTACCATCCTTGGCCCGGCCTTCGCTCTGGGCAATCCAGACCGGCTGGCCTTCATCGATACAGTGATGAATGTAGGCAGAGAGATTCTGGAAGGCGAGCAGCTTTTCCCGTCGCCCGGACAGTGAGCGTTTGACGATAAAGCTTTTGTTCAGACGCATCAGGTCACTGACAAAAGGACGTTTGACCAGGTTGTCGCCAATGGCAATCTGGCAGGTTTCCATATCGTTAAGGTAGAGCGCGTAGTTGACCAGGGCCGGATCCAGAACAATATCCCGATGGTTGGACAGAAACAGGTAGGCCTTGTCCTTGTTCAGGTGCTTAATGCCGGAAAAAGACACCTTATGGGTGGTGGTTTTGATCACCCGGGTCAGATAGGGCTCGATCATGGCCTGAAAATCCCGGACATTATGGATATTCCGTGTTTTGTACTTTAACGCCAGAGAGGTGATCCAGGCCATGGCTCCGGAAAACTGCCGGGTTAAACCGGGGTAACGGTGCTTTGCCATCACCTGGAGCAGGTCTTTATCAGTTAACAGGCGAGCCAGTGTAGGCCGGACCTCATGGTCATGGTAAGGGCGGATATCGTCAAAAGCTTCCATTTGTGCCAATGCTTTGAGGTCAGATAAGGAAAAAATCGTTATTGATCGACGGGCTATTATATTTCATGGACTGACTGCCGGTCTGTATAGACACTGTCGCGTAATGTAACTGAGGCGCAGGGAGGATGCAAACCAGAGGTTGTTCATCATTTAAGGAATTGCCCCGGAATAATTTGCATATTTCTGGGTTTCAAAACTACGTTCGTCCTGAGCCTGTCGAAGGGCGTGAACTCCGGCCTCATGTATTGTGCCAATCACCCTTCGACAAGCTCAGGATGAACGGAGATCGAGTTCAAAATGTCGAAATTATTTCGGGACATTCCTGAGTATGTGTGCGATTGAAGTGATAACGGAGGTGGAATTGGTTGCCGGGTGACTTTTATCTCTGGAATGGGAATCGCTGTGAGGAATACCTGCAAACCGTTCCCGAACATCATATAATCCCGGTTTCAGGTTCCCGGAACCTGACCATTTATAAAAATGCCAGGCAGGGATTATTCATGTTGAAGCAGTTTAAAAGTGCTGTCAGTTTGGTGGTATTGCTGGTCACGGTGGCAGGGCCGGTCTGGGCTACCACCCCTGTTAGCGGTGTTGTGACTCAGAAAGAACAAAAAGAGCCGTCGGTTTCTGGTAAGGTTCAGGGACAGTTAAGCGAGGCGATTCAAATCCTCCGCTCAGGCCAGGCAACAAACCCGGCTAAAGCCATTAACGCTTTGCAGCGCATTGCCTACCAGGGCGATCAGCAAGCCCGGGCCGAAGCCATGCTCTGGCTGGGCAGGGCTTATCGTGACGGGCTTGCCGGGACCGCTAAGGATATTGGCATGGCCTTTGAGTATTTCCAGCAGGCTGCCGGGCGTGAAGGGCTGAATCCTGAGGCACAGTATGAGCTGGGACGGGCCTATCTCAATGGTGAAGGCACGGACCGCAATCTGATCGCGGCCTATATGTGGACCGAGCTCAGTCTGCAGGCCCCGTCGAAAATATCGGCCTCTGCAGAAGCCCAGAAAGCCAGGCTGGAGACTCTGCTCAATACGGTTCAACTGGAAAAAGCCAGGCAGCTGGTGGATCAGTTGGCCACTCTTTATCTGCAAAAAGAGTTGATTGAGGATTACCTGAATGCCGAGCCGGACGAGTTGGAGTAATTTATGTGCAGCCGTTACTCATTCAACCTGCCCAGGGTTGACCTTGGCTTTCTCGGTATCAACGATGTTTTAACTCAGAAGCCCGTGCAACAGGTGGTGCCGGGGCAGCAGGTGTGGCTGGTTCGGAACAGTGACTGTGGTGCCCCTGAACTCGCTCAGGCCAAGTGGGGGCTTGTCCCTTCCTGGTTGCAGGATTTATCCCGGGCCCAGATCAATGCCCGTGTGGAGACCGCCGCTGAGTCACGAATGTTCAAAAAAGCCTGGCAGGACAGGCGTTGCCTGATTCTGGCGGATAGCTACTACCAATGGCATATGGCTCCGGGCAACCGTCGTCAGTTGTGGCGTATCGGCGCAAAAGATGGTTCGCTGCTACTGATGGCCGGACTTTGGGAACGGTTCACGGTGGACAGCACTCTCTCTTTCGATTCCTGCGCCGTATTAACCATGCCGACAATGCCACCGTTAATGTTGCTCGCTGAGCGCATGCCGGCGTTGTTAACGAAGGCTCATGCACAGCGCTGGCTGTCCGGGGAACCTTTTGATATTGAACGTTTTTCTGCCTTTCTAGCCAGCTTTCCCTGGCACCGCCAGAATATTCTGAAAGGCTGAGGTTGCGTTGTTCAGAATCTCCATTCACTGCTGAAATGCTGGTCTATCATTAGCGTTCATTGTGGCCGTGTGCAGTGAACCCAGTGCAATTTTCTATCAGGAAAAAAATCATTTTTTTTACTGTCGTGCCTGTCACGCTGCTGTACAACCTGATCTTTGGAATCCACCTCTACCTCTCACTCAAACAGGCCACGGACGCGGTCGCCAAAGGATTGATTGAGCAGGTCTGGCATAATGCGGACAAAATTGACAGCCATACCCGGCAGCTGATGACCATGACCTCGTTTATGGGGGATATGTTGAGTCGGATGCCAGTGACTGACCATGCCATGATCAAACACTTTCTCACGGATCTGGTGGCAAGAAACTCTCTGGTTCGCGGCTTTACTTATGTGAAGCTCGGCAGCAGCCTGCAGCACTGGGACGTTTTTCATGCCTACAGGAATCAGTGCCGGGTCCGGCTGGATGAGAGCGTCGATACCGGCCTGTTTCCTGCCCAGTTCTGGTGGGCTAATCAGGATCAGCAGAAAGAGGGGTTCTGGACATCGCCAAGAGGGTCTGCGGATAAAGGGTGGATTGTCAGCTATATCGTCCCGGTCATTTCTGAAAACACGCTTTATGGCTATTTCTGGATGGATATCAGCCTGGCGGATCTGCGCCAGCAGCTGGTGGAAAACACCACGGGAAATGCCAGTTTTTCCATTGTTAATGGGGCAGGAGAGTACCTGCAGACGGACAGTGAAACGCCGAAGCGCTACCAGTTAAACAGCATTCATCAAAGCCAGTTCTATTACGGTTCACCGGGGTTATGGCATGACCTGGAAGAGCTGATTGAACGAGGTGAGCCCGCTTTCCGGCATAAGTGGGTGCCGGTCCGGCAGAATGAGTACTGGTTGATGGGGGCACCGATTAAATCGGCTTCCTGGTGGATGATCAGTTATGCCCCGAGGGAAACCGTACTGGCTCCGGTTATTGACCAGGCGCAGATTAATGCATTGCTGATGCTACTCTCCCTGACCTTGATATTTACCTGTGCCAGCCTGGTATCGGTGAGAATTACCCGTCCGATTATCCGCCTGAAGCGAGCCATGGATGATTTTACCTACCGTCGGGTCATGCCGGTGATTACCCATATCAGCCGGGATGAAATGGGCAGTTTGACCGAAAGTTTCCAGCAACTGGTGACCAGGCTGGCGGACCGGGAAAAAGCACTGCATCGGGCCAGAACCAGCAATATCGGTCATTTGCTGGAGCGGCTGAGGGGGAACTATTTCTATTTCAACCTCAATAAGGATGGGTGTGTTACCCATGTCAGTCCGTCAATAGAGGCCATTCTGGGCTACACACAGAAGGAGTTTCTGCGTCCATTGATCGGGTATCTTGCTAACCGGGACAGTAAATTATGTTTTCGGGATCAGTTTCGTGAGGCCAAGCAGGGGCGATGGGGCGATACCTTTGAGCTGGATATCCGGCATCTGAATGGCAGCATCCGCAGGCTGGAAATTTTCTGGAGCGATATCGGGGATCTGGAAGACAGGCAATATCTGGTGGAAGGGCTGGCCAATGATATTACCGATCGGGTCAGCGATACCAAGAAATTCAAGCTGCTACTGGACAGCGCGCCGGACGCAACCATCATTGCCACACCGGAGGGCATTATCGGCATGGCCAACAGCAGGACGGAAGATCTGTTTGGCTTTCACCGGGAAGACCTGGTCAATATGCCCCTGAGCCTGCTGACGCCAATGGAAAACCGTCCGGGGCACCCTCTGTTGGGTGATCTGGAAAAAGCCAGTTGGGAGCAGTTGTGCCTGGTGGGTTATGAATCCCGGGGTATTGATCGTAAAGGCCGGATTTTCCCGGTAGAAATCACCAGCAACCCCCTGAAAACCGGCGATGGACTGCTGATCTCCATGGTGGTTCGTGATATCACGGAACGCAAACGCATTGAGCATGAGTTGATGCGGGCCAAGGAAGAGGCGGAGCGGGCTAACCTGGCCAAAGGTCTGTTCCTCTCCAATATGAGTCATGAGTTGAGAACACCGCTGAATGGCGTGCTTGGCAATGCCCAGCTGTTGTTAAGAAACCTCTCGTTATCGTCGGCCCAGCGAAAAAGCCTGAACACCATTGAGGCCAGTGGCCAGCATTTGCTGTCACTGATTAACGATATTCTCGATTTAACCAAAATTGAGTCCAGCAAGATTGAGTTACACCCTTCTGCGGTTCGATTGCTGGAGTTACTGCGTGGGGTGCGCAATATTCTGATGGAAAGGGCGGTCAGCAAGGGGCTGGATTTACGCCTGTTGCCCATTGGCACGTTACCGGAAATTGTCATGCTGGATGAAATCAAGGTTCGTCAGGTGCTGCTGAATCTGCTCAGTAATGGGGTTAAGTACACGGTTAAGGGGTGGGTTGAATGCCGGGTGTCCGTGGCGGGCAATGATATTGTCTTTGAAGTCCGCGACACCGGTGTCGGTATTGCTCATGAGGACCTGGAGAGGGTCTTTGAACCTTTCCGGCAGGTCCATCTGGGGTTGCAGATCGGTGGCACTGGCCTGGGGTTGGCGATCAGTCGGCGGCTGGTCTCGGCCATGGGTGGGGAGCTTGATGTTATCAGTGAGCCCGGCAAGGGGAGCCGTTTTATTTTTGTTCTGCCGCTGGTTCTGGGCAGTTTTGCAGCGCTGAAAGAGCATCAGCGCCTACTGCCCGGTTCTATTTATGTGCATTTGGATGAGCGCTTCCAGGGGGTCCGGGTGCTGGTGGTGGATGATGTTGAAAGTAACCGGGATATGATGGCCGGGTTGCTGGACTCCGCCGGTTTCAGGGTTGATACTGCCGGCAATGGCCTTCAGGCGGTGGAAGCGGTGAAGGAGGTGGATTTTGACCTGATTTTGATGGATATTTCCATGCCGGTGATGGATGGGGTGACAGCGATCAGGAAAATTCGTGAACTGCCAGGAAAAGTATCGGTCAAAGCAGTGGCGGTGACCGCCAGTGTCAGCCATGAGGCCAGGGAGCGGTTGTTGATTCAGGGGTTTGACGAATACATTGGCAAGCCCCTGGATGCCGGGCTGATGTTTGATAAAATCCGCTGTTTACTGGGTGTGGATTATGTCACTGCGCTGCCAAAACCTGAGTGGAATGAAAATGCTTTGCTGCAAAGTCTCAAAGAGATGCGCATGGATAGCTTTGTTCATGCCATTATTACTGCTTTTGAGCAGGGCGACCTGGAGTCGCTGGAGCAGGCGCTGCACTCATTTGAGAACGACCCGGCATTAGCCGATGTGATTGGCTTCCTGCTGATGCTGACGGCGGATATGGATATTGCCCGGCTGGAAAATTTTATTGGTCAGCTGGTAGAAAATTTTGACAATAAGTAGCTGGCCATATGGAATCGAATATTTCTGGCTACTTGGGCGTTGAGGCATTATCAGTCAGTTTTATTGATATGGATTCATTACCAAAAGCAGTAAATTCATTCTCAACAGCAGCGTTTGCCAACCCTGAGAGTTGCCCGGTGCAACCGGGCAAACATTCCAACCCTGAAACTGCACACTGCCAGCCTCCGGGTAACAGAGAACAGCTAAGACAGGAATTGCTCGATGCTGTGAAGGTCGGCACGTTAGGTGCTCGACAGATCAGGATGAGCTCCGCGGAATCAGGTCACGCAAGATTCAAAAAAGAGTCGGATTATCTTGACCATAAGGATGAGTTACCAAAAGGACCAAGACCCGTCATCCTGATTATGGAAGATGTACCCACGATACTCAGGCCGAACCATGTCTCTGTTGGTCTGATAAAACCCGGTACGCTCGCTGCCTATAAAAAAAATGCCATTACCTCCAACTTAGAGAACAATGCGGTAAAGCCGGATGAGCTTTCTGCCAAATGCCTGCCTGACCACAGTTCACTGCGAAAGAAAATGGAGGAGAGAGCTAAACGGATCTGTACCGTTTATAAGGGATCTTCATCCGGTAAACTGCGCTGGGATGGCACATTCAAACCGCCTGAATTCAGGGAAAAAGATTATGAAAAGTTAACACGCCATTCAGAATGGCTAACCACCGGGTATAAAAAATCACAAATCAAGTGCTTTCTTTCTGTAAAAGAGGACCTTGGCAAAGACATTACCGACCATTTGCAGGATAAACACCAGTTAGAAGAGACTTTTGGCATCGACCCATTGCCCTGGCTGGTTTATTCCCAGCAAAGCGGCTCGGCAGAGGTTTATTTTGAGGATGAACTCAGTGGTCATCAGTCAGGGCTGTATAAAACCAGGCTCACTAATTTTGCGATATCCCATATCATTGCTGAAGATACCTTCAGGCAGGTATTGAATTTTCTGCCAATGCCGTTAAGAGCAAAGACCCTGAATCAACCGCATCTGCCAGCGATGCAGTATCCATGTCAGGACATTATAAAACTGGTAACGAACCCGGACTTCAATCATCAACACTTAAGGGAATTAATAGACCAGATTTGGAAATTAATAGACCAGGATTTCCCGGTTCAAAAAACGTTTCTTTACAAGGGGAGGTGGCAGACAGTACTTGATTTGTTGATCCAGTCAGCAACAACGTTATGGTTAAAAGATCATCGACGTAGTATGTCTCTGTATAATAACAAACAAGAGCATACGGGAGCGACAGCTGACGAGGAAGATGTTTTTTTCCAGTTATCTACTGAGCTGGCCAGACGCGGGGTGTCTTTTAATGAAAAAAATGGCAAGTATCTGTTAAGGGAATTTTATTCGATTAGACTTTGCTGTCGTCTAAAGGCATTGGGATTATCCTACAAGGGGGGCAATTTATGGTTTTTAATTACTGATGTCCCCTTCTTTAATGATCCGGCTGTCATGCTGGAATTTCATCAACGTTGCCAGAGACTCAGTTCAGCAAAACTGCAAGAAGTGTTTCACTACGTCCTTCGACGACCTTTTCAAGGGTATCACCCCTATGACCAATTAAAGAACTATTTGTTGGCTCTGTTTCGTTTTGGTGAACCCGATGAGCAAATATTCAGCGCTGTGAGGGAAAAAATAGCAGACACCAGCGCTAATGGCATTGAACAATCCCTGGGAACACTTTGTGCAGATGATTATATCCACTGGGTTAAAGAACTCTGGGAGCGGCGGGATCAAGAGCCCTTTTATCAGCAGTGGCCAGAAAATATCAAAAAAGGGCAACAACAAATAGACGAACTGCAAAAGTCCTTCGGCCTTACCGGCAGTCAATCTGCCCAACCTGCCTCATTGATGCAACCCACAGCGTTGCAATTTATCGTCGACGCCTTCAGCCAACCACCGGTTCTGCCCAATGCCAAAGATAACGAAGAGACCATTCTGAGACTCTTACAGCACTATTACCGACGTCCCGGACCAGAGCGAGTCATCCAATGCCTTGGCAGTGAGACATTGCCCGTGGTGTGGAAGCCTGCTCACAACTGCAGTCATGTATTGCGGGCCCGGAACAATCTGTTGTGGTATATCGAGTTGCTGGAGAAATTCGATCCAATGCACTTCTCTGACATTGAAAAGAACCTGTTGTCGCTGGCCATTATCTATCATGACGCTGCAGCGGAAGATGTTCCCAAACGAGATGAAGAAGCCAGGGCGGCTGACTATTTCAAACGGGATCTGAAGGGGCAGTATCCACAACAACAGCTGGAGGATATTGCCGAGGCGCTGGCCAGCAAGGAAGACGACGTACATGGCAAAAGCGACCAGACTATTTCCCCATCGGTTCGCCGTTATCTGCAGGTACTGCGTTTTGCTGATCGCATGGACTTTATCCGATGCACCGGAGTTGATGCCTCGTTCCCGGGATTCTGCACAGGCCGACACCCGCTTACAGGGTTTGACCCCCGGCGTTTGGATCTGCCGTCGCAACTCACCAGGGATTTCACCGGTGACCCTGCCCTGAAACCGGACTTCCAGCGCCAACTGGAAGCTGCCATGCATGGTGCCGCTGATCTGTTACAGGTCACTGGCAGCCATAGTAGAGACTGTCGGGCGGATTCCTATATCCAGACGTATCATCTCAAACCTGACAGGACAGCCATCAAAGAGAAATTTGAACTGACCCCCTTGCCACTGCAGAACATGGAAAACTATCTGGATGATAATGTCCGGCGTTTTATTGCCAGCCGTGCAGGCATTCACACCTGTTCCAGCCCTGACCATAAAGACTGCCATACTGACCGGCAAAAGGGGATTACCCGTGGCATCCATAATAGCTTCCATGACCTCAGGCAAGTCCGGGTGCCAACAGGGATGACCCGGCTGGAAAAGATGCAGTGTCGCCAGGGGTTCAGTCTGCTCAGCATGGCAACACAAGAGGCCATCGCCCAGGAGGTGCAACGACTGCAATCCGAAGGGATACTGATGAGCCTTGGCACATTAACCCAGCAAACCCTGAAATCACCCCTGGCAAAACAAGTGCTTGAGCAAAGAGGATTTGCGGTGATCAGTGAGAAGCGCTTCAGGGGGTATGACGACACTGGCAAGGTAAACCTGCAGGAAATGCTGGTGCCCATTCCTGTGGGTTCTGTCGGTTCATGATGCTTTTGTTTAGTCGAAGAATTGTGCGGGCATGATTTTTTCACCTCTTATTCATGAATGCCATTGCTTGCATTCCGAATAAACGTCCACTGTCTTGTGAAAATCGGTTCCGTACCTGACTTTTGGATTTAACGACATACGTCTTGTTAAAAAATTCTGTTTTTTGTGGAACTTACCCTGCTGATTTTTTGTCCTACCCGAAGTTTTGAGTCAAATAGCGGGCTAAAGTAATGAATGGTGTCGGTGTAAACGCGGCAGATGTTCGCTTTAACTGTTCTTCTATCTGTATAAATGACGAACATATCAGAGGGCAATTTGGTGGACACTCACTGGTGGAAACCTCTTGTAAACCGCAAGGTCACGTTTTCCACCTGGGGTGCATCACCCGACACCTTGATGAGCAGAGTGAAACAAGTCTTAATAAACGCCGATGCAGTGAATGCGAGCAAACGGCACTGCCACTGATTCGTAAGGACGGGGAAAGCGTCGATGACGACGAATCACCTTATTGTGAATCCCGGATGCTTAATGTCTGCCGTAGCGGTAATCTGAGCAAGCTGAACTGTTATCTGGACAAAGACAAGACGTTGGCCAATCAGCCTTACCGCTCGGCGCTCACCGGTCATCCTGAATACCTGTTAGCTGTCGCCTTAAAGCACCAGCATACGGATTTAGCCCGGACTTTGATCGACCACGGTGCCGATGTCAATGCCACCGATGGGGAAGGTCAAACACCGCTGCATATCACCGCTGCCAATGGGGATAAAACATGCCTGAAAAAACTCATTGAAAAGGGAGCGAAGGTAAATGCCACCAATAATAACGGCGAAACAGCCCTGCATATAGCCACCAAAATCAGCATAACCAGGGGCTGTCAACAATGTGCTGCCATGGGCATAGATATCACTGGAACCCTTATTAATGGCAAGACCTTCGAACACTATACCATCGAACAGGAAAACGACATTGGGTGTCTGCGTGAGCTTGCTGATAACAGAGGAGTGGACCTTAATGCCCGTGATAACGACGGTATCACACCTTTAATGATAGCGGCCCTTTGGGGCAAATTAGATCACCTGACTTATTTGCTTGAAAGAGCGGATTTCAATATCGCTGATTACAGCGGCAATACGGCATTGCATTTAGCTGCTTATTGGGGGCAAACCGATTGCCTGAGAAAACTGCTTGCTAAGAAAGTGGATGTCAATGTCAAAACACATATAGATGGTGCTACGCCCCTGCATATGGCCGCTCAGAACGGCCACATAGAGTCCGTCAAGGAGCTGCTGAAAAATTATCAAACCTCAGTCAATGAACAGATGAACGATGGCTGTACGGCTCTTCACTTAGCTGCTTCTGGGGACCACACAGAGGCCATCCAGACATTGCTGGCCTTTGAACGCTCCCTGGCCAAAGAGAAGAATAACAATGGCCGCACGGCTCTCCACACAGCTGCTCTTTCTGGCCACACAGAGGCCATCCAGACACTGCTAACCATTGCCCCCTCCCTGGTCAAAGAGAAGAATAACAATGGCGATACGGCTCTCCACGACGCTGCTCTTAAAGGCCACACAGAGGCCATCCAGACATTGCTGGCCTTTGACCGCTCCCTGGCCAAAGAGAAGGATAAATATGGCGATACGGCTCTCCACTTAGCGGCTAGTAAAGGCCATGCAGAGGCCATCCAGACACTGCTAACCATTGCCCCCTCCCTGGTCAAAGAGAAGAATAACAATGGCGATACGGCTCTCCACGA
>NZ_PJPV01000110.1 GCF_002864045.1 Endozoicomonas acroporae
GCCATGGCCCACAGCAGGTTGGCGATATGCTGGGGAATAAATTGGTCTTTCTGTGCATTCACCTGGGGCAACAGCGTGGCCACAGCATATTTGAGCTCTGGTGTTTTCTCCAGCCCGCTGTCCACCAGTTTCGCCATGGCCCACAGCAGGTTGGCGACATGCTGGGGAATAAATTGGTCTTTCTGTGCATTCACCTGGGGCAACAGCGTGGCCACAGCATATTTGAGCTCTGGTGTTTTCTCCAGCCCGCTGTCCACCAGCTTCGCCATGGCCCAAAGCAGGTTGGCGATTTCCTGTGGTTTAAAATTAACTTTCCACGCATTTACGAGAGGCAACAGCGCGGCCACGGCCTTGTTGAATTCTGGTGTCTGCTCCTGCCTTTTCACCAGTTTGGCCATGGCCCACAGCAGGTTGGCGATTTCCTGTGGTTTAAAATTAACTTTCCATGCGTTCACTTGGGGCAGCAGCACGGCCACGGCCTGGTTGAGCTCAGGTGTCTGTTTCTGCCCGTTGTCCACCAGTTTCGCCATGGCCCACAGCAGGTTGGTGATACCCTGAGCATTAAATTGGCCTTTCTGTGCGCTCACGAGGGGTAACAGCGAGGCCACGGTCCTGTTGAGCCCTGGTGTTCGGTCCTGGCCGTTGTCCACCAGTTTCGCCATGGCCCACAGCAGGTTGGCGATACCCTGGGCATTAAACAGACCTTTTTGTGCGCTCACGTAGGGCAACAGCGCAGACACGGGCTCGTTGCGCCCTGGTGTCTGCTCCTGCCCGTAGTTCATCAGCTTCGCCATGGCCCACAGCAGGTTGGCGATACCCTGAGGATTAAAGTGAGATTTCTGTGTGTTCACGAGGGGCAACAGTTCGGCCACGGCCTCGTTGAGCTCTGGTGTCCGCTCCTGCCCGTTGTCCACCAGTTTCGCCATGGCCCACAGCAGGTTGACGATTTCCTGTGGTTTAAAATTAACTTTCCGTGCATTCACGAGGGGCAACAGCGCGTCCATGGCCTTGTTGAGCTCTGGTGTCTGCTCCTGGCCGTTGCCCACCAGTTTCGCCATGGCCCACAGCAGGTTGGCGAGATGCTGAGAAATAAATTGGTCTTTCTGTACGTTCACGTGGTGCAACAGCGCGGCCACGGCCTCGTTGAGCTCTGGCGTCCGCTCCTGGCCGTTGTCCACCAGTTTCGCCATGGCCCACAGCAGGTTGACGATCCCCTGGGCATTAAACTGGTCTTGCTGTGCGGCCACGTGGGGCAACAGCGCGGCCACGGCCTCGTTGAATTCTGGTGTCTGCTCCTGCCCGTTGTCCACCAGTTTCGCCATGGCCCACAGCAGGTTGGCGATTCCCTGGGTATTAAGTTGGTCTTTCTGATCGTGCACGAGAGGCAACAACGCGGCCACGGCTTTGTTGAGCCCTGGTGTTCGCTCCTGGCCGTTGTCCATCAGTTTCGCCATGGCCCACAGCAGGTTGGCGATTCCCTGTGGTTTAAAGTTAGCTTTTTGTATGTTCACGTGGGGTAACAGCGCGGCCACGGCCTCGTTGAGCTCTGGCGTCCGCTCCTGGCCGTTGTCCACCAGTTTCGCCATGGCCCACAGCAGGTTGGCGATCCCCTGGGCATTAAACTGGTCTTGCTGTGCGGCCACGTGGGACAACAGCGCGGCCACGGCCTCGTTGAATTCTGGTGTCTGCTCCTGGCCGCTGTCCACCAGTTTCGCCATGGCCCACAGCAGGTTGGTGGTTCCCAAGGCATCAATATCCCTGGCTTCAGGTTTTTGGTTGCAGTTAAATATTATTGAATCAAATAGCGTTGACAATAAGTTAGCCTGAGTAAGTTTAACTCGCTCATCCATGGGTTTATGAAGGGTAAAAACGCCTGCTGAAGTAAATGAGTGCAGTGTTGTCGTCAGGCTTCGCCAATTCCAGCTCCGGGTTGCTGTGAAATTTTGCAGCAAACGCATCAGCTGGCTTTGTTCCGCTTGATTTAACGGTCTTTTAGCACCTAACGTGTATTTTTTAACTGAACTGGCATATAGGCCGTGATCTCTCCCATCATAGCGATGGCCGAAACGATCCGATTTACTCACCAGACGAGCCATTATTTCCTGCTTGATGAGGGCATTAAAATCTTGAGCAGGGTTTACTGAACGGCACTGTAGATGTTGAAAAGAGTGTGTGCCAGAAGAATGGTAAAATTCATTGCGACCCGGTGCAGTGCGGGGGGGATTATCCCATTGTCTGACTGTGGCATGTCTATATCGCCCACGTCCTGAAGAAGGGGCATGGTCATCCGGTTGGTTGTAATCATTATCTGATCTTGGGTATTGACCACTGATACCAGCAGAACTTCTATCCATAATTATATTTCATTAATTCATGAAA
>NZ_PJPV01000111.1 GCF_002864045.1 Endozoicomonas acroporae
CACAGCAGGTTGGCGATTTCCTGTGGTTTAAGGTGAGCTGTCTGTGCGTTTACGTGGGGCAGCAGCGCGGCCACAGCCTTTTTGAACTCTGCTGTTTGCTCCTGCCCGTTATCCACCAGTTTCGCCATGGCCCACAGCAGGTTGACGATGCCCTGAGGAATAAATTGGTCTTTCTGTACCTTCACGTGGGGCAACAATACGGCCACAGCCTCTTTGAACTCTGCTGTACGCTCCTGTCCGTTGTACACCATTTTCGCCATGGCCCACAGCAGGTTGGTGATTTCCTGTGGTTTAAAGTTCGCTCTCTGTGCGTTCACATGGGGCAACAGCGCGGCCAGGGCCGCGTTGAGTTCTGGAGTCTGCTCTTGCCCGTTGTCTACCAGTTTCGCCATGGCCCACAGCAGGTTGGCGATTCCCCGGGCATCAATATCCCTGGCTTGAGGTTTCTGGTTGCACTTGAATATTATTGCATCAAGCAGTGTTGACAATAAGGCAGCTTGAGTGAGCTTAACCTGCTCATCCCTGGGTTTATGAGGGGTAAAAACACCCGCTGAAGTGAATGAATGAAGTGTTGTCGTCAGGCTTCGCCAATTCCAGCTTCGCGTTGCGGTAAAATTTTGCAGCAAAAGTATCAGCTGGCTTTGTTCTGCTCGATTTAACGGTCTTTTAGCAGCAAACGTGTATTTTTTAATTGAATTGGCAAATTGACCATGATATCTCCCATTATAGTGATGACCAAAATGTTCAGATTGACTCACCAGACTATCCACTGTGTCCTGGTTGAAGAGGGCATAAAAATCCCGGGCCGGGTTTACTGAACGGCACTGTAGATGTTGAGAAGGGCATACGGCAGGAGATTGGTAAAATTGATTACACGCTGGTGTAGTGCGTGGAGTATTATCCCGCTGTCTGACTGTGGCATGTCTGTATCGTCCACGCCTTGATGAAGCGGCATGGTCATCTTGTTGGTTGTAACCATTACCTGATCTTGCGTAATGACCACTGATACCAGCAGAACTTCTATCCATAATTATATTTCATTAATTCATGAAAATATAAAAAGCAGACTGCTGTTCTGCCCAGAAGTTCATTGTGCGGGAAAGTTTACTTGAGTCATGATGGGAGGAAGGCGATGACTGTCTGTTTGTTTTCTTGTTCTTTACAGGGTGGTTTGCTCTTCTAAATGTTCTTCGGCAGTCACGAATGCAGCACTTGTCCACCTTTTTTAAGGGATACAAAGCCATGCTCCTGTGGCGTGATGCCTGTCCTGGCCTTTATTTGATCAATGTATGGTTTCATTAAATCCTGACTCAAGAGAATGTTAACCGGAATTTCAATGACCTCAAACCCTGCTTTTTGCAGCAGTGCGATTTTAAGCAGAGTCGAACCCTTCCTGGTTTTGAAATCACCACCCACGTAATGAGACGATCCCTGAACTTCAATCACCATGTTGTGATCTGGTAGAAGCAGGTCAACCGGAGGTAATGAGTTCAGACTCTTTTCCTCTACGATCTTCAATGATGGAATAGATGATTTGAGTTGATCGCGGATGTCGGCCTGGGTTTTTGAAATGGTCGTCTGGTAATGGGGAATGACCGGACAGGTTCTGCCAAGCCAACTTGCAGCCATGATCATGATGGATTGATGCTCTTTATCATCTGGCGAGGTATTTTCCAGGCGAGTCAACAGGTCATCCATGTGCTTCTCAAGGATGTTATTTTTATTGGCATTGGAGTCTGGAGCCAACCTGGCACAACATACCATTATTCCCCAGAGAGACATCGATATCTCTTTCTGAGAAAACTGAAGCTTCTCACTGATTCGATAGACAAGCGATTCGAACGTAGAGGTAGCCAGGTTGAGCTCAATGAGTTCACCCATTTTGGCCGTAGCCCACAGCAGGTTGGCAATACCCTGGGCATTAAATTGGTCTTTCTTTGCGTCCACAAGGGGCAACAGCGCGACCACAGTCTCGTTGAGCCCTGGTGTCTGCTCCTGCTCACTGTCCACCAGTTTCGCCATGGCCCACAGCAGGTTGGCGATATGCTGAGGAATAAACCGGTCTTTCTGCGCGTTCACTTGGGGCAACAGCACGGCCACGGCTTTGTTAAGACCTGGTGACCGCTCCAGTCCTTTGTCCACCAGTTTCGCCATGGCCCACAGCAGGTTGGTGATATGCTGGGGAAGAAATTGGTCTTTCTGTGCATTTATGTTGGGTAATAGCGCGGCCACAGCATCTTTGAACTCTGGTATTTTCTTCAGCCCTTTGTCCACCAGTTTCGCCATGGCCCACAGCAGATTGGCGATATGCTGAGGAATAAACCGGTCTTTCTGCGCGTTCACTTGGGGCAACAGCACGGTCACGGCTTTGTTAAGACCTGGTGACCGCTCCAGTCCTTTGTCCACCAGTTTCGCCATGGCCCACAGCAGGTTGGCGATATGCTGAGGAATAAACCGGTCTTTCTGTGCACTCACGTGGGGCAACAACGCGGCCACGGTCTCGTTCAGTTCTGGTGTCTGCTCCTGCCCGTTGTCCACCAGTTTCGCCATGGCCCACAGCAGGTTGGCAATAGCCAGGGCATTAAATTGTTCTTTTTGTACGTTCACGTGGGGCAACAGCGCGACCACGGCCTCTTTTAGCTCTGGTGTCGGCTCCTGCCCGTTGTCCACCAGTTTCGCCATGGCCCACAGCAGGTTGGCGATAGCCTGGGCATTAAACTGGTCTTTTTGTGCATTCACGCGGGGTAACAGCGCGGCTACGGTCGCTTTGAGTTCTGGTGTCCGCTCCTGGCCGTTGTCCACCAGTTTCGCCATGGCCCACAGCAGGTTGGCGATATGCTGAGGAATAAACTGGTCTTTCTCTGCGTTCACGTGGGGCAACAGTCCGGCCACAGCCTCTTTGAGCCCTGATGCCCATTTCTGATCGTCGTCCACCAGTTTCGCCATGGCCCACAGCAGGTTATTGATTTCCTGTGGTTTAAAGTCAGCTTTCTGTGCGTTCACGCGGGGCAACAGCGCGGCCACGGTCTCGTTGAGCTCTGGTGTCCGCTCCTGCCCGATGTCCACCAGTTTCGCCATGGCCCACAGCAGGTTGGCGATTCCCTGAGGAATAAATTGTTTTTTCTGTGCATTCACATGGGGCAACAACACGACCACGGCCTCCTTGAGCTCTGGTGTCCGCTCCTGCCCGTTGTCCACCAGTTTCGCCATGGCCCACAGCAGGTTGGCGATTCCCTGGGCATCAATATCCCTGGCTCCGGGCTTTTGGTTGCACTTGAATATTATTGCATCCAGTAGCGTTGACAATAAGGCTGCTTGAGTGAACTGAACACGCTCATCCATGGGTTGATGAGGGGTAAAAACACCCGCTGAAGTCAATGAGTGCAGTGTTGTCGTCATGCTTCGCCAATTCCAGCTCCGCGTTGCTGCGAAATTTTGCAGCAAATGCAGCAGCTGGCTTTGTTCCGCTCGATTTAAAGGCCTTTTAGACGCTGACGTGTATTTTTTAATTGAACTGGCATATAGGCCGTGATCTCTCCCATCATAGCGATGACCGAAACGATCCGATTTACTCACCAGACCAGCCATTATTTCCTTTTTGGTGAGGGCATGAAAATTTTGAGCAGGGTTTACTGAACGGTGCAGTAGATATTGAGAAGGGCCTGCGGCAGAAGAATGGTAAACTTTATTACGCCTCGGGGTTGTGCGTGGGGTATTATCCCACTGTCTGACTGTGTAATGTCTATATCGCCCACGCCTGGAAGCGGCACGGTCATTCGGTTGGTTGTCATCATTACCTGATATTGCGTATTTACCACTGATACCAGCAGAACTTCTATCCATAATTATATTTCATTAATTCATGAAAATGTAAAAAGCAGACTGCTGTTCTGCCCAGAAGTTCATTGTGCGGAAAAGTTTACTTGAGTCATGATGGGAGGAAGGCGATTACTGGCAGCTTGTTTTCTTCCTCTTTGCCGGGTTGGTTTGCACTGCTAAATGTTGTTCGGGAGTCACGTATGCAGCACCTGCCCACCCTCTTTTAAGTGATACAGAGTCATGACCCTGTGGCGGGATGCCTATCCTGATCTTTATTTGATCAATATATGCTTTCATTAAATCGTTGTTCAAAAGCTGGTTAGCCGGGATTTCAATGACCTCAAATCCTGCTTTTTGCAGCAGTGCGATTTTAAGCAGAGTCGAACCGTTCCTGGTGTTGAAATCACCACCCACGTAATGAGAGGGGCCCTGAACTTCAATCACCATGTTGTGATCTGGCAGAAGCAGGTCAACCGGAGGTAATGAGTTCAGACTCTTTTCCTCTTCGATCTTCAAAGATGGAATAGATGATTTGAGTTGATCACGGAAGTCGGCTTGGTTTTTTGAAATGATTGTCTGGTAATGGCGAACGACCGAGCAGGTTCTGCCAAGCCAACTTGCGGCCATGAACATGATGGATTGATCCTCTTCATTATCTGGCGAGGTATTTTCCAGGCGAGTGAACAGGTCATCCATGTGCTTTTCAAACACATTATTTTTATTGGCATTGGAGTCTAGAGCCAACCTGGCACACAATACCATGACTCCCCAGAGAGACATCGATATCTCTTCCTGAGAAAACAGCAGGTTCTTACTGATTCGATAGACAAGCGATTCGAACGTAGAGATAGCCAGGTTCAGCTTAATGAGTTCACCCAGTTTTGCCATGGCCCACAGCAGGTTGGCGATATGCTGGGGAATAAATTGGTCTTTCTGTGCATTCACGTGGGGCAACAGTGCGGCCACAGCATCTTTGAGCTCCGGTGTCTGCTCCTGCCCGTTATCCACCAGTTTCGCTATGGCCCACAGCAGGTTGTTGATTTCCTGTGGTTTAAAGTTAGCTTTTTGTGCGTTCACGTGGCGCAACAGCGCGGACACGACTTCTTTAAACTCTGCTGTCCGCTCCTGCCCGCTGTTCAGCAGTTTGGCCGTGGCCCACAGCAGGTTGGTGATTTCCTGTGGGTTAAAGTTAGCTTTTTGTACGTTCACGCAGGTCAACAGCGTAGCCACCGCTTCGTTGAACTCTGGTGTCTGTTCGTACCCGTTGTCCACCAGTTTTGCCATGGCCCACAGCAGGTTGGCGATATGCTGGGGAATAAATTGGTCTTTCTGTGCATTCACGTGGTGCAACAGCGCGGCCACAGCATCTTTGAGCTCCGTTGTTCGCTCCAGCCCGTTGTCCACCAGTTTTGCCATGGCCCACAGCAGGTTGGCGATATGCTGGGGAATAAATTGGTCTTTCTGTGCATTCACGTGGGGCAACAGCGCGGCCACAGCATCTTTGAGCTCTGTTGTTCGCTCCAGCCCGCTGTCCACCAGTTTCGCCATGGCCCACAGCAGGTTGGTGATTTCCTGGGCATTAAATTGGTCTTTATGTGCGTTCACTTGGTGCAACAACGCGGTCACGGTCTCGTTGAACTCTGGTGTCCGCTCCTGGCCGTTGTACACCAGTTTCGCCATGGCCCACAGCAGGCTGGCGATATCCTGGGCATTAAATTGTTCTTTCTGTACGTTCACGAGGGGCAACAGCGCGACCATAGCCTCTTTGAGCACTGGTGTCCGATCCAGCCCGTTGTCCACCAGTTTCGCCATGGCCCACCACAGGTTAGCGATACCCTGTGGTATAAAGTGAGCTTTCTGTGCGTTCACGTGGGACAACAGCGCGGCCGCAGCCTCTTTGAGCTCTGGTGTATGATCCTGCCCGTTGTCCACCAGTTTCGCCATGGCCCACAGCAGGTTGGCGATATGTTGAGGAATAAACTGGTCTTTCTGTGCGTTCACGTGGGGCAACAGCGCGACCAGGGCCTCGTTGAAATCTGGTGTCCGCTCCTGCCCGTTGTCCACCAGTTTCGCCATTGCCCACAGCAGGTTGGCGATATCACGGGCATTAAATTTGTCTTTCTGTAAGTTCACATGGGGCAACAGCGCAGCCACAGCCTTGTTGATCTCTGGTGCCCGCTCCTGCCTGTTGTCCACCAGTTTCGCCATGGCCCACAGCAGGTTGGCGATAGCCTGAGGAATAAATTGATCTTTCTGTACGTTTACGTGGGGCAACAACAAGGCCACAGCCTCTTTGAGCTCTGCTGTCCGCTCCTGGCCGTTGCCCACCAGTTTCGCCATGGCCCACAGCAGGTTAGCGATTCCCTGGGCACCAATATCACTGGCTTCAGGTTTTTGGTTGCACTTGAATATTATTGCATCAAGTAGCGTTGACAATAAGGCAGCTTGAGTGAGCTGAACACGCTCATTCATGGGTTTATGAGGGGTAAAAACACCCGCTGAAGTAAATGAGTGAAGTGTTGTCGTCAGGCTTCGCCAATTCCAGCTCCGTGTTACGGTAAAATTTTGCAGCAAACGCATCAGCTGGCTTTGTTCTGTTCGATTTAACGGTCTTTTAGCAGCTGACGTGTATTTTTTAATTAAACTGGCATATTGCCCATGATTTCTCCCATCATAGCGATGACCGAAACGACCCGATTTACTCACCAGATCATCTATTATGTCCTGTTTGATGAGGGCATTAAAATCTTGAGTCGGGTTGACAGAACGGAGCACTAGGTATTGGGAAGAGCGTGGGCCTGAAGAATGGTAAAATTCATCGCGACCCGGTGCAGTGCGGGGTGGATTATCCCATTGTCTGACTGTGGCATGTCTATATCGCCCACGCCTTGAAGAAGGAGTATGGCCATTCGGTTGGTTGTAACCGTTATCAGATCTTGTGTATTGACCACAGATACCAGCAGAACTTCTATCCATAATTATATTTCATTAATTCATGAAAATATAAAAAGCAGACTGCTGTTCTGCCCAGAAGTTCATTGTGCAAAAAAGTTTACTTGAGTCATGATGGGAGGAAGGCGATTACTGACTGTTTGTTTTCTTCCTCTTTGCCGGGTTGGCTTGCTCTGCTAAATATTCTTCGGCAGTAACGTATGTAGCACCTGCCCACCTTCTTTTAAGTGATACAGAGCCATGCCCCTGTAGCGGGATGCTTATCCTGGTCTTTATTTGATCAATGTATGGTTTTATTAAATCCTGACTCAAGAGCATGTTACCCGGAATTTCAATGACCTCAAATCCGGATTTTTGCAACAGTGCGATTTTCAGCAGAGTCGAACCGTTCCTGGTATTGAAATCACCACCCACGTAATGAAAGGGTCCCTGAATTTCGATCACTATGTTGTGATCTGGCAGAAGCAGGTCAACCGGAGGTAATGAGTTCAGACTCTT
>NZ_PJPV01000112.1 GCF_002864045.1 Endozoicomonas acroporae
GTCCACCAGTTTCGCCATGGCCCACAGCAGGTTGGTGATGCCCTGGGCCTTAAATTGGTCTTTCTGTGCGTTCACGAGGGGCAACAGCACGGCCACGGCCCCTTTAAGCCCTGGTGTCTGCTCCTGCCCGTTGTCCACCAGTTTCGCCATGGCCCACAGCAGGTTGGCGATATGCTGAGGAATAAATTGGTCTTTCTGCGCGTTCACGAGGGGCAATAGGGCGGCCACTGCCTCGTTGAGCCCTGGTGTCTGCTGCTGCGTATTTTCCACCAGTTTCGCCATGGCCCACAGCAGGTTGGCGATATGCTGAGGAATAAATTGGTCTTTCTGTGCGTTCACGTGGGGCAACAGCGCGGCCAAGGCCTTGTTGAGCTCTGGTGTCGGCTCCTGCCCGTTGTCCACCAGTTTCGCCATGGCCCACAGCAGGTTGGTGATTTCCTGAGGTTTAAAGTTAGCTTTCTGTGCGTTCACGTGAGGCAACAGCACGGCCACGGCCTTGTTGAACTCTGGTGTCGACTCCTGCCCGTTGTTCACCAGTTTCGCCATGGCCCACAGCAGGTTGGCGATTTCCTGTGGTTTAAAGTTAGCTTTCTGTGCAATCACGTGGGGCAATAGCGCGACCAGAGCCTCTTTGAGTTCTGGTGTGCTGTCCTGCCCGTTGTCCACCAGTTTCGCCATGGCCCACAGCAGGTTGGCGATTCCCTGAGGAATAAATTGTTCTTTCTGTGCGTTCACATGGGGCAACAGCGCGGCCACGGCCCCGTTGAACTCTGGTATCCGCTCCTGCCCGTTATCCACCAGTTTCGCCATGGCCCACAGCAGATTGGTGATTTCCTGTGGTTTCAAGTGAGCTTTCTGTGCGTTCACGCAGGGCAACAGCGCAACCACAGCCTCGTTGAGCTCTGGCGTCTGCTCCTGCCCGTTATCCACCAGTTTCGCCATGGCCCACAGCAGGTTGGCGATATGCTGAGGAATAAATTGGTCTTTCTGTGTGTTCACGTGGTGCAACAGCGAGGCCACGGCCTCGTTGAGCTCTGGCGTCCGTTCCTGCCCGTTGTCCACCAGTTTTGCCATGGCCCATAGGAGGTTGGTGATACCCTGTTGTGTAAAGTTAGTTTTCTGAGCGATCACTTGGGGCAACAAGGCGGCCACGGCCTCGTTGAGCCCTGGTGTCCGCTCCTGCCCGTTGTCCACCAGTTTTGCCATGGCCCATAGCAGGTTGGCGATTTCTTGTGGTGTAAAGTTAGCTTTCTGAGCGATCACTTGGGGCAACAAGGCGGCCACGGCCTCGTTGAGCTCTGGCGTCTGCTCCTGCCCGTTGTTCACCAGTTTTGCCATGGCCCATAGCAGATTGGCGATTCCCTGAGGAATAAATTGTTTTTTCTGTGCGTTCACATGGGGCAACAACACGGCCACGGCCTCTTTGAACTCTGGTATCCGCTCCGGCCCGTTGTCCACCAGTTTCGCCATGGCCCACAACAGGTTGGCGACACCCTGGGCATCAATATCCCTGGCTGGAGGTTTTTGGTTGCAGTTAAATATTATTGAATCAAATAGCGTCGACAATAAGTTAGCCTGAGTAAGTTTAACTCGCGCATCCATGGGTTTATGAAGAGTAAAAACACCCGCTGAAGTCAATGAATGAAGTGTTGTCGTCAGGCTTCGCCAATTCCAGCTCCGTGTTGCTGTGAAATTTTGCAGCAAACGCATCAGCTGGCTTTGTTCCGCTTGATTTAACGGTCTTTTAGCACCTAACGTGTATTTTTTAACTGAACTGGCATATAGGCCGTGATTTCTCCCATCATAGCGATGACCAAAACGTTCAGAGTGACTCACCAGACTATCCATTCTTTCCTGGATGATGAGGGCATAAAAATCCTGGACCGGGTTTACTGAACGGCACTGTAGATGTTGGGAAGGGCATACGGCAGGTGATCGGTAAAATTGACTACACCCCGGTGTAGTGCGTTGAGTATTATTCCACTGTCTGACTGTGGCATGTCTATATCGCCCACGCCTTGATGAAGCGGCATGGTCATCTTGTTGGTTGTAACCATTACCTGATCTTGCGTAATGACCACTGATACCAGCAGAACGTCTATCCATAATTATATTTCATTAATTCATGAAAATATAAAAAGCAGACTGCTGTTCTTTTCAGAAGTTCATTTTGCGGAAAAGTATAAGTAGTTAACCAAATGAAATCGTATTTTCTGACTAAGTGGGCAGTCACTCTGCGGCGTTACAACTACGGTCACATAGCTACGGCTATGCTCCCTACGTTGTGCCTTGCATAGTAACTGCCCACTTAGCCAGAAATATACGATTCCATTTGGTTAACTACTTACTTGAGTCATGATGGGAGGAAGGCGATTACTGGCTGTTCTTTTTCTTCTTCTCTTCTTCTTTTTTGCTGGATTGGTCTCTTCTAAATGTTCTTCACCAGTCACGTATGCAGCATCTGCCCACCCTCTATTAAATGATACAGAGCCAAGCTCCTGTGGGGGGATACCTATCCTGGTCTTTATTTGATCAATATAGGGTTTCATTAAATCCTGATTCCAAAGCATGTTAACCGGGATTTCAATGACCTCAAATCCTGATTTTTGCAGCAGTGCGATTTTCAGCAGAGTCGAACCTTTCCTGGTTTTGAAATCACCACCCACGTAATGAGACGGTCCCTGAACTTCAATCACCATGTTGTGATCTGGCAGTAACAGGTCAACCGGAGGTAATGAGTTCAGGCTCTTTTCTTCTTCAATCCGCAAAGATGGAATGCATGATTGGAGTTGATAGCGGAAGTCGGCCTGGGTTTTTGAAATGGCTTTCTGGTAATGGCGGACGACCGGACACGCTCTGCCAAGCCAACTTGCGGCCATGATCATGATGGATTGATCCTCTTCATTATCTGGCGAGGTATTTTCCAGGCGAGTCAACAGGTCATCCATATGCTTTTCAAGCACGTTATTTTTATTGGCATTGGAGTCCAGAGCCAACCTGGCACAGCATACCATGACTCCCCAGAGAGACATCGATATCTCTTCCTGAGAAAACTGCAGATTCTTACGGATTCGATAGACAAGCGATTCGAACGCAGAGGTAGCCACGTTCAGTTCAACGAGTTCACCCAGTTTGGCCGTGGCCCACAGCAGGTTGGCAATACCCTGGGCAATAAATTGGTCTTTCTGTGCGTTCACGAGGGGCAACAGCGCGACCACTGCTTCTTTGAGCTCTGGTGTCTGCTCCTGCCCGTTGTCCACCAGTTTCGCCATGGCCCATAGCAGGTTGGCGATTTCCTGTGGTTTAAAGTTAGCTTTTTGTACGATTACACAGGTCAACAGCGCAGCCACCGCTTCGTTGAACTCTGGTGTCTGCTCGTGCCCGTTGTCCACCAGTTTCGCCATGGCCCACAGTAGGTTGGCGATAGCCTGAGGAACAAATTGATCTTTCTGTACGTTTACGTGGGGCAACAACACGGCCACAGCCTCTTTGAGCCCTGCGGTCAGCTCCTGCCCGTTATCCACCAGTTTCGCCATGGCCCACAGCAGGTTGGTGATTTCCTGTGGTTTAAGGTGAGCTTCCTGTGCGTTCACGTGGCGCAACAGCGCGGACACGACTTCTTTGAGCTCTGGTGTCAGCTCCTGCCCGCTGTTCGCCAGTTTTGCCATGACCCACAGCAGGTTGGTGATTGCCGGTGGTGTAAAGTCAGCTTTTTGTGCGTTCACGTGGGGCAACAGCGCGGCCGCGGCCTCCATGAGCCCTGGTATCTTCTCCTGCCCGCTGTCCACCAGTTTCGCCGTGGCCCATAGCAGGTGTTGGCGATTTCCTGTGGTTTAAAGTTAGCTTTCTGTAAGTGCACGTGGGGCAATAGCGCGGCCACAGCCTCGTTGAGCTCTGGTGTCCACTCCTGACCGTTGTCAATCAGTTTTGCCATGGCCCACAGCAGGTTTGCGATACCCTGGGCATTAAATTGGCCGTGCTGTTCGTTCACGCAAGGCAACAGCGCGGTCATGGCCTCTTTGAATAGTGGTGCCTGTTCGTGCCCGATGTCCAACAGTTTCGCCATGGCCCACAGCAAGTTGACGTTTTCCTGTGGTGTAAAGTTCGCTTTCTGTGCCTTTATACAGGGCAATAGCGTGGCCACGGACTCTTTGAGCCCTGGTGTCTGGTCCTGCCCGTTATCCACCAGTTTCGCCAGGGCCCACAGCAGGTTGGTGATATGCTGAGGAATAAACTGGTCTTTCTGTGGGTTCACTTGGGGCAACAGTGCGGCCACAGCCTCTTTGAGCTCTGGTGTCTGCTCCTGCCCGTTGTCCACCAGTTTCGCCATGGCCCATAACAGGTTGGTGATTTCCTGAGGTTTGAAGTTAGCTTTCTGTGGCCTCACTTGGAGCAGTAGCCCGCCCACGGTCTCGTTGAGCGCTGGTGTCCATTCATGCCCGTTGTCCATCAGTTTCGCTATGGCCCACAGCAGGTTGGCAATATGCTGGGTATTAAATTGGTCTTTCTTCTGTGCGTTCACATGGGACAACAGCGAAGCCACGGCCTCGTTGAGCTCTGGCGTCCGCTCCTGCCCGTTGTCCACCAGTTTCGCCATGGCCGACAGCAGGTTGGCAATACCCTGGGTCTTAAATTGGTCTTTCTGTGCGTTCACGTGGGGCAACAGCGCGACAATGGCCTCGTTGAACTCTGGTGTCCGCTCCTGCCCGTTGTCCAACATTTTCGCCATGGCCCACAGCAGGTTGGCGACACCCTGGGCATCAATACCCCTGGCTTCAGGTTTTTGGTTGCAGTTAAATGTTATTGAATCAAATAGCGTTGACAATAAGGCAGCTTGAGTAAGTTTAACTCGCGCATCCATGGGTTTGTGAACGGTAAACACACCCGCTGAAGTCAATGAGTGCATTGTTGTCGTCAGGCTTCGCCAATTCCAGCTCCGGGTTGCTGTGAAATTTTGCAGCAAACGCATCAGCTGGCTTTGTTCCCCTCTATTTAACGGTCTTTTAGCAGCTGACGTGTATTTTTTAATTAAACTGGCATATAGACCGTGATCTCTCCCATCATAGCGATGACCGAAACGATCCGATTTCCTCACCAGACCAGCCATTATTTCTGGTTTGATGAGGGCATTAAAATCTTGAGCAGAGTTTACTGAACGGTGTATTAAGTATTGAGAAGGGCGTGTGCCAGAAGAATGGTGAAATTCATTACATCCCGGGGTAGAGCGGGGGTGACTACCCCGCTGTCTGACTGTGGCATGTCTATATCGCCCACGCCCTGAAGAAGGGTCATGGTCATTCGGTTGGTTGTAACCGTTACCTGATCTTGCGTATTGACCACTGAAACCAGCAGAACGTCTATCCATAATTATATTTCATTAATTAATGAAAATATAAAAAGCAGACTGCTGTTCTGCCCAGAAGTTCATTGTGCGGCAAAGTTTACTTGAGTCATGCTGGGAGGAAGGCGATTACTGGCTGCCTGTTTTCTTCCTCTTTGCCGGGTTGCTTCGCTCTGCTAAATGTTCTTCACCAGTGACGTATGCAGCATCTGTCCACCCTCTTTTAAGTGATACAGAGCCATGCTCCTGTGGCGGAATGCCTATTCTGGTCTTTATTTGATCAATGTATGGTTTCATTAAATCCTGACTCAAGAGCCTGTTAACCGGAATTTCAATGACCTCAAATCCTGCTTTTTGCAACAGTGCGATTTTCAGCAGAGTCGAACCATTCCTGGTTTTGAAATCACCACCTACGTAATGACCCGGTCCCTGAACTTCAATAACCATGTTGTGATCTGTCAGAAGCAGGTCAACCGGAGGCAGTGAGTTCAGACTCTTTTCTTCTTCAATCTTCAAAGATGGAATAGATGATTGGAGATGATCGCGGAAGTCGGCTTGGGTATTTGAAATGGTTGTCTGGTAATGGGGGACGACCGGACACGCTCTGCCAAGCCAACTTGCGGCCAGGACAATGGTGCGTTGATCCTCTTCATTGTGCAGGAATGTATTTTCCAGACGGGTGAACAGGTCGTTCATGTGCTTTTCAAGCACGTTATTTTTATTGGCATTGGAGTCTAGAGACAACCTGGCACAGCATACCATGACTCCCCAGAGAGACATCGATATCTCTTCCTGAGAAAACTGAAGCTTCTCACTGATTCGATAGACAAGCGATTCAAACGTAGAGATAGCCAGGTTCAGCTCAATGAGTTCACCCAGTTTGGCCGTGGCCCAGAGCAGGTTGGCAATACCCTGGGCATTAAATTGGTCTTTCTGTCCGTTCACGCAGGGCAACAGCGCGGCCACGGCCTCTTTGAGTTCTGGTGTCGGCTCCTGCCCGTTGTCCACCAGTTTTGCCATGGCCCACAGCAGGTTGGCGATATTCTGAGGAATAAATTGGTCTTTCTGTGAATTCACGTGGGGCAACAGTGCGGCCACGGCCTCATTGAGCTCTGGTGTCCGTTTCTGACCGTTGTCCACCAGTTTTGCCATGGCCCACAGCAGGTTGGCAATTCCCTGAGCATTAAATTGGTCTTTCTGTACGTTCACGTGGGGCAACAGCACGGTCATGGCCTCGTTGAGCCCGGGTGTCAGCTCCTGCCCGCTGTCCACCAGTTTCGCCATAGCCCACAGCAGGTTGGCGATATGCTGAGGAATAAATTGGTCCTTCTGTGTGTTCACGTGGGGCAACAGCGCGGCCAAGGCCTCTTTGAGCCGTGGTGTTTGCTCCTGCCCGTTGTCCACCAGTTTCGCCATGGCCCACAGCAGGCTGGCGATATGCTGAGGAATAAATTGGTACTTCTGTATGTTCACGTAGGGCAGTAGCTCAGCCACGGCCTCGTTGAGCTCTGGTGTCCGTTCCTGACCGTTGTCCACCAGTTTTGCCATGGCCCACAGCAGGTTGGCAATTCCCTGAGCAGTAAATTGGTCTTTCTGTACGTTCACCTGGGGCAACAGCGCGGTCATGGCCTCGTTGAGCCCGGGTGTCAGCTCCTGCCCGTTGTCCACCAGTTTCGCCATGGCCCACAGCAGGTTGGCGATATGCTGAGGAATAAATTGGTCTTTCTGCGCGTTCACGAGAGGCAACAGGGCGGCCACTGCCTCGTTGAGCCCTGGTGTCTGCTGCTGCGTATTTTCCACCAGTTTCGCCATGGTCCATAGCAGGTTGGCGATATGCTGAGGAATAAATTGGTCTTTCTGTGCGTTCACGTGGGGCAACAGCGCGGCCAAGGCCCTTTTGAGCTCTGGTGTCGGCAGCCCGTTGTCCACCAGTTTCGACATGGCCCACAGCAGGTTGACAATGCCCTGGGCATTAAGTTGGTTTTTCTTTGCGTTCATGAGGGGCAACAGGGCAGCTACGGCCTCGTTGAGCACTGGTGTCCGCTCCAGCCCGTTGTCCACCAGTTTCGCCATGGCCCACAGCAGGTTGGCGATATGCTGAGGAATAAATTGGTCTTTCTGTGTGTTCACGTGGGGCAACAGCGAGGCAACGGCCTCGTTGAGCTCTGGCGTCCGTTCCTGCCCGTTGTCCACCAGTTTCGCCATGGCCCACAGCAGGTTGACAATCCCCTGGGCAGTAAATTGGTTTTTCTGTGCGTTCACCAGGGGCAACAGCGAGGCGACGGTCTTTTTGAACTCTGGTGTCTGCTCCTGGCCTTTGTCCACCAGTTTCGCCATGGCCCACAGCAGGTTGGCGATATGCTGCGGAATAAATTGGTCTTTCTGTGCGTTTACGAGGGTTAGCAGCTCGGCCATGGCCTCTTTGAGTTCTGGTGTCTGCGCCTGCCCGTTGTCCACCAGTTTCGCCATGGCCCACAGCAGGTTGGCAATTCCCCGGGCATCAATATCCCTGGCTGGCGGCTTTTGGTTGCACTTGAATATTATTGCATCAAGAAGTGTTGACAATAAGATAGTCTGAGTAAGTTTAACTCGCTCATCCAAGGGTTTATGAAGGGTAAAAACACCCGCTGAAGTCAATGAGTGCAGTGTTGTCGTCAGGCTTCGCCAATTCCAGCTCCGCGTTGCGGTAAAATTTTGCAACAAACGCATCAGCTGGCTTTGTTCTGTTCGATTTAACGGTCTTTTAGAAGCTGACGTGTATTGTTTAATTGAACTGGCATATTGCCCGTGATTTCTCCCATCATAGCGATGACCGAAACGGTTCGATTTACGCACCAGATCATCCATTATTTCTGGTTTGATGAGGGCATTAAAATCTTGAGCAGTGTTTACTGAACGGCACTGTAGATGTTGATAAGCGCGTGTGCCAGAAGACTGATAAAATTCATTGTGACGCGGTGCAGTGCGGGGAAGGGTATCCCATTGTCTGACTGTGGCATGTCTGTATCGCCCACGCCTTGAAGAAGGGGCCTGGCCATTCGGTTGGTTGTAACCGTTACCTGATCTTGCGTATTGACCACTGATACCAGCAGAACTTTTATCCATAATTATATTTCATTAATTCATGAAAATATAAAATGCAGACTGCTGTTCTGCCCAGAAGTTCATTGTGCGGCAAAGTTTACTTGAGTCATGATGGAAGGAAGGTGATTATTGGCTGCCTGTTTTCTTCCTCTTTGTCGGGTTGCTTTGCTCTGCTAAATGTTCTTCACCAGTGACGTATGCAGCACCTGCCCACCCTCTTTTAAGTGAAACAGAGTCATGCCCCTGTGGCGGGATGCCTATCCTGATCTTGATTTGATCAATATAGGGTTTCATTAAATCGTTGTTCAAAAGCTGGTTAGCCGGGATTTCAATGACCTCAAATCCTGCTTTTTGCAGCAGTGCGATTTTCAGCAGCGTCGAACCCTTCCTGGTTTTGAAATCACCACCCACATAATGAGAAGGACCCTGAACTTCAATCACCATGTTGTGATCTGGCAGTAGCAGGTCAACCGGAGGTAATGAGTTCAGACTCTTTTCTTCGTCAATCTTCAGAGATGGAATCGATGATTGGAGTTGATCGCGGAAGTCGGCCTGGGTTTTTGAAATGGTCGTCTGGTAATGGGGAATGACCGGACAGGTTCTGCCAAGCCAACTTGCAGCCATGGTAATGATGGATTGATCCTCTTCATTATCTGGCGATGTATTTTCCAGGCGTGTGAACAGGTCATCCATGTGCTTCTCAAGCACGTTATTTTTATTGGTATTGGAGTCTAGAAACAACCTGGCACAGCATAGCATTACTCCCCAGAGAGACATCGATATCTCTTTCTGAGAAAACTGAGGGTTCTCACTGCTGATTCGATAGACAAGCGATTCGAACGTAGAGGTAACCACGTTCAGCTCAACGAGTTCACCCAGTTTCGCCATGGCCCAAAGCAGGTTAGCGATTTCCTGTGATTTAAAGTTAGCTTTTTGTGCGTTCACGAGAGGCAGCAGCACGACCACAGCCTCGTTGAGCTCTGGTGTCCGCTCCTGCGCGTTGTCCACCAGTTTCGCCATGGCCCACAGCAGGTTGGCAATGCCCTGGGCATTAAGTCGGTTTTTCTGTGCGTTCAGGAGGGGCAGCAAGGCGGCGGCGGCCTCTTTGAACTCTGGTGTCCGCTCCAGCCCGTTGTCCACCAGTTTTGCCATGGCCCACAGCAGGTTGGCAATGCCCTGGGTATTAAATTGGTCTTTCTGTGCGTTCACGAGGGGCAACAGGGTAGCCACGGCCTCGTTGAGTTCTGGTGTCTGCTCCTGCCCGCTGTCCACCAGTTTCGCCATGGCCCACAGCAGGTTGGCGATGTGCTGAGGAATAAATTGGTCTTTTTGTGCGTTCACTTGGGGCAACAGCGCGGCCACGGCCTCGTTGAGTTCTGGTGTCTGCTCCTGCCCGTTGTCCACCAGTTTCGCCATGGCCCACAGCTGGTTGGTGATTTCCTGAGGTTTAAAGTTGGCTTTCTGCCCGTTCACGTGGCGCAACAACGCGGTCACTGCTTCTTTGAGCTCTGGTGTTTGCTCCTGCCCGTTGTCCACCAGTTTCGCCATGGCCCATAGCAGGTTGGCGATCTCCTGAGGTTTAAAGTTAGCTTTATGTGCGTTCACGTGGGGCAACGACGCCGCCACGGCCTCGTTAAGTTCTGGTGTCCGCTCCAGCCCGTTGTCCACCAGTTTTGCCATGGCCCACAGCAGGTTGGCGAAATGTTGAGGAATAAATCGGTCTTTCTGTGCATTCACGCGGGGCAACAGCGCAGCAACGGCCTCGTTGAGCTCTGTTGTTTGCTCCTGCCCGTTGTCCACCAGTTTCGCCATGGCCCACAGCAGGTTGGCAATGCCCTGGGCATTAAATCGGTTTTTCTGTGCGTTCAGGAGGGACAGCATGGCGGCCACGGCCTCTTTGAACTCTGGTGTCCGCTCCAGCTCGTTGTCCACCAGTTTCGCCATGGCCCACAGCAGGTTGACGATACCCTGTGGTTTAAAGTTAGCTTTTTGTACGTTCACGAGGGGCAATAGGGCGGCCGCAGCCTCTTTGAGCTCTGGCGTCTGCTCCAGTCCGTTGTCCACCAGTTTCGCCATGGCCCATAGCAGGTTGGCGATTTCCTGTGGTTTAAAGTTAGCTTTTTCCGGGTTCACTTGTGGCAACAGTACGGCCACGGCCTCTTTGAGCTGCGGTGTCCGCTCCAGTCCGTTGTCCACCAGTTTTGCCATGGCCCACAGCAGGTTGGCGATATGCTGAGGAATAAATTGGTCTTTCTGTGCGTTCACGTGGGGCAACAGCGCGGCCACGGCCTCGTTGAGCGCTGGTGTCCGCTCCAGCCGGTTGTCCACCAGTTTCGCCATGGCCCACAGCAGGTTGGCAATACCCTGGGCGTTAAGTTGGTTTTTCTGTGCGCTCAGGAGGGGCAGCAGGGCGGCCACAGCATCTTTGAGCCTTGGTGTCCGCTCCAGCCCGTTGTCCACCAGTTTCGCCATGGCCCATAGCAGGTTGGCGATACCCTGGGCATTAAATTGGTCTTTCTGTGCGTTCACGCGGGGCAAAAGCGCAGCCACGGCCTCTTTGAACCTTGGTGTATACTCCTGCCCGTTGTCTACCATTTTCGCCATGGCCCACAGCAGGTTGGTGATAGCCTGAGGAATAAATCGATCTTTCTGTACGTTCACGTGGGGCAACAGAGCGAACATGGCCTCTTTGAGATCTGGTGTCTGCTCCTGGCCGTTGTCCACCAGCTTCGCCATGGCCCACACCAGGTTGGTGACTTCCTGTGGTTTAAAGTGAGCTTTCTGTGCGTTCACGTGGTGTAACAAAGCGACCATGGCCTCGTTGAACTCTGGTGTCCGTTCCTGCCCGTTGTCCACCAGTTTTGCCATGGCCCACAGCAGGTTGGCGACACCCTGAGCATCAATATCCCTGGCTGGAGGTTTTTGGTTGCAGTTAAATATTATTGCATCAAATAGCGTTGACAATAAGCTAGCCTGAGTAAGTTTAACTCGCTCATCCATGGGTTTATGAAAGGTAAAAACACCCGCTGAAGTCAATGAATGAAGTGTTGTCGTCAGGCTTCGCCAATTCCAGCTCCGTGTTGCTGCGAAATTTTGCAGCAAACGCATCAGCTGGCTTTGTTCCGCTCGATTTAACGGTCTTTTAGCAGCTAACGTGTATTTTTTCACTGAACTGGCATATAGGCCGTGATCTCTCCCATCATAGCGATGACCGAAACGTTCCGATTTCCTCACCAGACCAGCCATTACTTCTGGTTTGATGAGGGCATTAAAATCTTGAGCAGAGTTTACTGAACGGTGTATTAAATATTGAGATGGGCGTGTGCCAGAAGAATGGTGAAATTCGTTAAATCCCGGGGTAGAGCGGGGGTGAGTATCCTGCTGTCTGACTGTGGCATGTCTATATCGACCACGCCTTGAATAAGGGGCATGACCATTCGGTTGGTTGTAATCATTATCTGATCTTGTGTATCTACCACTGATACCAGCAGAACGTCTATCCATAATTATATTTCATTAATTCATGAAAATATAAAAGCAGACTGCTGTTCTGCCCGGAAGTTCATTTTGCAAAAAAGTTTCCTTGAGTCATGATGGGAGGAAGGCGATTACTGGCTGTTTGTTTTCTTCTTCTCTTCTTCTTCTTTTTTGCTGTGTTGGTTTGCTCTTCTAAATGTTCTTCACCAGTCACGTATGCAGCATCTGCCCACCCTCTATTAAATGATACAGAGCCAGGCTCCTGTGGGGGGATGCCTATCCTGGTCTTTATTTGATCAATATAGGGTTTCATTAAATCCTGATTCCAAAGCATGTTGGCCGGGATTTCAATGACCTCAAATCCTGATTTTTTCAGCAATGCGATTTTCAGCAGAGTCGAACCATTCCTGGTGTTGAAATCACCATTCACGTAATGAGAGGGGCCCTGAACTTCAATCACTATATTGTGATCTGGCAGAAGCAGGTCAACCGGAGGTAATGAGTTCAGGCTCTTTTCTTCTTCGATCCGCAAAGATGGAATGCATGATTGGAGTTGATCGCGGAAGTCGGCCTGGGTTTTTGAAATGGCTTTCTGGTAATGGCGGACCACCGGACACGCTCTGCCAAGCCAACTTGCGGCCATGATCATGATGGATCGATCCTCTTTATTTTCTGGCGAGGTATTTTCCAGGCGAGTCAACAGGTCATCCATGTGCTGTTCAAGCACGTTATTTTTATTGGCATTGGAGTCCAGAGCCAACCTGGCACAGCATACCATGACTCCCCAGAGAGACATCGATATCTCTTCCTGAGAAAACTGCAGGTTCTTACGGATTCGATAGACAAGCGATTCGAACGCAGAGGTAGCCACGTTCAGTTCAACGAGTTCACCCAGTTTGGCCGTGGCCCACAGCAGGTTGGCAATACTCTGGGCATTAAATTGGTCTTTCTGTGCGTTCACGAGGGGCAACAGCGCGACCACAGCTTCGTTGAGCCCTGGTGTTGGCTCCTGCCCGTTGTCCACCAGTTTCGCCATGGCCCAAAGCAGATTGGCAATAGCCAGGGCATTAAACTGGTCTTTCTGTCCGTTCACGCAGGTCAACAGCGCAGTCATCGCTTCGTTGAGCTCCGGTGTCTGCTCGTACCTCTTGTCCACCAGCTTTGCCATGGCCCACAGCAGGTTGGTGATATGCTGGGGAATAAATTGGTCTTTCTGTGCATTTACGTGGGGCAACAGCGCAGCCACAGCATCTTTGAGCTCTGGTGTTTTCTTCAGCCCTTTGTCCACCAGTTTCGCCATGGCCCACAGCAGGTTGGCGATATGCTGAGGAATAAACTGGTCTTTCTGTGCGTTCACTTGGGGCAACAGCACGGCCACGGCCTCGTTAAGACCTGGTGTCTGCTCCAGCCCTTTGTCCACCAGTTTCGCCATGGCCCACAGCAGGTTGGCAATACCCTGTGGTTTAAAGTGAGCTTTCTGTGCGTTCACGTGGGACAACAGCGCGGCCAGGGCCCTTTTGAGCTCTGGTGTTGGCTCCTGCCCGTTGTCCACCAGTTTCGCCATGGCCCACAGCAGGTTGGCAATAGCCAGGGCATCAAACTGGTCTTTGTGTGCGTTCACGCGGGGTAACAGCGCGGCTACGGTCTCTTTGAGTTCTGGTGTACGCTCCTGCCCGTTGTCCACCAGTTTCGCCATGGCCCACAGCAGGTTGGCGATTTGCTGAGGAATAAATTGGTTTTGCTGTGCGTTCACATGGGGCAACAGCGCGGCCACTGCCGCTTTGAGCCCTGGTGTCTGCTCCTGCCCGTTGTCCACCAGTTTCGCCATGGCCCACAGCAGGTTGGCGATACCCTGTGGTTGAAAGTGAGCTTTCTGTGCATTCACGTGGGACAACAACGCGGCCAGGGCCCTTTTGAGCTCTGGTGTTGGCTTCTGCCCGTTGTCCACCAGTTTCGCCATGGCCCACAGCAGGTTGGCAATAGCCAGGGCATTAAACTGGTCTTTCTGTGCGTTCACGCGGGGTAACAGCGCGGCTACGGTCTCTTTGAGTTCTGGTGTCCGCTCCTGCCCGTTGTCCACCAGTTTCGCCATGGCCCACAGCAGGTTGGCGATCTGCTGAGGAATAAATTGGTTTTGCTGTGTGTTCACATGGGGCAACAGCGCGGCCAATGCCGCTTTGAGCCCTGGTGTCGGCTCCTGCCCGTTGTCCACCAGTTTCGCCATGGCCCACAGAAGGTTGGCGATCTGCTGAGGAATAAATTGGTTTTGCTGTGCGTTCACATGGGGCAACAGCGAAGCCACGGCCTCGTTGAGCTCTGGCGTGCGCTCCTGCCCGTTGTCCACCAGTTTCGCCATGGCCCACAGCAGGTTGGCGATTCCCTGAGGGATAAATTGTTTTTTCTGTGCGTTCACATGGGGCAACAACACGGCCACGGCCTTTTTGAGCTCTGCTGTCGGCTCCAGCCCGTTGTCCACCAGTTTCGCCATGGCCCACAACAGGTTGGCGACACCCTGGGCATCAATATCCCTGGGTGGAGGTTTTTGATTGCAGTTAAATATTATTGAATCAAATAGCGTTGACAATAAGTTAGCCTGAGTAAGTTTAACTCGCGCATCCATGGGTTTATGAAGAGTAAATACACCCGCTGACGTCAATGAGTGAAATGTTGTCGTCAGGCTCCGCCAATTCCAACTCCGTGTTGCTGCGAAATTTTGCAGCAAAGGCATCAGCTGGCTTTGTTCTGTTTGATTTAACGGTCTTTTAGCAGCTGACGTGTATTTTTTAATTGAACTGGCATATTGTCCGTGATTTCTCCCATCATAGCGATGACCGAAACGATTCGATTTCCTCGCCAGACCAGCCATTACTTCTGGTTTGATGAGGGCATTAAAATCTTGAGCAGAGTTTACTGAACGGTGCATTAAATATTGAGAAGGGTGTGTGCCAGAAAAAGGGTGGAATTCATTACATCCCGGGGTAGAGCAGGGGTGACTATCCTGCTGTCTGACTGTGGCATGTCTATATCGCCCACGCCTTGAAGAAGGGGCATGGCCATTCGGTTGGTGGTAACCGTTATCTGATGTTGCGTATTGACCACTGATGCCAGCAGAACTTCTATCCATAATTACATTTCATTAATTCATGAAAATATGAAAAGCAGACCGCTGTTCTGCTCAGAAGTTCATTGTGCGGAAAAGTTTACTTGAGTCATGATGGGAGGCAGGCGATTACTGGCTGTTTGTTTTCTTCTTCTCTTCTTCTTCTTTTTGGCTGGGTTGGTTTGCTCTTCTAAATGTTCTTCACCAGTCAGGTATGCAGCATCTGCCCACCCTCTATTAAATGATACAGAGCCAGGCTCCTGTGGGGGGATGCCTATCCTGGTCTTTATTTGATCAATATAGGGTTTCATTAAATCCTGATTCCAAAGCATGTTGGCCGGGATTTCAATGACCTCAAATCCTGATTTTTTCAGCAATGCGATTTTCAGCAGAGTCGAACCATTCCTGGTGTTGAAATCACCATTCACGTAATGAGAGGGGCCCTGAACTTCAATCACTATATTGTGATCTGGCAGAAGCAGGTCAACCGGAGGTAATGAGTTCAGGCTCTTTTCTTCTTCGATCCGCAAAGATGGAATGCATGATTGGAGTTGATCGCGGAAGTCGGCCTGGGTTTTTGAAATGGCTTTCTGGTAATGGCGGACCACCGGACACGCTCTGCCAAGCCAACTTGCGGCCATGATCATGATGGAACGATCCTCTTTATTTTCTGGCGAGGTATTTTCCAGGCGAGTCAACAGGTCATCCATGTGCTGTTCAAGCACGTTATTTTTATTGGCATTGGAGTCTAGAGCCAACCTGGCACAGCATACCATGACTCCCCAGAGAGACATCGATATCTCTTCCTGAGAAAACTGCAGGTTCTTACGGATTCGATAGACAAGCGATTCGAACGCAGAGGTAGCCACGTTCAGTTCAACGAGTTCACCCAGTTTGGCCGTGGCCCACAGCAGGTTGGCAATACCCTGGGCATTAAATTGGTCTTTCTGTGCGTTCACGAGGGGCAACAGCGCGACCACAGCTTCTTTGAGCCCTGGTGTCTGCTCCTGCCCGTTGTCCACCAGTTTCGCCATGGCCCAAAGCAGGCTGGCAACAGCCAGGGCATTAAACTGGTCTTTCTGTCCGTTCACGCAGGTCAACAGCGCCGTTATCGCTTCGTTGAGCTCCGGTGTCTGTTCGTACCTGTTGTCTACCAGTTTTGCCATGGCCCACAGCAGGTTGGTGATATGCTGGGGAATAAATTGGTTTTTCTGTGCGTTCACTTGGGGCAAAAGCGCAGCCACAGCATCTTTGAGCTCTGGTGTTTTCTTCAGCCCTTTGTCCACCAGCTTCGCCATGGCCCACAGCAGGTTGGTGATTTCCTGTGGTTTAAAGTTAGCTTTCTGTGGGTTCACTTGGGGCAACAGCACGGCCACGGCCTCGTTAAGACCTGGTGTCTGCTCGTACCTGTTGTCTACCAGTTTTGCCATGGCCCACAGCAGGTTGGCGATATGCTGAGGAATAAACTGGTCTTTCTGTGCGTTCACGTGGAGCAACAGCGCGACCACGGCCTCGTTGAAATCTGGTGTCCGCTCCTGCCCGTTGTCCACCAGTTTCGCCATGGCCCACAGCAGGTTGGCGATATGCTGAGGAATAAACTGGTCTTTCTGTGCGTTCACGTGGGGCAACAGCGCGACAACGGCCTCGTTGAACTCTGGTGTCCGCTCCAGCCCGTTGTCCACCAGTTTCACCATGGCCCACAGCAGGTTGGCGATACCCTGTGGTTTAAAGTGAGCTTTCTGTGCGTTCACCTGGGGCAACAGCGCGGCCACGGCCTCGCTAAGACCTGATGTCCGCTCCAGCCCTTTGTCCACCAGTTTCGCCATGGCCCACAGCAGGTTGGCGATACCCTGTGGTTTAAAGTGAGCTTTCTGTGCGTTCACGTGGGACAACAGCGCGGCCAAGGCCCTTTTGAGCTCTGGTGTCGGCTCCTGGCCGTTGTCCACCAGTTTCGCCATTGCCCACAGCAGGTTGGTGATATCCTGAAGTTTTAAGTGAGCTTTCTGTGCGTTCACGTGGGGCAACAGCACGGCCACGGCCTCGTTAAGATCTGGTGTCCGCTCCTGTCCGATGTCCACCAGTTTCGCCATGGCCCATAGCAGGTTGGCGATTTCCTGTGGTTTAAAGCAAGCTTTTTG
>NZ_PJPV01000113.1 GCF_002864045.1 Endozoicomonas acroporae
GTAGTTAACCAAATGAAATCGTATTTTCTGACTAAGTGGACAGTCACTCCCGGCAACTGCTCCTGCGTTGCTCTAGCTCCTGCATCCATGCAGTCGTGCGGCGTTACAACTACGGTCACATAGCTACGGCTATGCTCCCTACGTTGTGCCTTGCATAGTAACTGCCCACTTAGCCAGAAAATACGATTCCATTTGGCCAACTACTTACATATAAAAACAACGAAGAAAGCCGGTAATTGGTTAGCCCAGAATAAAATAAGAAAAGAGGTACATTTTATGGGTGAAAGTGGATTTTACTTTATTCAACAACTACTTAACGGATTAACGATCGGTAGTACGTACGCTCTGATAGCAATCGGGTATACCATGGTCTATGCGATACCTGATAACGGGAATTATTTTAAAAACAAAAAGTTATAATAGGGCTGCGAAATCAATTGGCATTATATTGCCGTTAGCCTTTTAAAAAGCTACTGAAAGCGACTAAAACCTGCAAGAAATAGAACGGTGTTTTTTTGTGTTGTCGTAATATAAGCGTAATGTTTTTATTTCCTCCTGAACTTGAGATAGGAAGGCCCTGAGTTGTACAGTGGGAAGCATCGTTTAGCTTGGAATGCTAATCAATTATTTTTTAGAATGTTAACTCGGTACATAAAAAGCCAGGAAGCGATTTGAAAATTATCAGGTCGATTCATCAGGTTTTATTGTTAGCAGTTCTTTAATGATGGTCACAATTATGATGCCGTAGGGAATGGTGGGCGCTGCTTCTGTGTTAAATAAAAATATTGTGAATTGGTTGTTACGATTAATTAAATGTTATTCGAATTAATAATTATCAGGATGGTTTTAATCAAGCGGATTCCATTGCGATTCATTTTGTTCTCATATCTTTAATTTATTCCGTTTGATAAGATGCAGGATTAAAATCCAAACGTCTTAATTCCTCATTTCATATCATCAGAAGAATTAAAGCCCACTCAGCATACCCACCAAAAGTTAATCCTTTTGAGCACCAGTAACCGCTCGACGAGATCCAAATTTAACACCCTTCTCATAAATCCTTCGCCACTTACGAGTTCCATAAACAATCACCAGGGCCACCGTCTGGCATCCAGAACCAGCAGCAGAACTTATCACGGATGATGAACTGGCGATGCTCAGTGAAGAAACCGTTGCAGTGGTAGACTTCAGGGAATGAAGGCATAGCCTTCACACCTCCGCCACCAACGCCCGCCACTCCACTAACTTCTCTTCCAAATCCGCAATATGCTCCTCCAGCCCCGCCAGTTCCTGTTCGGAAATATGCAACCGATCCCGAACATCATGGTGCCGTTTCACCCATCGCTGCAGAACCGACAGCTCTTCCTCAGCCACCATCACCCGCACCACCATGGACGGGATGGAGGAGTAACTAATCTTGCCCTGGTTGTTTCAGGGTACCTGTGCCAGATGAATACGATCCATAGCAACGTCTCCTTTGATATCGCTTCTGCTGAACGCAGCAGACGATTGAATAGAAGACAATAGTACTAAGTTAAGAAACCGTATCCCATCCCCAACGCGGGAAAAATGGCATTGGCCTTGCTTAAGCATTTGGGATGATGGTAAGTATTGATACGTATCAATGTTTGCAGAATGCCTATGGTTAATAATCGCGCACCGTCAGCAATCAGGATGCCCTGGCAATAAAACAGAGCCTGAACACTGCCTGAACTTCGGAGCCATCAAGGGAGGCAACACCAAAATGATCGGAATCGAGAAATACACACTCAAGGATGGCCAAACCGGTTGGCAGGTGAGTCTTTCTGCAAAAACGCAGAATCAGGCGGAGAGCGCAGTGCAAACCCGACGCTTCAGTTGCGCCCGATACGGCGAACAGGCTTTTCAAAAGGCACTGGAATGGTTTGAAAACAGTTACTACCAGGCGGCTGAAATAAAGATTAAATCCTCCACAGCCAGCAACTGAAGGCTGCAGAAGATTTAACCGCTTTCCCCCCGCTCGCGCAGGGAAATCAACAAAAACAGGCTTACCCAGTGATGGGCCTTCCCGCTAACCCCCGCTTGCGCAGGGAAATCAACAAAAACAGGCTCACCCAGAGACGGGGCCTCCCGCTAACCCCCGCTTTCGCAGGGAATGGCGTAATAATAACCCATTGATGGATAAAGGCTATTTTTCAGAAAGTATTTTTACGCCACCGCCGTCTGTGGATTAAACGCAGTAAAATCCAACCCATACTTCCCGGGATCAACAAAAGCCTCCTGCGCCTTCTCAAGCGCATCCTGAAGCGTAGAAAGCCCATTCTCAGGAATAATCTCAAAATCCAGCAGTCCAACCTTAACCCGGCCAAGGGTTATGGGATCTTCCAGGTCATCACTCCAGGTTTTCACCTCCCAGTCCAGGGCAAACTCACCTTTACCGTCCGCAGCATGAGCACCCACATAAGGCCGTTTGCTGATCTGTTTCAGCGCATACAAGACAAAGCCAAGGTCAAGATCATTAGCCCGGGTGATATCAATGCCGCTTTTCATCACCGTGCCAGGGCAGATGGCTTCATAGCCTTCCACCGGTCTTACCAGGGTTTCTGTGGGTCCTTCTTTTTCTGACTTAATGCCCGACTTGATCTCTTCAAGTCTGTTGAGTTGGTCACCGAGCTGTTTCTTCTCAATCGACGAGGCGGTTGCATAACGCTTTTTCACCTGCTTGATTTCTTCCTCTATTTCACGAACCTTGCGGGCAATCTCACTATCTTCATTGATGATGCGCTTGAGCTTATCCACATCATCATCCGAGAGCAGGTCCACCAGTTCCTCATTCCGTTTGTGGGGCATCGCCCGCATTTTGCTGTGCAGATAGTAAACCTGCTGGTCAGAATCTACCGGAATCCAGTCGTTTACCCCCAGGCTTCCGGCATGTTTCCAGAACCCGCCCAGGCTGATCAACGGGTTTACCGAGCGCAGGCCACCTTCCCGTTCCACAATGCCAGCCATCGATACCGAACTCAGCTCCTTAGCCATCTCACCAATGGCCACGCCCTGAATTAACATAAAGTGGTCTTTTAATGGCAGTTGCCCACCGGCGGCCTTGCATGCCCCCTTCAGCAATGCTTCACGAATCCGATGGCGCAGCTGAGTGCCCGGAAAGAACACTGGCGAACGATCCAGCTTGGCCCCCAGCCTGGGTAACCGTTGCAGGTCTTTGGTGCCGGTGGGTGAGGCAAAGTTATCGTCTGGCCGGTTTACCGCCAGTCCTGAGATCGCAGTTGTATACCCGCGAAAGTAAATGGAACGGCGCTTTGCTGAAAGGTTTACCATGTTAATACCTTAATTGATCGCTGCCCGCCTCCCGCTGCCCGCTTCCCGAAAAAGATAAGATGCATGCTTTTACGGGAAGCGGGAGGCGGGGCAGCGGGAAGCGTATATTTAAATCACCACCCGCCGAACCTTCTCAACCGCCACCGCATCAACCGTCGAAAAACGATGATGGGTTTTCCAATAAGGCGCACGCACCGGCAAGGGCTCCGAGGCCAATGCACCCAGACCACCCATGGCAGACGCTTCCAAAGAACCATCCTGAGCTGCTGCCCGCAAAAAAGAACACGGCAAATTCCTCGCCACCTGCCCATGAGCATCAATAAACGAAAAATCCTGCCCGATCTCCTTAATGGCCATCTGCTTAACTGTCCCCGAACCGGAATTGGCATTCACCCCGATACGGGCACAATAAAACTGCACCAGACGTTCAATACGGGCGATATCACCCACACCATGAAAAACCAGGTAAGGCGAATAGTAAGCCTGGTATTTATTCAGCCTCTGTCTTTCCGGCCCCCCTTTGATATAAACATTCCGATACCGCTCCGCCCTGGCAGGGGTTCTCATCCAGGTCGGTTGCAGGGTCTCGTCCCGCAGGTCGTCACCATGGCGCATATTGCCCACATAATGTCGGGTGCAGGCGACAATGGACTGCTTCGCCGTCACCCCAAACGCCAGGGCACTGGCGTGATAAATGCCGTAATCCTGATTAAACAACAGCAAATCATCCAGCATCGACAGCGCCTTTTCGGTACAACCGGTATGGCGAAAGCAGACATTGGATAAAAGACCATCCATGTGTATGGCGCTGTCCCGGAGGGTGATATTGGAACCGAGCTCAAAGGTCAGCTCAAAGGGTTTCATCATAGCCATGCCAGTACCTCCCGTGGTTTTGCCACTGCTGGCCGGGTGATCACGCCATCGGCACCGAACAAACGGGCATTATCATACTCACTGGCAAACCGTTCCGGGATCACACCCTTCAACCGGTGCTGCCGGTCCGGCCCAATCCTCGGGTCCGCCACCCAGGCGGTAATGCTGTCGTTATTGGCGCGAATGCCACGGCCAATCAAGCCCTGCTGGAATTTACGCAGGCCGCGGTCACGAATCCGGCCATACAGGGTTTTCAGCGCATCGTCCCGGCCTCGCCCCTGTTCAAGATATCGGGCAACAAAGGTATTTTCCGTCACCTCGTTGGGCGGCTGGAGAGGAATCCGCGTGACCATAATATTTTTTAACAACTGTCGTCCATTCTTCTGCCGGATGCTGACCCCCTCCCAGGCGGATGGGGTAACAATGGCCTGAATCTCTCCGCCTTGCAGCTGCTCAATCAGGTTATCCAACCGAGTGCCTTTATTATGAAAAGCCAGGGCCGACTGATCCGCCAGGCGATCCTGCAACTCCTTCACCTCATTGAACGACGGGCAGAGGCAGAGCGTCGCACCCGAGGCAACCGCAGCCAACAGCATACGAGCGGTATAATCCAGCCAGGCTTCATTATATCGGGCGTCGTCTATCTCGCTCTTGTCAGAAAGAGAGTCCGAAGCAGAGTCCGAAGCAAAGGGTCTGGCAACCTCACCAGCCAGGATAAAGCGAATATCACCGTACTGTTTCGGCGCATAATGCCCCCAGATTTTCACATCGGACTCCTTTAATCCCAGGGCCGAACGAATGGGCGTATAACGGGCCAGCCCACTCTTGCCAGAAAGCCCGAGGGTGCCGGAGGTCAGCATTACCGACAGCGGTGGCTGGTGATCGCCATGCTTGCCTAAAGCGCCTGAAGAAGAAATGCCCCGCACAAACTTGCTAAAGGTCAGCCCGGCAAAGGGTTCATCAATAGCAATGGAGCCCTGCCGGTTGACCGGCGACCAGGCAATGCAATTGGCCTGCTTTTTATCGTTCAGTACATTATTCAGCGATTGATAAAACCCTTTAACCGCATTGATTTTATCCGCAGAAGCTTCACTGCCGGAGGGCATATTCGCCCCTGTCTTACCCAGCAGAGGCTGCAGGCAACTCATCACCTCTTTAATGGACTGGATATAATTCAGGCTGGCATGAGCGGGTAGCTCTTTCGATAACACACAGCGGGTATCGGTAAACAGGTTGCCGGTCTCATCCAGCACCTGCTGCAAACCCAGCAAAGACTGGCACGCCTTTTTGGTGTCGCTACTTTTCCAGCCAGCCTCCTCATACAACTCTTGCAGAATAGACGAAATCCGTCGTGGAGAACTGCGCAGCCGTAAAATACTCTCCGCCGCTTCCGGCATCCGGTCGGCTTCATCGGTGATCAAGTATGCGAAGCCCACCTTTTCAGAAACCATTCTTAAATTATTTCTACCATTTGAATCTGATCTCCGTTCATCCTGAGCGGAGTCGAAGGATGCCTGGTACGGCACATGGGTTCGGAGTTCACGCCCTTCGACAGGCTCAGGACGAACGGGGTTTGAAGGCTCTCCCTTAAAGACGGGAATCCCTCTCGCATAAAGCATCGAGCAGGTATGACTGGTCAAAACAATATCTGAATGGCTGGCCGCTTCACAGTCGGCATGGTACCAGTAGGCATCGTCGGCGGAGCAATGTTCCGTCAGGGCAATGGCCGAGGCCGTATCGCCCGGGTTAACACCGGCGGCATTTTCCGACCAGTATTTCACATAAATATGGGGGCCATACTGCTTGCTGATTTTCTTATGCAGTGCCAGCAGTTGCTGTTTACTGGCGACACCATCGGTGGTTTCTGCCAGTGCCAACAAGCGACTGGCGGAAATATACTGAGCCCGGCCCAGACGGTTAGCCACCGTCACCGGCCGCAGCTGAAGATGCTGAAGAATACGCCGGACCTTCTCCTTATCATCGTTCAGCTGATGAATCAGATGCACCGTATAAGTAGAGATCAGCGCCCGCTGGCCGGTCAACGAAAGATGAACCGCCAGGGGCAACAAATAGGCAAGGCTTTTGCCAATGCCGGTTTCCCCTTCCAGCATGGCCACCGAGGGTTGTTCCAGCTGAAGCCACCGGCAAACGTCCAGGGCATAATGGTGCTGCTGCTCCCGGTACTCCATGCCGTACAACTCTGACAGCAGCCCGCCTTCCGTAAAAATGCGGTCTATTAGGTTGGTCAGAGTGAGATCATTATGGTTCGTCATAGCATCCGGTTCTTTTTTTGAACCACAAAGGCACAAAGACACAAAGGTTTTTTGGGTTTGCCTGCGCGACGCGCAGCAAACAAAAGAAGTCTTCCTTTGTGTCTTTGTGCCTTTGTGGTGAAAAAGCTTTTCATTCCGCCTCTACCAACAGCCCAAAGCCAAACGCCCGTTTCCGCCCAATGCCCCGACAATAAGCCTCTTCTGCCAGCTTCGGGTCAGCAACACGGGCAACAAAGACAATATCCGCCGCATTAATAAAGAAGTGGCGCTGTTTCAACTGCACCCGGTTCTGGCTGACAATAGCGGCATTCTGCAGCGTCATTCCGTTCTGATTAAGCAGAAGCCTGAGCCAGGGTTCCACCTCCGATGGGGCAAGACTCTTCTCTACTTTCTTGCGGCATTTTTCCCGATCTTGTTCCAGCCCTTTATTCAGATCTTTGGTTAAACAACCGTGCTGCTCCACCCAAACACGGCTGGAAAGGTTCAACCGACAGTTAAATTTCCGCAGCTCACCCGCCTCAAAACGAACAGCCTGCTCCTTTACCCTGCTCACCTCACCCAAAGGCGGCTCCGAAGAACGAACCAGCAGCAAACTGCCACCGCTACTGCTTTTAACAGAGGGATGGGAACGCCAAAGCGGCCGGGCAGCTTCCTTATTCAACCCAAGCCCACCACCACAAACCACATCTATCACCTCCTGATGCAATTTATAAACTTGATAAGGTGGCGTCTCACTGCGCACAACAAATTCATATATCATTTTTTGTCGCTTCCCGCCGCCCGCTCCCCGCTGCCCGTAAAAGCACTGAGCTTATCTTTTTCGGGCAGCGGGAGGCGGGCAGCGGGAAGCGCTCCTTCCTATACAATTTTCATCAACTGAAGCTTTTCATGGGGATCAGCAGGCAAACGTCTGGCAATCGCCAACGCTTCTGGATTGTCCGAGAGGAACGCATGGAGCCCTTCATCACTGGGCGCTATACGACCATGGCAACCGTTGACGATAAAACGCTCCAGCTTTTTCCAGCCACTTTTATCGGCCTGCTGCATTTCCCGTATGGCATCTAACAGCTCCGTATTAGTCCGAAACACCAACTCACCGGAACAGACCTGAATCTGCGCCTTGCTCAGGGTCAGTTTCAGGTTCGTCACCAACTCTGCTTTCTTCCTGCCAATATCCGAAATATACAAAAGTGGAAACGCCTCCTCACTGAGTCCACCAATCAAGTGGCAGGCATACTCCATGGCACCTATACCACTGACCTGGTGCAACTCAAACAGCGGCTGAGTCGCTACCCTGAGTCGTTTATCCCAGCCAGGGTTGGTTAACAAAAGGTTCCGCTGTTGCGTCACAATCAAACCACAACCAACCAGCATACCCAGCTTACCGGGCACCAGCGGCTTTTCAGGCGTACCTTTCTCAATACCCATATACCGGTAGGAGCCATGAAACAGGGCATTACAGGGAGCACAGATGGGTACATCCGTTTGCAAATAGGTATCAACACGCAGCTGATAATAAGGCACACCCCATTCACCCGATGGCCTGCCGCAGCAATAACAGCTGATGGCATCGTCATTTGCGCGGCTGTCCACAAGCTGCATTTCATCCGCCATCTGGCTGGTAACCTGCTGCCAGAGAAAATCTATACCATCCATTACCACTGCCCGGGGCGTTTTAAAAAAAGGGCAGAGTGTACATGAAATTTATGCATTTTACCGAAGTGAAGAACGCTTCCCGCCGCCCGTAAAAGATGGCGGCAATCTTTTTCGGAAAGCGGGCAGCATCCGAAGGAACTAATAACTCTAAGTCACAACCACTTTGTTCAATAGATAAACATCGTCTAATAAAAAAGGGTCCATAATTCAGGCCATTTTAGCCACAAAAACCACTCCAGAAATTTTCAAAAAATCTGCAGCTACTGGCATCAGAAGGTCATCAGCCTGAAACATGAGTACGGAAAACACATCACCAGCGAGTATATCTTCGAATAGAGTATCACATTGTCGCCTATTGATTTACCTATGGATCAACGTACAATTTGCCACCGTCATCACAGGCCTTCAAATGGCCAGATCATAATTTTTCCTATCTGCCTGTTCAACCCAATGGTTTAGCCACCGGGTGTTTTCCTATTAGCCAGATAGTGCGGTTTATAGCATCAAGCACGCAACAAACCGCAAGAAAGTACCCATGCACACAATTTAACCTTGGTTGTTTCGATAAATACCCCTAATTCGACGGGCGGTAGCGTCTTTGCAAAATAAAAAGCCTACGCCAGCGCACTTTTACCGCTGACATCTCATGCGTAGTCACCAGCAGTTTTGCGCACTATCCGGCTGACTGTTGTATAGTGCAGGCCAACATAATCAGCAATCTCGGTAAGGCTATAGCCACCGGATTGATAGGCAGAAAAAATTGCCTCATCACGATGACCGGCAGTTTCCATAAAGTAGCTGATGGGTGGTGCTGTTTTCCGCCGCTGCTTATGGGGTACTTCAAAAAGAGCAGCGTTCCCTTTAGGTTTATAAGCCAACTGACTATTGATGAAATTATCGTCACCCAGATAGATCTGCTGCTTAAGATGCTCCCAGATATTAACGCCAACGCCTTCGGCGACAAACTGGGCAAACTTGAAAATGGCGTCGTCACGGTTGCCGCCAAAATAGCGAAGCGTAGCATCCGTCGCCAACCAGGTTGGAGAATCGAATAACCCGGTGGCATAGCAGTAACTGCTCCATGGCCACTCATCCGGGGACTTGACCATTTTGGCTCTGACCGGGTTTAACACGACGTACCGGCTCAGCTCCATAAGATAAGCGTCTTTGTCCACAAGAATGGCTTTGTATCGCCCCTGGAAAAGATGACCGACTCTGCCTCTCTTACGATTAAAGCGAACCGTATACACACCGTTAAGTTGGCGCATACCTTTAGAAAGATTGGCATCCGGTGTTTCCACCACCAGATGATAATGGTTGGTCATCAGGCAAAATGAGTGGATTACCCAGTTAAACCTTTCACAAACTTCGGCCAGCGTATTGAGAAACAGCTGAAAGTCTGCGTCTTCACGGTAAATGGCTCTGCGTTCATTACCGCGAGAGGTCACATGATATAGTGCCCCTGCATACTGAATTCTTAATGGCCTGCTCATATCCTGTTACTTCATTTTCTATTTATGAAGAGTAAAAAGTAGACCATCAAGACAGATATGAAAGACCTGGCACCACCGACTATTTTTTATGATCCTTATGGTTCAGGTACTTAACCCAGATCACCAGTGCACAGGCAGTGGTAAAGAAAATAGCCAGAGTCCAGGCGAAAGCGTTCATCTCAATCATGGTCAGACTCCAGAAGCAAAGCCAGATAGACAAGGGCCAGTGAGGTGGCCAAACCAAAGAAGACAATAGCAGCAATCATGTTTTCCTGAAAGATCGGGTATAAAACAGCCCCACCCAAAGGAAGCTTTACAAGATCGCAGCTAAGCGCAGCCATTCTTTCACGTTGTTTCTTGTTCATTGGTACCACTTTTATATTTATTCAGAAATTGAAAAAGTAGTCCATTAGGTCGGAAATGCACGATGAAAGACCTGACCCCGGTTTCCCTTTGTCTTTTTATCTAAATCATGATTAGACTCCATAAGCAAAGCCAGATAGACAAAGGCCAGTGAGGTGGCCAGAGCAAAGAAGACAATACAAATAGATATGTTAGAGTAGATATAGAAACGACTACTGGCTGAGGCAACCCATGAGACCATCGGCAGCATTAAAAAAATACCGGGCAAAGATCAAAGCCGTTATAAAAGAACATAAAGCGGCTAATGCCCGGGTATTTGGCTCTGTATTGAATGAAACCGACACCGAAACCAGTGACCTGGATATACTGATTGACCCGGGCCAGGACATGACCCTGTTTGATATCGGAGCGATCCGTCACAAACTCAAGCAGTTAACTGGTGTAGAAGTCGACATCCTGACTCCTGGCTCACTTTCAGACACGATCAGAGATAAAGTCCTTTCGCAGGCAAAGCCCATATGAAAGGGAAAAATGCACTGAGGCTAGTGGAATATCTATCTCACATCGTTGAGGCAGTGGGGCGAATACAAGCGTACATCGCTGATTTGAAGAGTGAACAAGAATTTTACGAAAACACGCTTGTTCAGGATGCAGTCATCCGAAACCTTGAAATTATTGGTGAAGCCAGCAACAACGTTGATAAACACTTTCCTCAGTTTGTGAAAGATCACAAAGAGGTACCTTTTATTTATGCCTATGAAATGAGAAATGCCCTTACTCATGGCTACTTTAAAGTTGACCTTCCCATTGTCTGGCAAACCATTCAGAATGATTTGCCTGCATTAGCAAGCAGAGTTCAGAAATTAATTGAATCAATTGAATAAATGAGAGTGAGCACCTGTTGTGGAATAGCTCATTTTTGATAATTCACGACGATGAATATGCATAATGAAAGACCTGACCCCGATTTTGTGACCCCGATTTTGGACCCCGATTTTGTGACCCCGATTTTGACCCCGATTTTTTACAGCTGAAAGTCTGCGTCTTCACGGTAAATGGCTCTGCGTTCATTACCGCGAGAGGTCACATGATATAGTGCCCCTGCATACTGAATTCTTAATGGCCTGCTCATATCCTGTTACTTCATTTTCTATTTATGAAGAGTAAAAAGTAGACCATCAAGACAGATATGAAAGACCTGGCACCACCGACTATTTTTTATGATCCTTATGGTTCAGGTACTTAACCCAGATCACCAGTGCACAGACAGTGGTAAAGAAAATAGCCAGAGTCCAGGCGAAAGCGTTCATCTCAATCATGGTCAGACTCCAGAAGCAAAGCCAGATAGACAAGGGCCAGTGAGGTGGCCAAACCAAGGAAGACAATAGCAGCAATCATGTTTTCCTGAAAGATCGGGTATAAAACAGCCCCACCCAAAGGAAGCTTTACAAGATCGCAGCTAAGCGCAGCCATTCTTTCACGTTGTTTTTTGTTCATTGGTACCACTTTTATATTTATTCAGAAATTGAAAAAGTAGTCCATTAGGTCGGAAATGCACGATGAAAGACCTGACCCCGGTTTTTTTTAGGTCGGAAATGCACGATGAAAGACCTGACCCCGGTTTTTTGCCCCGGTTTTTTGACCCCGGTTTTTTAACCAAGCAAGAGCCGTACAAGGCAGCAGCATGAGCACAGGTATCAAAATATTAAACAGTTGTCGTTAGACAAGAAAAGCAAAAGCGGTTAATCAGTGTAAGAAGCCTGCAACGAGTTACGTGGATAAAGTTCAAATGATGGCATAAAAGGTAAGACCTGCATTCCCTTGAACCTGACCGGGGTCAGGGCCCATAGAGGCCGAAGACCTGATGAGGTGGGAGTGAGCGGATTCCATCAGGGCCAGAGGCATTGAGACCTCACCCCAAAGGCCGGATATATGGAAGCATTACTCTTTAGTCATGATGGAAAACTTTTCCTTGCAAAGCGGGGCGGACCATATATGACCCCGGTTTTTTCCTTGCAATGCGGGGCGGACCATATATGACCCCGGCTTTTGGGTGTTTTTGTGACCCCGATTTTTGACCCCGATTTTTTACAAAAGAAAGGAGAAGTAAAATGGCATACCAATATGCTTCATATAAATACCCATTTGAAGGTGTAGAAGAGGAAGGAAAGCGTGCTGTTTGGAATAAGGGCAAAAAAATAATTCAGAATGGCAAAGAGTATGACTCAAATTTATGGCGCTGGGATATGTGCGGCAATGTTATGAAGTACTCTGAGCATGGCAATACAGATTCGGAGCATGGTTGGGAAATTGACCACATCCGTCCTTCTTCTAAAGGTGGGACTGATGATCTGGACAACCTACAACCTCTACAGTGGGAAAATAACCGGCGAAAGGGTGATACTTTCCCTTGGTCTTGCCAATAAATATCAAAAGTTAAATCTATTAAGTAGGAGCACTGAAGCAGTGCTCCTCAGAATTTATATATAAAACTGAAGCTGTAAAGCTGAAACATGGGCTCATGTGCGAATATCTTTACTTATCATTTAAACGTCAAATGATGTGCATAATGAAAGACCTGACCCTGATTTTCATGAAAGACCTGACCCTGATTTTCTTATATGGAAAATAGATTACATTGGCTGGATGATTTAAAGGCTATTGGCATCATTTTAATAGTATTAGATCATGCGCCAGCAGTAAAAGGTGTAATCATTAATTTTATATATAGTTTCCATGTCCCTCTTTTTTTTTCGCTAGTGGATACCTGAGTAAAATACAGTCACTGAATGAAACAGCAAAGAATATATGGAAAAAACTAATGATTCCATATATGTTCTTTTTGCTGATTTCATATTGCTATTGGCTGATAGCGAACCGATTCTCGCCAGTACAAGTAGATTGTTACGATATTGTTAAAGCGTTTGTAATTGGAAGCAATTACCAAAACGAATTCTTTTTTAATGCTCCAATGTGGTTTTTTCCTGCGCTAATTTCAACCCATATCATCGCTGTAATGTTTAACAAATTTACGGCCACACAGGGAATTTTAGGCGCACTTATTACCTCGGCCTCGGCCATGCTGGCGTTTACATTTTTGAAGCTTCGTTTGCCATGGGGAATCGATGTAGCATTAACGATGATCTTCTTTTTCAGTTTAGGCAAAGCGATAAGAAATCAGTTACCCAAAATAATACCACTAGCTCTAGATTCTGGTATAAAAAGATACGCATCCATCATAGTTACGTTTCTACTTTTAATCTTTTTATCAGAAGTCAATGGGCGAGTAGATGTAAATACATTAATGTTTGCCAATATTCCTCTATTTTTTATCAATGCACTACTCGGTATTTTACTGACAATTCTGATTAGCTTTTCAGTTAATCAGAACAAAACATTTACATATCTTTCAAAAAACACACTTTGGTTTTTTCCTCTACATGTCTTTGCATTTGCACTTCTTACCTTTCTATTAACCAGAATTGGTGGGATTGACATTGCTTTAAAGGATAAAAGTTTCATATTCTCAGTAATTTATACAACTTTCGCATTTTTAATTATTTCACTGGTTATTAATATTAAAAACAGGGTGGGTTTTAAGTGGTTTTAGAAAGTAAAAAAAATTGTCTGCACTAACATTTGACGCTCCTGGGTTTTAGCCAATTTGCAAATGCACACCTAATAAATTTAATCCTAGTTTCTGCCGTTTTTTTTGTGGAAACCCTAAACTCTCAGATATTTCTATAAAAGTTTACTGTTATAGAAATTTCATCAAGGCTTCGGGTAACTGCTCAAAAAGTACTGGAAAACTATAGTGCAACATATACGCAGTGCAGTCATAGCAATATAGTGTACTATCGTTCTTTACTTTTACCAGTGGTTTTTGAACAGTTACCGTACCGGCGTACTCAATTCATAGTGGCCTGCTCATTTCCAAAACTTCATTTTTATTAGTGGAACTGGAAAAGTAGACTAATTATTCAGTTATGCACGATGAAAGACCCCGGTTTTATGAGCCTGGTTTTGTAGTTGAAAGGTTTGATGATAGGTTGGCGTAAATTTCAAAATACAAAAACGGAGCCATATATGTTTATTAGTTTAACTGGAGACAAATATGCGAGATTTGTTGTCGCTAATCGGTCGCTCAAATGCTTTATTTACCAATGATATAGCAAAGCACGAGGCGGAACTTAAGCGTATAGTTCAGAAATCACGTTTTCTTGTTCTTGGCGCAGCTGGTTCCATCGGCCAAGCCGTAACAAAAGAGATCTTTAAACGTAACCCCGAAAAACTTCATGTCGTAGATATTAGCGAAAATAATCTTGTAGAGCTGGTTCGAGATATTCGCAGCTCTTTTGGTTATATTGAGGGTGATTTCCAAACATTCGCATTAGATATTGGTTCAATTGAATATGACGCGTTCATAAAAGCCGATGGCCAGTTTGACTATGTACTAAACTTGTCGGCCCTCAAGCATGTTAGAAGTGAAAAAGACCCCTACACGCTAATGCGCATGATTGATGTAAACGTGTTTAATACAGACAAAACCTTACAACAATCTATTGACGCAGGGGTAAAAAAATACTTCTGTGTTTCAACGGACAAAGCTGCAAATCCTGTAAATATGATGGGAGCTTCCAAACGCATAATGGAAATGTTCCTTATGCGTCGGAGCCTGGAAATCCCTATATCAACTGCGCGTTTTGCTAACGTGGCATTTTCTGATGGTTCCTTGTTACATGGTTTTAATCAACGATTAGAAAAGACACAACCTATCGTTGCTCCTAACGACATTAAACGATATTTTGTAACTCCCCAAGAGTCAGGGCAGCTATGCCTTATGTCCTGTATCTTTGGTGAAAATAGGGACATATTCTTTCCTAAGCTGAGCGAAAATCTTCATCTCATAACCTTCGCAGATATAGCTGTACGCTATCTTGCACAAAAAGGGTTAGAACCATTACTTTGCAAGACTGAAGAGGAAGCACGGGAGCTGGCAAAATCACCAATCGAAAAAGATAAATGGCCCTGCCTTTTCACCAAAAGTGATACAACAGGCGAAAAAGATTTTGAAGAGTTTTTCACAGAATCAGAAGTTCTTGATATGGAACGTTTCGAAAGCCTTGGAATTATCAAAAACGAGGCAGAGTTTAACTCTGAACTGTTGTATTTATTCGAGAGGCAAATTAACTCGATGAAAGCAGACCTCTGCTGGGGCAAGCAAAATATCGTAGACCTTTTCCATCAAATGATTCCAGACTTCGGCCATAAAGAAACCGGCAAATACCTTGATAGTAAGATGTGAGGCTACAGTGAACCAACAGCTTATTGAATTTATCAGGGACATATACCGGACCAACGAGTTTATTCCCCTTCATGCGCCGACTTTCGCAGGTAATGAAAGGGACTATGTTCTGCAAACCATTGAAAGCACCTTTGTATCAAGCGTTGGTAAGTTTGTTGATCAGTTTGAACAACAAATACAGGCTTATACAGGCAGTACCAGAGCTGTCGCCACTGTCAATGGAACTGCCGCCTTACATGCAGCACTTTACTTGGCTGGTGTTAAGCACGGCGATCTTGTCTTGACTCAGGCATTGACATTTGTCGCCACCTGTAATGCACTCTACCACCTTGGAGCTCAACCCGTTTTTATTGATATTGAAAGGGCTTCACTTGGGCTGTGTCCAGAAGCAATGTCGGAGTGGTTAACAAGAAATGCTGAAATAGACGATAGTGGTCAATGTCGCCATAAAGCAAGCGGAGCAGTTATTAAAGCTGCCATGCCTATGCATACATTTGGCCACCCTGCAAAATTGGATGAATTGATTACAGTCTGTGAACAGTGGCATCTGGCTTTGATTGAAGACGCCGCCGAAAGCTTGGGCTCATTTTACAAAGGCCAACATACTGGTACATTTGGCCAATTTGGTGCGTTGAGTTTCAATGGAAACAAGGTAATCACCACGGGTGGTGGTGGCATGCTTTTATGCCGAAGTGAGGCAGAAGGTGAACATGCAAAGCATGTGACTACCACAGCCAAACGTCCACATCCATACGAATTTTTCCACGACGAACCAGGTTTCAACTACCGGTTGCCAAATATAAATGCAGCACTTGGCTGTGCTCAGCTAGAAGTGCTACCTGCAATGCTTGCAAATAAACGTCAGCTGGCAACTCACTACGCCAGATTCTTCTGTAATAGCGATTATGTCTTTGTGGAAGAACCTGACTACGCTAGTTCAAATTATTGGCTTAATGCTCTTATTTGCCCAGAAAAGAGAAGTCGAGATGAATTACTGAAAGCAACCAATGATCAAGGCGTGATGACCCGACCAGTATGGACGTTAATGCACCGCTTACCAATGTTTACAGAAGCCTTGCGTGGAGACCTTACCAACTCTGAATGGTTAGAAGCACGCCTGGTTAATCTGCCAAGTTCACCAACGGAAACATTCAATGCGTAAGATTGCGATATTTACCGGCACGCGAGCTGAGTACGGCCTGCTTTACTGGGTAATCAATGGGATTCATGAATCAAGCCAGGCAGAGCTGCAGCTTTTAGTTGGCGGAATGCACCTTTCGCCTGAGTTTGGCTACACCATAGATCGAATAGAGCAAGATGGTTTTCCTATAGCAGAGCGCATGGAATTCTTACTTTCTTCAGATTCACCTGTTGGACTCACCAAATCCATGGGGCTTGCCCTGATAAGTGCCTCAGAAGCGTTACAACGTCAAAAGCCAGACTTATTGGTCATCTTGGGTGATAGGTTTGAAGCACTGGCAATTGCCCAGGCTGCTATGGTGGCAAGGGTGCCTGTTGCCCACCTGCACGGTGGGGAAACAACAGAAGGTGCCATTGATGAAGCATTCCGACATGCCATTACAAAGATGGCTCATCTGCATTTCACATCGACAGAAGCATACCGTCAGAGAGTCATTCAACTTGGAGAAAACCCGGAAAACGTTTTTAACTACGGTGCCCCCGGAATTGACAACATAATACGCCTACCACTACTGAATAGAGAAGAGCTATCCAAAGCTATCGGAATTGAAATAGATTCCCGCTTTTTTCTGGTAACGTATCACCCGGTTACTCTAACCAGTGATGGAGCTATATCATCGCTTTCAAATTTATTAGCGGTACTTGATAGATACCCTGAGCATCAACTAATTATCACTTACCCCAATGCTGACACCCACGGAAGAAAACTTATTGAGCTTCTTGAGGCATACAAAAGAGATAATCCGGAAAGGGTGCAACTAGTGCAATCCTTAGGGCAATTGCGTTACCTAAGTGCAATGAAATTTTGTGATGCGGTAATTGGTAACTCTTCTAGTGGCCTTATTGAAACCCCAACTTTCGGCACCCCTACATTAAATATCGGTGATCGACAAAAAGGCCGTATATTTGGCAATACAGTTATTAACTGTGGTGATAGTGAAAATGAAATTGAGTCGGGCATGAAGAAAATAATGAACCCCGACTTCCGACAAGAATGCAAAAAATCACACAACCCATACGGAAAAGGGGATTCATCAGAGAAAATTCTTGAAACTATTATTAATCATCCTCTGGAAAATCTTATTAAAAAGACTTTTTTTGACCTTGAGATAAAATATTAATTTACTGTTAATGGCTTCTTATTATCAGTAATTTTGTACTGTTTGCTAAGCCATAAAAATGAAGGAATTACAGTGAGTATCAAGATCATCGCCGAAGCAGGCGTCAACCATAATGGTAGTGCCGAACTGGCATTCCAATTGATAGACAAAGCCTGCGAAGCTGGTGCCGACATCGTCAAATTCCAAACCTTCAAAGCAAAACACCTTGTAACAAAAGCGGCTCGACAGGCGGAATACCAAACACAAAACACAGGAATTGAAGAAACACAGTTTAGTATGCTCAGCCGCTTAGAGTTAGATTTTGACACCCATAAAGAACTGATTGGCTATTGTAAAAAACGAGATATTGAGTTTTTATCAACAGCTTTCGATATTGAAAGCTTAAGCTTCCTCGTCAATGATCTCAATCTAACAACCCTGAAAATCCCATCTGGTGAATTAACGAATGCCCCTTTTGTTCTTGAGCATGCAAGAACAGGCTGCAATATGATTCTATCAACCGGCATGGCAACATTGGCAGAAGTCGAAAAAGCACTTGGTGTAATAGCGTTTGGGCTGACAGCTTCATTGGATGAGGCACCATCAGAAGCCAGATTTGAAGAGGCATATGCAAGTATGGATGGACGCAATGCCTTGCTGCAAAAGGTTACGTTGCTTCACTGTACAACAGATTATCCCGCACCTTTTGAAGAAATTAATTTGCATGCTATGCAAACGATGGAGGCTTCGTTTGGTTTACCTACAGGGTATTCCGACCACAGTGAAGGTATCCCAATCCCAATAGCAGCAGCAGCTCTTGGTGCAAAGATCATAGAAAAGCACTTTACTCTTGATAAAAATATGGAGGGGCCTGATCACAAAGCATCACTTGAGCCAGACGAACTAAAAGCTATGATTTCAGGAATTAGAAAAGTTGAATCAGCGCTTGGGAATGGTATTAAAGTAGTCCAGCCGTCTGAAGCAAAGAACAAGAGTGTTGCAAGAAAGAGTCTTGTCGCGCTGACTAATATCAAAAAAGGGGAACTCTTTACCATATCAAACTTGGGGATAAAAAGGCCTGGTAATGGAAGAAGTCCATATGACTACTGGGATTTTTTAGGAACAAGCGCAGAAGTAAATTTTGATGAAGGTGATTTAATTCAATGAGAATTGGTTATTTTGCAGATGGACCATGGTCACATAAAGCACTAGAATTGATTGTGAATTCAGATGAGCTTGAAATTGTTTTTATAGTACCTCGTTTTGATACTAGAGATCCCATCTTGCAAGAATGGGCGACGAAGCTAAAGATACCATTCATCATAGAACAAAATGTTAATTCGGATGGCTTTATAGAGAAGATAGAAAAGTACACTCCAGATCTTCTGGTATCCATGTCATTCAATCAGATCCTTAGAGAAAGAATCATTAACTTTGCACCAAAAGGCTTTATAAATTGTCATGCAGGTGCTTTACCTTATTACAGAGGACGAAACCCTTTAAATTGGGTTTTAATTAATGGGGAAAAAAGTTTTGGAATCACTGTTCACTATGTAGACAAGGGAATTGATACTGGAGATATCATAGATCAGAAAATATTCCCTATAAGCAACAAAGATAACTATAAGACTCTTCTTGAAACAGCGATTACACAATGTGGATATGTACTGCATTCCGCTATTATGAAGATTTTTTCAAATAAGGTTAAAATAAAAAAACAGTCAGATATTCATCCTGTAGGCACATATTTTGGGATGAGAAAAGTTGGAGATGAAGTGTTAGATTTTCGCTGGGAATCAGCAAGAGTATTTAACTTTATAAGGGCAATTTCAACACCAGGACCTTGTGCAAGAATCTATTCAGAGAACGAAGAGTACGCAATTGAAAGTGCAACCATGATTGATAATGCTCCTAACTATATAGCAACAATTGGTGAAGTTGTTGGTAGGTCTACTAATGGAGTGGTGATTAAAACTGGGGATAGCACCATCCTGATAAATGAGGTAAGAAAAGTATTATACGGAGTCCTTCAAGAAATAATGGTGCCTGAATTTAAAATAGGTACTCGATTCAAAGTGTAATAGTTTTTTTTAATATTACGCACCATTATTAATTACACAAGTTAAATCCTTGGATCAAATGATGTCGGAATGGAAGAAAGTAATAACTGGAACACAAACCAGCATCCGTGAAGCAATGCAAGTCATTGAGGAGGGAGCTTTACGGATATGCCTGGTTTGTGACCAAAATCAGTTCTTATTAGGTACGGTGTCTGATGGTGACATTCGTCGGGGTTTACTGGGTCATATTAATATGGAGGACCCAGTTACTTTGGTTATGAACGATCAGCCACATACAGCAATGGACAGTGATAGTAGAGAACATTGCTTGGCTGTAATGGACCAATTAAGCATTCTAGCTTTACCGCTTGTTGATTCTGCTGGTAAATTAGTCGGGCTAGAAACGCTGCATGATGCTATTCACCGTCCTGAGTTTGATAATCCTGTTTTTATAATGGCTGGAGGGTTTGGAACTCGACTACAACCTTTAACTGACAACTGCCCAAAACCAATGCTCAAAGTTGGTGATAAACCCATGTTAGAGCATTTAATTAATCGGTTCATGGATCTTGGCTTTTCAAATTTTTATATTTCAACACACTACCTGCCACATGTGATTAGAGATCATTTTAGTGACGGCAGCCAACTTGGGGTTCGTATTACCTACATACATGAAGAAGAACCACTAGGCACAGGAGGAGCACTAGGCCTGCTACCTCATGATGTAATTGAACTCCCTTTGATTATGATGAATGGTGATGTTCTCACCAACCTGGATTTCACCAAAATGCTACAGCACCATTTAGATAGTGACTGTGATGCAACGATGTGTGTTCGTGAATATGGGTATCAAGTACCATTTGGAGTAGTAGAAAGCAAAAATGATTTAATCACCACGATGAAAGAGAAGCCGCTCTATCAGTACCACGTAAATGCAGGTATATATATTTTGAGCAGTGATCTCATAAAATCTATAAAAAAGGGCTCAAGAATAGATATGCCTACTGTTCTTGAACACCGGATAAATCAAAGTTTTAAGGTAGGTGTATATACCAGTCATGATTACTGGTTAGACATTGGTCGTAACGCTGATTACCAGCGTGCACAAATAGATGTAAAAGATATTTTTTGAATACCATTATGAAAAAAATTGCTGTTATCGGACTGGGTAACATTTCTGAAAGACACAGAGGTAATTTAAGACGTATCTTTCCAGATGCTAAAATTTACTCAATGTCTGCAAGCGGTAGGAATCCGACGTCAAATGTCAGTAATTGTGATTTCTTAATACCAAACATTGAAACTTTGGTAAAAGAAAACGTTGATATGGCGATAGTGGCATCACCTGCAACATATCACGCTGAACACTCTATTCCGCTTATAAAAGCTGGAATCCCTATTCTGATAGAAAAACCCTTAGCTGCAAGTATTGAAGACGCTGAGAAGATATTAAAAATTAGTAGAGATTACATTACTCCTGTTGCCGTTGGGTATTGCCTTAGATACCTACCTTCTGCGCAGCGAGTTAAAGAAATAATAGAGGCGCAAGAACTCGGTGAGCTATACAATGTGTTTATTGATGTTGGTCAATATTTACCAGATTGGCGCCCGACAAAAAACTATCAGGAGAGTGTGTCTGCAAGTGTCGAACTCGGTGGCGGAGCTCTTCTGGAGTTAAGCCATGAATTGGATTATGCGCAATGGATTCTTGGCAATTTAACCCCTAAAAATTCCATCTTACGCTCATCAGAAGAACTCAGCTTGAAAGTAGAAGATCTCGCTGATATTTGTGCAATTACAGAGAATGGAGCTGTAGTTAATATCCATTTGGATTTTTTGCAAAGAAATACTCATAGAAAATGTAGTTTTGTCGGTAGCAAAGGCAGACTGGAATGGAATCTTATAAAAAACAAAATATGTTTTTTTGATAAAAAAGGAATGAAGGTATTGTACAGTGATTCAAACTGGGATAAGAATCAAATGTACATTAACATGATTAATGACTTTGTTAACAAGATAGAATCGAAAAATAATAGATGTATTAATCTTGAAAATGCAGTGAACACCGTAAGATTAATAGATTGTATAAAGTCCATAACTAATCAGTGATGAAGTAAAAATTGTGAAGAACCATGCATTTATATTTGCTCGAGGTGGCTCAAAGGGCTTGCCTGGGAAAAATATTAAGTCATTAGCTGGTAAGCCATTAATACAATACTCAATTGACTCTGCGCTAGCCTGCACATCTATAGATAAGGTTTTTGTATCTACCGATGATAAAAGGATAGCTGATATTGCTCAACAAGGAGGAGCTATCGTGATAGATAGGCCTGCTGAGTTAGCAACGGACACAAGTCCTGAGTGGTTGTCTTGGAGACATGCCATAGAATGGGTAGAAGCTCACTATGGTTCTTTTGAAGGTTTTGTCAGTTTACCTGCTACTAGCCCTCTTCGAAGTAAAGAAGATATTCAAAGTGCAATCGATAAACTCAAAGATCAGGAAGCAGATATTTGTATATCAGTAACTCCTGCTAACCGTAGTCCTTATTTCAATATGGTTAAAATAAATGTTAACGGTTTTGCAGAGCTGGTTAACAGACCAGAGGTGGTTGTATCTCGTCGACAAGATGCACCTGAAGTTTTTGATATGACAACAGTCGTCTATGTTTCAACTCCAGATTTTATACGAAGTAATTTGAGTATTTTTTCTGGAAAAGTCACCTATATAGAAGTACCAAAATCCCGTGCTATAGACATTGATGATATTTACGATTTCAAATTGGCTGAGTCGATTATTCAAGGGTGATTAAAAATGGAAAAATTACTAGAAAACAAACAGATTTTAATTGCTGGAGCTGGTGGTTTACTGGGAAGTCAGTTAATTGCTGATTCACTTGCGCAAGGTGCTAAGGTAATTGCCGCTGATATTAACCTTGAACAAATGAAGAAGAAGCTAAAATCTTTAGATGTAAATATTGAAAGACAAGAGCTAAAACTTGCTTGCCTGGACGTAACTGATGAAAGAAGTGTAGTTGATATTTTTTCTAAAATTGAAGAACTTGATGGTGCAGTTAATACTACTTATCCACGTAATAAAACTTATGGAGCCCACTTTTTCGATGTCTCGTTAGCTAGTTTTAATGAGAATTTAGCTTTACACTTAGGAAGTACCTTTTTATTTTCCCAGCAATCTGCTGCATACTTTAATAAAAATAAAAAGCCATTTTCACTTGTAAACATTTCGTCGATCTATGGAGTTGTAGCACCAAAATTCGAAATTTATCAGGGTACAAACATGTCTACACCAGTAGAGTATGCTGCAATTAAGTCCGCAATTATTCATTTGAATAAGTATGTTGCTGCTTATGTTAATGACAGTCGATTTAGAGTAAATAGTGTTAGTCCTGGTGGGCTTTTTGATCATCAGCCTGAGTCTTTTTTAAAAGCATATAAAAAAAACACACATGGCCAAGGTATGCTCACTGCTAAAGATGTGATTGGTTCAATTTTATTTCTTCTGTCAGATCAGTCTAAATATGTGACTGGGAATAACTTGATTATTGATGACGGTTTTACTCTCTAGGATTAACATGAAGAAGATATTATACCTAGACAATAACAATAATTTTTATTTGAATTTAAAACTAGCAAAAGCATCTAAGCATAGATGGATGTTTGTTGTGTTTGACAAATCAAAGAAACAGATTTTAGAAAAGGAGAAACTAGAAACGTCATGTTATCAATGCAATGTTCCATCTTATGGAAATCGAAATACTGGTCAATTAAATATAACAAATCATGACATAAGAAGCGCAATAAAAAATGATCGAATCTTGAAAAGATTACCTTTCTTTCTAGCGAAAAGAATTGCGCTTAGTCATGTCAATTTTGTTTTGGATAGTGTAGATATTTTCAAACCTGATTTAGTGATTGGTGAAGTAAGTTGGGCGAATGAATATTTAGTTTACAAAGAACTATGTCATAGAGGTGTGAAATATCGGCATTTATTAAATTTACCCCTAGATGAGAACTATATTGTTTCATTCGATTCTGAACATAGTTTCTCATCTTTAAAAGAAGCTGAAGGATTAAGCGGTGAGCGATACGGCGAAAGAATAAATTATTATGATTTGTGTGAAGGTGTAAAAAAAAGGTATTCTAAATTAGGAAATATAAAGTTAGTTACCAAGAGGCTGTTTGATTTTTCATCACAAATTAATGACTATAGAATAAATCAGATTTACTGGAAAACTAGGCTAGTAATAAAATATATTTATATTATTTTTGATCAGGCTTTCAACAAACTATGTAAGAATATTGACTATATCCAAAGTACTGACAAGAAAATTATATACTTTTCTCTCCATATACAACCAGAAGCAACCCCTGACTTTGTCTCTATGAAGTTTTCTGATCAATTAAATTTAGCATCGCAAATTGCTTCTAGGTTGGCAACTGATGAAATATTAATAATCAAAGATCATCCAAACTCTATTTCCATTAGAAATATTTACAAGTTATTAGCTCTTTACCTCAAGCCAAACGTTATATTTATAAGGAGAAAAGCGAGTGCGAGTGAGCTAATAAACTTATCTTCGCTAGTTTGCAGTGTTGCTGGCACAGTTTCATTGGAGTCAATAAAAAAATCAAAGCCAGCGATAGTATTTTCAAATATATTTTATAATCAATCAAAATTCATAAGTTCAATAACTGAAATAAATGACTTCGTAAAAGAAAAGGAGTTTTTGTTGAGCTTAAAATGTGTTCATGATGATCTCTCCAATAACATTTGTTGCTATGGCGTAAAAGGCTTTATACATGACCCAAGTATATTCCCGGATGTACTTTTAGAAAAGAACATAAATGCTATTAATGAGTTAATCAATGCAATTATTGAAAAATAATGAATACATGGCATGCATTCTCCTTAGAGTTTCTTCGATATTTTCTAAATTTTTATTGATATTCTTTTTAGCTAAACTTTTGGATCAATATTCTATTGGTATATACAGCCTGTTTGTAAGCCTCACAGCCTATTTTAGTTATTTTGTTGGAATTGAATATTATTCATTTGCAAACCGCCGATTAATAACAGCAAATAAGGAGGAAAAGGATAGAATAATTAAAGTACAACTGAATGTATATCTGATTAACTTTCTGATCACTTCCACCTTTGTAATTATACTCCAGATTTTCAATTTGATAAATTTCTACTCTATTTTATTGTTCATTCCAATGCTTTATTTTGAACATCTATCATTAGAGTTAACTAGAGTTTTAATAGCAAATGGTAAGCAGCTAGATGCATCAAAAGTGGTCTTTATTAAATCAGGGATGTGGATTTTCCCCCTGATATCTGTAGCCGTTTTTTTGCCCAATTCATATTTCACCATAGAGATAATATTGTCTACCTGGTTGTTATTTTCAATATATTCGGCTAGCTGGGCATTGAGAAAGCTGGACATTAACTATTTCCAATTAATAAGTTTAAAGTTTGGGTTAAACAACATTTACGGTTCATTTTTTGATAGTATCACTTTCCTGATCAGCACGGTCTGTTTACGATCAATATTTGTTTTCGATAAAGTTCTACTTGAAAGAAACGGCTTTGGTTATGAACTGGGTGTTTATGCATTTTATTTTACCGTTTCAAATACAATATTAACTTTTCTGGAAGTTGGTGTTTTTCAGTTTTTTTATCAAAAATTAATTAAACTAGCTGCTACTGATCCCCACTTACTTACTAAAGAACTGTTTAAGATGCTTGTATTAACGTTTGTATTATCATTGACTGGAAGTATTTTCATATTCTATTCCTTTAAATTATATTTGGCCGTTTTTTTTGGGGAAGGATATCTTGAAGATATTTATGTGTTAGCTTATTTGCTTATAATTAATATTCTTATTTGTTTAACATATTGCTTTCATTATTTTCTATATTCACTTAACAAAGATAAAACACTACTGTTCTCAAACTTTATTTCAATGATTGCTTTTTTTTATGCGGTAATAATGTTTGGTATCGATTTAAACAACATAATTTTGGCATTATTTGCCTCAGCCTTAATTTTACTTATGCTAAAAGCATTTTTTTCAATTATTTATATTTATTCAAACAAAACATAACACTATTGATTGTATCAACTGTATTGTTATCTTATCTTATCTTATCTTATTTTATTTAGATATATACCCAATTACAAGGCAGTCCATTTGAATTTAATGAATATTCATAATCATTACTCTAGCCTAGTGCGAAAAGTTAATGCAAAACTGCTTCTAGATCTGAGACTCAACTGATGTTTTTTGTACTTAATGACAATCAAATATTAAATAGTAAAGTGCAAATTAATTTGTTCTTATGGGTTGTGTTGTTAATTGCAGCCTGTGGCCTTGATAGATATTCGTTACAACTACCAATAGGTAGTTTCAGATTGTCATATGTTTTTTTTACTATTCCTTTTTTATATTTCTTCAGTAGGTTTACTTTCCCACGGACGGAATTCACTCTAATATGCGGATTATTTTTGTCAGTAATTTTATCAGCATTAGCAAGTGAAAATACTACAAGGTCTTTTGCATATTCCTTTTGGCTAATTTTTAACTATTTTCTCATATACTGTGTTTTTAGACACTTTGCAACTAGAACATCAGGTGAACTAGTTGCATATGCATATATATGGTCATTCAGAGTACAAATTTTACTTTCTGCATTTTTAGTCATTATTGGTGAACAAGAAAGAGCGCATTTATTTTATTATGAGCCATCATATTTTGCTTTGGCCTCAATACCCTACATTGTTATCATCCTATGGAACTATATCGAACAATCTGAAACGTCGAAGATCGACATATGTTTTCTTTTTGTTTTTTTATTTATTACTAAATCGGCCAACTTGATATTTATTATTTTGATTTCTCTAGGTTGTATTTTTATTTTTTTAAAAAAGGTTACTGTCAAAAACTTTCTATTCTTTACTTTCTTGTGCTTTATATTACTAATGGCAGCTTATCTATATTCACAATACAGTGATGATTTGATAGCATCGACAATTAAAAGTATCATTAATAGTTCAAACCCAATAGATGCTATTTTATACCGAACTGGGAATAGGTGGCCTAGGATGTTACTTACAGTCGATGTCACCAAATATAGCTTCCCTTTCGGAGTAGGCGCAGGAAATTTTGAGGCATTTAGTTTGAATTTCTTTGGTAGAGATTACTCTGGTGGTATACCTTGGTTAGAGCCTAGAGGTTATCCAGCAGTGAATATGTGGTTGGAGCTACTAGCTGAATTAGGTGTATTGGGCTTTGCTTTATTTTCTTATTTTGTTTTTCACCTTATAAGAAAATCAGATTCGCTTCTTCCAGAAAATAGATGGCTGTTAGTTTCATTAATTGTTTTTTGCATTGTAATGATCTTCGAATCAAATTATTTTAGATTGTACTTCTGGGGTTTTATGGGGTTGTTTTCTGGAATTTGTTCATCAGATAGTTATCGACAAAAAACACTGTAGCCATTTTTAAGTGCATAACAAAATGAAATCATATATTTTCCTGCTCACAGGCCGCGAAAGACTTGGTGGTGGTAGCCTGAAAAGTAAATGGTCATGTACTTAGTTTCATATTAATAATAATTTAATTCGATCACATAGTACTTAATACATTTTAAGCGTGTAGATTAGTTTATGTTATTTTGCTGATAAGATACAGTATATTGAAAACCAGATTTTCTGATTGAGAATTACACAAAAAGAGCTGCTAAATGCAATGAATTATTCAAATCTACTTTATGATGCCCGGTGGAATGCTGACCATGGTATAGGAAGATTTTCTAGAGAGATATCCAAATCAAAAACATGCAAAAGAATTAGCGATATTAAGGGTGACTTTGATGATATATTTTCCCCTTTAGATCCTTTGCTTTTATGGGCAAAAATCCTAAACCAAAAGAAAACCTTTATTTCCCCTTCGTATAATGTACCAGCATTTTCTTCTAAAAGGGCAATAATAACAATCCATGATTTAATGCATATTAGATTCTACAAATCTATCAAGAATAAATTGTATTACTCTTTATTAGTAAAAAAAGTGTGCCAGAACTCCCCTATAATATTCACGGTTTCTAATTATACAAAAAAAGAAATCTGTGAGTGGGCAAACATTGATTCTGATAAAGTTATAGTTATTTACAATGGTGTTGATGAACAATTCAATTATAAAGTATTACCTTTTATACATAGAAGACCATATTTGTTATATATTGGAAATAAAAAAAAACACAAAAATATTATTAGATTAATTACGGGGTATTCTAAATCAGAGGCAATTAAAAGTTATGACTTATTGATATCAGGTGAACCTGATCAAAAATTACGAAATCTTATTGAAAATTTATCAATTTCAGGGAAAGTGTTTTTTACTGGCTTTATTAAGGAAGAGCAACTTCCAGCTTATTATAAAGGAGCCCACGCTTTTCTAATGCCAAGTTTATATGAAGGTTTCGGCTTGCCGATTATTGAAGCCATGGCCGTTGGAACCCCGGTTTTAACATCCAATATTACAGCTATGCCCGAAATCGCAGGCGATGCTGCTTTATTAGTTAATCCCTATGATATTGATGATATTGCGCATGGCATTAACCGAATTTGTTTTGATCATGATTTAAGAAGAAAGCTAAGTAATGCTGGATTAGAGAGAGTTAAATTATTCAACTGGGATAAAACTCGTAAAATTTGGGATGATGCTTTAGAAAAATATATAGGCTTTGAGAAAAAATGAAGATAGCAATTATTCATTATTGGTTAGTAGGTGTTCGTGGCGGAGAGAAGGTTCTTGAAGCTATTTGTGAACTATATCCCAATACAGACATTTTCACTCATGTTTATGACAGTGATCATTTTATAGACAGCATTATTTATAAACATAATATCAATCAATCTTTAATTTCAAAACTACCGTTTGCTAAAAGAAATTATCAAAGCTATCTACCTTTAATGCCAATTGCACTTGAAGAGTTAGATTTACGAGGCTATGACCTAATAATATCAAGTGAATCAGGACCTGCAAAAGGCATTATCCCACCTCCAGGTGTCCCACATATATGTTATTGCCATTCTCCTATGCGCTATGCATGGGATATGTACCATGAATATAAAAGTAAGGCAGGTTTTTTAAAGCGCATGTTAATGCCGCCATTGATGCATTATCTACGCCGTTGGGATCAGGCAACGGCTGCACAAGTTACTCAGTTTATTGCCAACAGTAATTTTGTAGCTAAACGTATCAAAACATATTACAGTCGTGACTCCATAGTTATAAACCCACCTGTATCATTTGATGAATTTCAACTGTCTGAGTCCGATGGCGACTATTACTTATTACTCGGCCAGCTTGTTGGATACAAAAGAGCAGATTTGGCGGTTGAAGCATTCAATCTGTCTGCTAAAAAGCTTATTGTTATTGGTGATGGTGAACAACTTCATGACTTAAAAAAAAGTGCAAGAGCTAATGTTCAGATACTTGGTCGACAACCTTTTTCAGTAATAAAAGAGCATCTTTCTCAATGTAAAGCACTTATTTTCCCTGGTGTTGAGGATTTCGGTATCGTGCCACTTGAAGCAATGGCATCAGGCCGAGCTGTAATTGCTTTTAAAAAAGGTGGTGCTTTAGAAACAGTTGTGGATGGTCTTTCTGGACTATTTTTTGAGGAGCAGACAGCCCAATCCCTTAATAATGCTATTCTAAAATTTGAAACCAATGAGCATAAATTTAACAAAATAGAAATTAGAGAGCATGCTCGAAAATTTGATAAAGATCGTTTTAAAGAAGAATTTAAATCTTTAGTTGATAAAGTCATTAGAGAAACCATTTAATTTTAAAGAATATCTACATGAATGCAGCAGCTTTGTTCGGTGGTACAGGTTTTATCGGCTCATATCTGGCTCTTGATCTTTTAGATAAAGGCATAGTTGATAAAGTATATTTATTTGATTTACAACCTATATGTCTCGAGAGATTTGAACCATTCTTAAAGCAATATATTGAGCAAGGACAGGTTATCTATCAGTCATGTGATGTCCGCGATAGTATTAATACTCAAATTCCCAAGGTAGTGGAAAACATAACTCTTGCTGTTAATCTTGCAGCAATCCATCGTGAACCCGGCCATGAATGCCATGAATATTATGAAACTAACTTATTAGGTGCTGAAAATGTATGTTCCTGGGCTGATGAGATAAATTGCAAAAGTATTATTTTCACCAGTAGTATTGCCCCCTATGGCCCATCAGAAACTCCTAAGACTGAGGATTCAATTCCTGCTCCGGTATCTGCTTATGGTGGTTCTAAGTTAGCAGCAGAAAAGATTCACTTGGCATGGCAAAATAGTGATCCGGAAAATAAGCGACTTACAATTGTTCGCCCTGGAGTCGTCTTTGGTGCTGGTGAAGGGGGCAATGTTTCACGACTCATTAAAGCTGTACTTAAACGATATTTCTTTTATATGGGCAACAAACAAACCCGTAAAGCAGGTACCTATGTAAAAGAATTATGTAATGCCATGCTATGGGTCCATTATTCTCTCAAGACGAATAGCAGAGTCAGTTTATTCAATATGTCAATGAATCCTGGCCCATCTATGGAAGAGTATGTCACAACTATTTGTAAAGTTGCAGGTATAAAACGGTTTGTTCCATATGTGCCCTATTCACTGCTTTACCCTGCCTCATTCTTTGTAGAAGCAATTGCACGCTTATTTCGGGTTAATCAACCAATCAGCCCTGTTCGTATTAAAAAGTTAGTAAGAAGTAATAATATTCTTCCCCTATATCTTGAGAAGCATGGTTATCAGTACCAATATACATTAAAAACAGCACTTGAAGATTGGAAAAAACAGATGCCCAGTGAGTGGTAACTGTTAACTGCACCGATCTTATTCCCGCCTTCATCTTAACCTCAGAGTGTATAAACCTGACAGAGAGTCACACTGATCAGCTTTCATCCACTTTGTTCGCTTTGTGACTAACGAGAGTTTATGAACTTAATCCCCGTAATTATGTCAGGTGGCTCTGGCAGCCGCCTTTGGCCTCAGTCCCGTTCGTTGTACCCAAAGCAGTTTCTGCCTCTGGTTGATGAACAAACCATGTTGCAGAATACAGTGACCCGGTTGGATAGATTAGACTCTGTTTCTGCTCCAATGGTGATTGCCAATGAAGAGCACCGTTTCCTAGTAGCGGAGCAGTTCCGGCAGATGGGTCGACAAGCTTTAGCCATTATTCTGGAGCCTGTAGGCAGGAATACTGCACCTGCGGTTACTCTTGCAGCATTGAAAGCTAAGGCCGCTTCTGAAGAACAGGAGCCTCTGTTATTAGTTTTGGCTGCGGATCATGTGATTAAGGATATTGCTGCTTTTCATCAGGCGGTTGAAGCTGCGTTGCCTGCGGCCAGAGATGGCAAGTTGGTTACTTTCGGTATTGTGCCTACCCATCCGGAAACCGGTTATGGCTATATCAAGGCCGATAAAGAATTAATAGCCAATAGTCAGCAGGTTGCCCTTGTAGAAAATTTTGTGGAGAAGCCAGATCTGGAAACGGCTAAGGGCTATCTCGCTTCTGGTGACTATTATTGGAACTCTGGCATGTTTCTGTTTAAGGCCTCCCGCTACCTGGAAGAACTTAAGAAATTCAGACCCGATATTCTGGAAGCCTGTGAAAAGGCTATTGCGGTACAAAATGCCGATCTTGATTTTGTTCGACTGGATGAAGTAGCTTTTACCGCCTGCCCGGATGAATCCATTGATTATGCTGTGATGGAAAAAACCTCCGATGCGGTGGTGGTGCCACTGGATGCAGGCTGGTCCGATGTGGGTTCCTGGACCTCATTGGCAGATATCTGTGAAAAGGATGAGTCAGGTAACTCTGTTCAGGGTGATGTTCTGCTGCAGGATACCCGCAACACTTACGTGCGCAGTGAGAAAAAACTGATTGCCACTGTGGGTGTTGATGACTTGGTCATCACCGAAAGCGATGATGCCATTCTGGTTGCCCACAAGGATCGGGTGCAGGATGTTAAAAAGATTGTTGACCGGCTGAAAGCAGAAAACCGTACAGAGGTAAAACTGCATCGCAAAGTCTATCGCCCTTGGGGTGCCTACGACTCCATTGATATGGGCGAACGCTTCCAGGTAAAGCGCATTACCGTTAAGCCTGGAGCACAGCTCTCATTACAGATGCACCATCACCGCGCGGAACACTGGATTGTGGTTAAAGGCACCGCAGTGGTCACCAATGGTGATCAGGAAATTCTGCTGACCGAGAACCAGTCCACCTATATCCCCATTGGCGTGGTGCATCGGCTGGAAAACCCTGGCAAATTCGACCTTGAGCTGATTGAGGTACAGAGCGGTGGTTATCTGGGTGAGGATGATATTGTCCGGTTTGAAGATACCTATGGAAGAACTTGATCAGCAGCAAACATTCCCGCCAGCCACTCAACCTGTTTTTAGAAACCCTTATGAATATACTGCCCTGCTTCAAGGCCTATGATATCCGTGGCCGTATGCCCGATGAATTGAATGAAGATATTGCCTGGCGGATTGGCCGGGCGACGGCGGCATTCTTAAATACCAGTTCGCAACACAAAACCATGGTGGTGGGTGGTGATATTCGTCTTTCTACACCAGAACTGAAAACAGCCTTGAGCGATGGGTTGCGTGCCGGTGGTGTGGAGGTGATTGATATTGGCCTGTGTGGTACTGAAGAGGTTTATTTTGCCACTTCGCACCTGAAGGCGGATGGCGGCATTATGGTGACTGCCAGCCATAACCCGAAAGACTACAACGGTATGAAGCTGGTACGGGAAGAAAGCAAGCCGATTTCCGGGGATACCGGGCTGCGGGAGATCCAACGGCTGGCTGAAGAAGTGTTTGTGGAACCGAACAGAATAGGCTCTCCAGATATCCCATTTGGCTCTTATCGCAAGATCAGCAACCTTGCCCCTTATGTGGAGCATATTCTGGGGTATATCAAATCGGATGAGTTGAAGCCTCTGAAACTGGTGGTGAATGCTGGTAATGGGGCTGCCGGGCATGTAATTGATGCCATTGAGGAACGGTTTAAAGCGACCGGTGTGCCGGTGCAGTTTGTGAAGATTCACCATGAACCGGATGGTAACTTTCCCCATGGGATTCCTAATCCGCTGTTACACGATTGTCGGCAGGCAACTGTGGATGCGGTGCTGGAGCACAAGGCGGATATTGGCATAGCTTGGGATGGGGATTTTGACCGCTGCTTTCTGTTTGATGAGAAAGGCCAGTTTATTGAAGGGTATTATATTGTCGGGCTGCTGGGCCAGGCGTTTCTGGCTCATTATCCTGGTGCGAAGATTATCCATGATCCTCGCTTAACCTGGAACACCATTGATCAGGTCTCTGCAGCTGGCGGTGTGCCGGTGCTGTGCAAAACCGGACACGCCTTTATAAAGGAACGGATGCGGGAAGAGGATGCAGTCTATGGTGGTGAGATGAGTGCCCACCATTATTTCCGTGACTTTGCCTACTGTGACTCCGGGATGATTCCGTGGCTGCTGGTAACTGAGTTAATGTCCCATAAGGGGAAGAAGCTTTCTGAACTGGTGGCTGAACGCATTGCTTTGTTCCCATCCTCTGGCGAGATTAACAGCACATTGGATAATCCACAGGCGGCTATCGACCGGATTCTGGCAATTTATGAAAAGGATGCGGTGGCTGTGGACCATACCGATGGTATCTCACTGGATATGGGTGAGTGGCGTTTTAACCTGCGACTTTCTAATACGGAGCCGGTAATTCGTTTGAACGTGGAGAGTCGGGGGGATGTGGCTCTGATGGAGGAAAAAACCGCTGAGCTACTGGGGCTTATCAGGGAGTGACTGTTTTTGGTACGAATTTTAGCGGTTAGCTGGCTGGCCTTTCTGGTGATTCTTTCGGCCAGCAAAAGCCTCGGTTATGGCCACTGGGCCTGGGGCAGTATTGAGCGTTTTTTGGGCGGCAATTTGCAGATGCATTTTGTGATGGCCTTTATTCTTTCTGTGCTGGCTCATCTGGCTTGCTCAGGGTTCTGGCACCGGGGCTGGTTATTATTACTGCTGATTACTGGCTGCGCTCTGGATGAAAGTTTGCAAGCCGTGCTGCCCCTACGTAATTTTAACCCGCTGGATTTTCTGGTGACCTGCGCCGGATTATTGCTGGCGGCTTTGCCTTTTCTTGTTTCACAATGGCGCAGGCAAATTGCCTAACCGTTCTTTGATGTTTCTGGTATAGAAAATAAATGCCTACCTCATTGTTATCTGGCCGATCCCGGCTGCCTCTTTTTTTACTGGTCATTATGGATGTGGCCATTGCCTTTGGCTGTGCGGAGCTATCCGAATGGGTGCGTTTTGGTAACCATGCTACCCACTATCTGAATGTGATGTATATGCAGGCGCTTCTGGTGGTGGTGTTTTCGTTTTTGTGTGATGTGTATGCCCCCTGGCGTGGGCGACGGATCAGTGAGCGATTGACCAAGGTGGCCATTGCCTGGGCATTGTCGTTTACGGCGCTGATCGCTTTTATGGTGATGACCAAGACCACCGAGCGCTATTCCCGTATCTGGCTGTTTACCTGGATAGGACTGACCATCCCCATGACATTGGTGATCCGGTTCACTCTTTATCGAATGCTGATGCGGTTTCGTAGCCGTGGGCGCAATACCCGCCATATACTGGTTATTGGCGATGGCCGTAATTTTGAGGCCCTGCGGGAATACTTCTCCAAAGATAATGCCTATGGTTATCGGTTGCAGCATATTATCGAGCACCGTACTGATGAGCAGGCACTGGCAGAACTGGAGCAGTACCTGGCCAGAAAAGAGGCCTTTGATGAGTGTTGG
>NZ_PJPV01000114.1 GCF_002864045.1 Endozoicomonas acroporae
TCGCTGGTGCAGACCCTGGCGACTCACGGGCTTGGCTGGTTATCAAACGTCGATCAGGCAACGGGGCAGCAGAACCTGGAAGTCGTAAAGGAGATTCTGGTTCGCCGTGGAAATACCCTGGTAGAACCACTGCTGACCGGCGTGACGGGCGAAGCAGCGATGCTCGGAAATCAGGCATCAGAATCCACCGAGCTCAGAAACGCCGTAATGCCGTTCGTACAGGACCAGGTTCAGAAAGGTCAGGTACTGGAACGGCTGGCCGCTTACGGAGTTGATGCGCTGGTAAACAGCGTCAGCAAGCATAAGGACGACCTTGCAGGAGATGTAAAAGTACTGACCCGGGCAAGCATGGACAAAGCCCTGCCGGAATTGGAACAGCTTCTCCATAGACGGTTGCAAGCCCTAAGTACTGCAATGGAAAGAGGGGCAGACGATAAGCACGGCGTTGTGGCTGACCTGCGCCAGGCGGCAAAAGCGCAGAAGCCAGAGGAAAAGCCCGGCAGCGGTAATAAGAAAACGATAGCGGACCATCAAAATCAGCAGGATCACTGGCATGATGCCCGTCAGGCCGTTGTAGAGCAGCTGGGTAATCTGGCTGATGAAACCATCGACCTGGTCATTAAACAGAGTGGCCAGTTGGAGGCGGTCAAGCCGATTCTGGCGGGCAGTATCCGTGAGGTTATGGATCTTGTCGTCAAAGAGGGGGCTCTGTTTGCCGCGAGGCAGAACGGTGAACAATGTGACGACGTAAATGCCTTAGAAGGCGGCACGGCACTGACCGGACAATTACCGGCGTTTCTGACCACAGCCACGGCTGAATTAATGGTTGAACTCCTGAGTGACCGGTTGCAATCCGGGGATTGGAAAACAGCAACTGTTACCGAGATCACTGCCGGGGAGGCAACCACGGACTCAGCCAAGATGATAGCCCGCGAAGTTGATGGAATGCTGGGCAAAGGGCTTGCCGATATGGTCAACGCGGTGGCCGATCAGGTGGAATCACTTCTGCAAAAACACCCATACATTACTGCCGAAGCGGTGCTTGGGGAATTGACCCGGCAAGGGATACACGACGGTGCTGCATGGGTAGGTGAGCTGGTGCACGGTCTGTTTGCCGGTGATGCCCGGCTCGTGTCCAGGGTAGTTGATAAGTTAACCGAACAGGCAGAGTCGCTGGTGCAGACCCTGGCGACTCACGGGCTTGGCTGGTTATCAACCGTCGATCAGGCAACGGGGCAGCAGAACCTGGAAGTCGTAAAGGAAATTCTGGTTCGCCGTGGAAATACCCTGGTAGAACCACTGCTGACCGGCGTGACGGGCGAGGCAGCGACGCTCGGAAACCAGGCATCAGAATCCACCGCACTCAGAAACGCCGTAATGCCGTTCGTACAGGACCAGGTTCAGAAAGGCCACGTACTGGAACGGCTGGCCGCTTACGGAGTTGATATGCTGGTAAACAGCGTCAGCAAGCATAAGGACGACCTTGCAGGAGATGTAAAAGTACTGACCCGGGCAAGCATGGACAAAGCCCTGCCGGAACTGGAACAGCTTCTCCATAGACGGTTGCAAGCCCTAAGTACTGCAATGGAAAGAGGGGCAGACGATAAGCACGGCGTTGTGGCTGACCTGCGCCAGGCGGCAAAAGCGCAGAAGCCAGAGGAAAAGCCCGGCAGCGGTAATAAGAAAACGACAGCGGACCATCAAAATCAGCAGGATCACTGGCATGATGCCCGTCAGGCCGTTGCAGATCAGTTGGGTAACCTGGCTGATGAAACCATCGACCTGGTCATTAAACAGAGTGGCCAGTTGGAGGCGGTCAAGCCGATTCTGGCGGGCAGTATCCGTGAGGTTATGGATCTTGTCGTCAAAGAGGGGGCTCTGTTTGCCGCGAGGCACAACGGTGAACAATGTGGCGACGTGAATGCCTTAGAGGGCGGCACGGCACTGACCGCACAATTACCGGCGTTTCTGACCACAGCCACGGTTGAATTAATGGTTGAACTGCTGAGTGACCGTTTGCAATCCGGAGACTGGAAAACAGCAGCTGTTACCGAGATCACCGCCGGGGAGGAAACGACAGACTCAGCCAGGATGATAGCCCGCGAAATAGACCGAATGCTGGGCGAAGGGCTGGCCGGCATGGTCAACGCGGTGGCCGATCAGGTGGAATCACTTCTGCAAAAACACCCATACACTACTGCCGAAGCGGTGCTTGGGGAATTGACCCGGCAAGGGATACACGACGGTGCTGCATGGGTAGGTGAGCTGGTGAACGGCCTGTTTGCCGGTGATGCCCGGGTTGTGTCCAGGGTAGTTGATAAGTTAACCGAACAGGCAGAGTCGCTGGTGCACAGCCTGGCGACTCACGGGCTTGGCTGGTTATCAAACGTCGATCAGGCAACGGGGCAACAGAACCTGGAAGTCGTAAAGGAGATTCTGGTTCGCCGTGGAAATACCCTGGTAGAACCACTGCTGACCGGCGTGACGGGCGAAGCAGCGGCACTCGGAAACCAGGCCTCAGAATCCACCGCGCTCAGAAACGCCGTAATGCCATTCGTACAGGACCAGGTCCAGAAAGGTCAGGTACTGGAACGGCTGGCCGCTTACGGAGTGGATGCGCTGGTAAACAGTATCAGCAAGCATAAAGACGACCTTGCAGGGGATGTAAAAGCACTGACCCGGGCAAGCATCGACAAAGCCGTACCGGAACTGGAAGGGCTCCTGCACACAAGGCTGCAAGCCCTGGCCGGCGCAATGAAAAAGGTGCCAGAGGATAAGCGTGACGTAGTGGCTGACTTGCGCCTGGCAGCGAAAGCACAGAAACCAGAGGAAAAGCCCGAAGGTGCTACTGTCACCAGTGTGAAGAAAACGACAACGAACCATCAAAATCAGCAGGACCACTGGCATGATGCCCGTCAGGCCGCAGCAGAGCAGGCCAGCGAAATGGTCGGTGATTTAATCAAGCTGACCATCGATGAAACAAAACAACTGGAAGTGGCCAGGTCAATTCTGTCTGACAGCTTTGGCAAGGTTATCAAGGTTGCCGTTCAAGAAGGTGCCGGGTTTGTTGCCAAACACCATGCCATGCTGTCTGGCAACCACCAGAGCAACGGTGTGGTGCTGTCCGGGGATAGCATCGCTAAACTGACCGGCGTCGTATCACCATTCCTTACGACAAACGTTGTCGAAAGTATCACTGAAAAGCTGTTGTCTGCTGCCTGGCAACAACAAACCGTGAGTGAAGTAAAGAAGGCAGCTGAACAAGCACTGGTCCCGGGCAGCCCGAATAAAGTGGATTTACCCGCTTCGGCACAGAAGCAACAAACTGTCCGGCAGGTAGCTTCGGGTCAACGTACGACTATTGGCACCGAAGTTGATGACATGCTGAAAACAGGCCTGGCCGAGATGCTGCACAGCGGTGCAGACCAGCTGGAAGCGATTCTGGAAGGTCTGCCTTACGACAGTGTGAAAGCAATGGCCAGTGACCTGGCATTGCAGGGGATCGCTGATGGCACCAGGTGGCTGGATATACTGGCAACCGGTCTGTTTGCTGATAATGAGGTGGTCGTCCCCAGGGTGATTGATGCCATTACCGAGCAGGCGGTGGTGACCCAGCAGGCGGTCATTGACGGTGTGCTTGGCTGGCTGGCTAAAGAAGATACCACGACAGAACAGCAGCCGAACCGGCAGAAATTGCTGGAAATTCTTGTGCGCAGATTGAATGGCCTGGTGGTACCGACAGTGACGGGTACTTCCAGCCTGGTCGCAGAGAGCGTACAGCAGACATCACAGTCCCGGGCTCTCAGGGATGCAGTGCTTCCTTTTCTGCAGAATCAACTTAACAGGGGGCAGGTACTGGAACAACTGGCCGGTTACGGTGTGGATCAACTGTCAGGCTGGATACGTCAGCATAGAACGGTGCTCAGGCACGATGTGGAAGTCCATGTTCGGGCAATGATGCAACAGGCGGCCCCGGAGCTGGAATCCATCCTGCATGATCGGCTGGCGACTCTGCGCTCTGCGGTGAACAGTAGTCAGCAGGATAAGGGTGATGTGGTCGCTACCCTGCGCAGGGCTGCTGAAACAATAGCACCTGCTCAAGGGGGGAACACCGCCACTGAGAAAGACGGCCACTCTCGTCAATCTCAAATGATGGATGACCTGATACCAGACCTGAGCAAGGGTATTATGGAAGTGATTACCCAGGGCACTGATATCATCCGTCGTAAGGCATGGGCAGACAATCTGCGTTTGAAATCCGGGAACGGTGCAGATCGTTCCAGAATGTCTATTTTCCCAATCGTTCTTCCCCATGTTCAGCGAATGGTTAAGGAAGCGGTGAGTGCCGGGACTGAATACGGTATCGGGACGCTTGCAGAACCGTCCGATGGCAATGCGGCTGGCATTACCGAAGCCGTCAACCTCCATGTGCAAAGTCTTACGGCTAACTATTTAGGCCAGGCGGTTGCCGATGCGATTGAGGGTATGGCTAATGCCGTTTATAACCATGCAGATGGCATCCAGAGCGCAATTGAGGCGCTTTTGAAGAATGTGAATGTTGGAGCTCCAGCACCAATGGACCTGGAGGCATTATTAATGCCGCATATTGATGGTGCTATTGATAAGGCCCTGAATCATGGCCAGGGTTTTATCCGGGAAAGCATGGAAAAATGGATCAAAGCCAATGCCCTGGCAGCAACACCGGAGCTGCATAAAGCCATTGATAAAATGTTAACGCATATGATGGCTAATGGGGGGGAATGGATTATCCGTCATCAACAAGGGGTTGAGTTAGAGGTTATCGAGCCAATAAAGAAGGCGATGGCCGAAACACTCAAGCAGGCTCAGGCGGATATTATTCAAAATATTGCTCTCTGGTTGAGTAACGACGCTAATTTACACCATTTCGTTGGAGTATTTACCGACCAGATTCGCACAACGGTTACCCGGGTTGTTGTCGATGCTGTGGCAAAGCAGGTTGCTGGAAAAGGGGGAGAGACAGAATGTCAACGTGCAGTTGATGATATGACGCCTTATCTGACCCCCATTATTGATCAGGTGTTGACCCGGGCTATGACTTACACGGGTAACTGGTTTTCTGGTTGGGTCCGGGATCATGGTGCCGACATCTCATCTCTGGTGAATCCCATGATTGATAAAACCGTGGATGAGGTTATGCCTTCCGTACGTCAGGCGGTTCAGGATAAAGCATTACTGCTGGCACGAAATAAAGCACAGGACATTGACTTCAATAAGCTGGCTGCAGAACTGGCGACAGCTTTTGCCCACCGCTTTGATCCGGGTAAGATTACCTCCGGCGTTCTGCAGGTTCAACCAAAAAGCTGTGTGGCCAGGGAACTCCCGAAAATTTTATGTTTCCTGATGCAGACGACGGAAACCTATGAGAGTTTGGGCGGAAATCTCAATGAACCGGTGAAGATTGACCGGGTCATCATTGATGGTCGGGTGTTTAAGAATATTCAGGCTTACCTGACGAAAATGAAGGATGGCTCTATTCAGATTCGCAAAATGGATCTGATATTCGAGAATGAAAATCAGGTTGATGTTGATATCGAAGTGACCGGAGTCTCCATTTCCTATCAATTACCGGAAAAAAGCCAGTTGTACAAAGCCGCTCTATTAGCAGCTGCCCCTGCGATGAGCCCTGCCGATTTAGCCAGGAGTCTGCTGGAGACATTTACACCAGATCATATTGATTTCAATGTTGATCAAATTACGGGTGAGTTTCACGACAATATTCTGGACGGCCCCGGAGAAGATATTCTCAGTTTTGGCCTTAGCAACCTGAAACTCTCTCTTAACATACATAAGTATGCTCCAAGACCTTACATCGATATCAGTGCCGGGCCGCAGGATGGACATCCAACCATTGAGTCAGTAAAAGTTAATCTGGCAGGCCATGGCCTGGTTGATCATGTCGAGGCGGATATTCACCTTGACCGACATCGCAATGGCTACGCTGATGTAACAACACTGCTGAAGCCCGACCGGTTGAGTCGTTTTGCCGGGTGGCTGATTGGCGGGCCTATTAAAGTCGATGCCAAAGTTGCTATCAACAATACCACAGGAACTCTGGATGATATTGAATCAATCCGTGTTCATGCCGGCCGTTTCGGTAAGGTATGCAAAGCCATGTTTAAAAATACGCTTAAGGCCTACAATCCCGGACTCACTTTGGCAGATGATGGCAAGGCGGTTATCAAGTTAAAGTTAACGCTATTCTCTGAAGAAAGGTCAAACCCGATTACCCGCTGGTTAGCCAAAACGGCCAATCGCATTCTGCAATTTTTCACCGTACCTGTTGAAATACCGATGTCGTTCAAAGGCGCTCCCTATACACCTGCCTTGGAAGGTGAAAGGGGAATTGGGTCATTTAATGCCCTGCGATTTATTAATGGCTTATTTAACCCCTGTCCTTTGTCCATACACAGCGATACCCATGAAGAGCTGCTGAGTGCCCTGCGGACGGTATCAATCGATGAAAATCCAAAATATCATCTTATCCTGCTTGGTAAGGTCATTGATCAGGTGGTCAAAGAATTCCGGCTGGGTAATGCTCCGTCACACTCCATTCTGGCCAGGAAGATTCCATTGGAAAGTCTGGTTTTGCTGGTGAATCGTGTGAAGGGAAATGCAACTGGACCGGAGGATCTGTCCCGTCTGTTATTCCTGGTTGCCAACCTGGTGGAAGCGCTTCCGGAAAGAGCGGTGCAACTGGTGAACAGATCTGGAGTTACCCCTGAATCAGCGGGACAGCCCTACCTGTTGCATCTGATCTCTACCACACCCACCAGCTCCTGGCTGGCTAAGCCGGAGGATGGCAAAGTGCTGGAGCCGATTTACCAGAGTTATCAATTCCAGCGCTTGCAGGAATTCTGGCAGAACAGTCAGAGTAATCCTGATGGCAGTATCTACAGTCCCGGTACTGAAAAACAGCCCGAACAAAAGTTTACTGAAGAGGTGGTAGGTACGGTACGTCAGCTGGTCGGTGACATAGATATGCCTGATGACATCAGGTTGATGATGGCCCGGGACTTTGATTTTGCCAATAAGATGTTCGGAACAGGGGTTCCTGTAAAGCAGGATTTGCCGGTCAATTCCCGGGCAAATCCGTTGCCGCACTCTTTCCAGGGTGTATTGCCAGTTGGTCGTATAAAAGAGATGGATAGGTCAAAACGTCGGCTTAATGCTCCGGCAGGCCCGAAGCTTTCGGAGGGCTTTCCGGCCCTGGGAGGCTGACCGAGTAGATAAATAGCGAGTATGCTTTCAGGAAGAGCTGGCCCATGTAAACAACACATGCCAGCTTTGTATTAGTGCCTTTCTACGTACCTTTCCCTATATCTATGTTATTATCCAGACCAGTGATAAGTAGTTAACCAAATGAAATCGTATTTTCTGACTAAGTGGGCAGTCACTCCCGGCAACTGCTCCTGCGTTGCTCTAGCTCCTGCATCCATGCAGTCGTGCGGCGTTACAACTACGGTCACATAGCTACGGCTATGCTCCCTACGTTGTGCCTTGCATAGTAACTGCCCACTTAGTCAGAAAATACGATTCCATTTGGCCAACTACTTACTCTCTGGAAAAAGAGTAGCTGTAAATAACAATTCATTAATTCTTCACTGTGCAGTTCTTCTACCTCCACCATTTTAACAACGTATGATAAGTAAGGAAGCCTGAGAGAAGTATGTCGAGCCAGATCACTATAGCGCTGTCCAAGGGGCGCATCCTGAAAGAGACTCTCCCTCTGTTGAAAACTGCGGGTATTGAGCCTGCGGAGGATCCGGATAAAAGTCGCAAACTGGTGATTGGTACCACGCATCCCCATGTAAACCTGCTGATTGTCCGCGCCAGCGATGTGCCAACCTATGTTGAGTACGGTGCCGCCGATATGGGCGTTGCTGGCAAGGATGTGCTGATGGAACACGGCTCCTCTGAGTTATATGAACCGCTGGATTTGAACATTGCCCGGTGCAAATTGATGACTGCGGGGAAGGTTGGCGCAGCACCATCCTCTGGCCGACTTAAGGTGGCGACGAAATTTGTCAATATTGCCAAGCAGTACTACGCCTCTCAGGGGATCCAGGCGGATATCATTAAACTCTATGGTTCCATGGAACTGGCTCCGCTGGTTGGCCTGGCGGATATCATTATTGATGTGGTGGATACCGGGAACACCCTGCGGGCCAATGGCCTGGAGCCTCAGGAACTGATTGCTGAAATCAGTTCCAGAATGGTGGTCAACAGGGCATCCATGAAAGTGAAGTACAAGATGATTGGTCAGTTACTGGATCAACTGTCCAGAACCATTGCAGAAACCGATGCAGTTGAGGAACCAGCATGACGTCGGAAGTCGTAACCCCGGTTCAGCTGGATTTCAGCAGTCCGGCGTTTTCAGCCCAGCTTGATGCCCTGTTGGCCTGGGAGTCTGTTTCAAACGACAGTGTCCAGCAGCAGGTGAAAGAAATTATTGCTCAGGTGCGCAGCCAGAAAGATCAGGCTGTGATGGCCTGCACCTGTCGTTTTGATCGACGTCAGGTCTCCAGTATGGATGAGCTGACTCTCGATGCTGAGCGCTTGCAGTTGGCGCTCAACAGCATTCAGCCTGAGCAGCGGGCAGCGTTGGAAACCGCTGCAAAGCGGATTCGTGACTACCATCAGCATCAACAGCAAAGCTCCTGGAATTACCGCGAGAGCGACGGCACATTGCTTGGCCAGCAGGTGACCCCGATGGATCGAGTGGGACTTTACGTGCCCGGTGGCCGTGCATCCTATCCTTCATCGGTACTAATGAATGCCATACCAGCCTCGGTTGCCGGAGTGCCTGAGGTGGTGATGGTGGTTCCCGCACCAGATGGTGAGCTGAATGAACTGGTACTGGCGGCGGCCGCTGTTGCCGGGGTCAGTCGTGTATTTACCATCGGTGGTGCCCAGGCGGTGGCGGCACTGGCCTATGGCACGGAAACGATCCCGAAGGTGGATAAGATTGTCGGTCCTGGCAATATTTATGTCGCTACCGCCAAGCGGGAAGTGTTTGGTCAGGTGGGTATCGATATGATTGCCGGCCCGTCAGAAATACTGGTGGTTTGTGATGGCCACAGTAACCCCGACTGGATCGCCATGGACCTGTTCTCCCAGGCGGAACACGATGAAGATGCCCAGGCAATTCTGATCTCACCGGACCGGGCTTTTCTGGCGCAGGTGCAGGAGAGTATGAATCGACTGCTGCCAACCATGGACCGGCAGGATATTATCGCAGCGTCGCTTAATAAGCGCGGTGCCCTGATTGCCGTACCTGACCTGGCGGCGGCCTGTGAACTGATAAATCGCATCGCACCGGAACACCTTGAACTGTCGGTTGAAGAACCCGAAAACTGGCTGCCAGAGATACGCCATGCCGGTGCTATTTTTATGGGCCGATATACGGCAGAAGCCCTGGGTGATTACTGTGCAGGCCCGAACCATGTATTGCCCACATCAGGAACCGCACGCTTCTCTTCACCTTTGGGGGTGTATGACTTCCAGAAACGCTCTTCAGTTATTCAGTGTTCTGCTGAAGGCGCGTCGGAAATGGGGAAAGTGGCGTCTGTGCTGGCCAGGGGGGAATCGCTGACGGCACACGCACGTTCCGCAGAGTATCGTATTAACCACGAGTCTATTCTCGGTCAGCCTCCTACTGACGATTCACGTGTCGGAATCTCACCGACAGACCAAAGTTAAAACGGGCGCGCCGTGTCGAAAACAACACCGCTCTCTCCCTCACGCAGCCCTGCCGTCGTCGACAAGGCCAGTGGATGCTTCGATCGCTTTGGTCGCTCTGCAAGAGCCGTTTTTCTCCAGGTGGAACTGTTTTTTAAACAGGACTTTGGAGCCAAAGCAGATAGCCGGGTCATTGTTTTCCAACCTCTGCCGTATCTGCACTTTTGGCAATCAGAGCATCAATGGCTTCCAGCTGGCCTTCTTCGGCTGCATAGTGGAGGGGCGTAAGTTTAGTCCTTATATTCCTGGGGCCATTATGCTTTGGGCAGTTAAAGACAGAACCACTGTGGTGAGCGTGACGGAAAAGACGCAGCTTGACTGCGTCAGGTGTGAGATCAGGAGATGAGCACAAGTAAGCTGATACCTCTCGAAATGTGGTTCGATGGCATCAAACTGGAAGTTTGTGCTGCTCCATGATGAGTTCAGGGGATAACCAGTTATTGCCTGAGCGGTGTCTGGGACGCAGAAGTCAGCTCTTCTTCAGACCGATCGGCACTGTCCAGCATCTTGCGAATAACAAAAGAAGACACCTGGGCAATAATCACCATCACCACCGCGGCAGCTGTCAGCATGGCAAAGTAGTCACCGTAAACACCCTGAACAAACTGCTGGGTGATTTCCTGTCCTTTCTCCATGGCAATACTGCCGGAGATCACCGCACCGATGATGCCAGACAGAGCCATGGCAATGTAGAACAGGGACACGGAGAAACCTTCGATCTTCTTAGGTGTTACCGAAAGAATAAAGGCAACCACCAGAGAACCTACAATCACTTCACCAAAGGCCAGGAAACCGTGAATAACCAGGAATACATCCGGGCTGATGATAACATCGGTATCAATGCCTTTAACCGCCATGGTCAGAATACCAAACGCAATAGTCACCAGTACGAAAGAGATGGATACTTTGCTGGCAGTAGACAGGTTAATACCACGCTTCTCAAGAGCCGTGAAACTCGCGGTAATGACTGGACCTGCAACAATACACCACAGAGGGTTCATCGCCATGGATGCTTCTGGAGCCAGAGGGATAAAGCCAAGCAGTTCACCACGCATGGTATTGATAGTCACCATGGTCATGGAAGTCATCATCTGGCCGTAGTACACAAAGAATGCAGTCGCCAGAAATGCCATGATCAGGATGGTACCCATTTTCAGAGCATCCGACCGACTGGCTTTGAACATCAGGGAGATGAAATACAGCAGTGCGGTACCACCAATGGCGTAGACAACGTACTTCCCGGTTTCCATGTCGGAGAACATGAAGAACACCATACCCAACATGGCAACAGACAGCGCCAGGAAGATCACCATGTTCATAGTGCTCAATGGCTGCTTGTCGATATCTTCACCAATCTCGACCAGTGGCTTGTGGAAAATAACCAGCATGGCAACCGCCAGAGCAGCCATGATAGAAGAGAGCGCAAAACCACCTTTAAAGCCGATAACCAGCACCAGCATTGGGTACAGATATTGACCCAGCAGGGCACCTATATTGTTAACCGAGTAGTTAATCGGGTAGCAGTTTTCAAAGTCTTCCTGAGATTTGAAAGTACGTTTATAAAGGCTTGGGTAAGAGGGAGACATCAGGCCCCGGGCATAACTGGCCAGAGCAATCCCCAGCAGAGCCATTGGAGCATTGGTGATGGAAGCACCAAATGCCAGCAGTGCGTAACCTGCTGCGAATGCCATGTAAGCCAGCGTCAGTGAGCGTTTGGCTCCCAGAAATTGGTCAGCAATGAAACCACCGGCAATGGCAAAAAGAGGGCCAATGGAAGAGAAGGCACCAACGATCAGCATGGTGTCTGCTTCGCTGTATTGCAGCTCTTCAAGGAAGAAACGGGTCAAAATGACCATTACGCCATAAAAAGATAAGCCAAACATCATTTGGCAGAACATCATCGACTTGTTCAGTTTATTCCACATAGAAACTCTCTTTATAATGTGTGCATTCAGACGAGGGGAGCGACCTTCCCATTCCCTATCACTCCAAAAACGTTGAACTGAATTACCAACACACAAAATAATTTTCTATGCACTTTCGTAGTATTAGAGTTTCTACCAATCAAAAGCAAAAGAAGTACAAGAAAAACCCACTAAAAGCCTGAAAAACCACACTTATAAACCAAAAAACGAAATCGATTTCACAAAATAAAGGTAAATATAAGCAATTGAAGGGACGCAAGACTATAGCTGGTCGATGGCTGGCACTTAGGGTAGACATTAAGCGTCTACTCCCCTCTTCGGGAAGTTAAAGATGGAACCACGAAGGACACGAAGAGCACAAAGAAGAGATTTTCTTTTCCTTCGTGCTCTTCGTGTCCTTCGTGGTTCCATTCAAAAGCCATTGAAAATGGAGGGGTAAGCTTAATGTCCACCCTAAGATGGCTGACAAGCATTGCACAAAGAGTCCATGGGTTGGTGGTTCAAACACAGGACAGCAGTCACTTAAATGGATAGATGCTTAAAGTCTACTGAAAGAAGCTGAACAGCGCCCACTTCAGCTTTGGACCCCCAGGCTTTCGATATATTCATCATAAATCTTCTGCACATCTTCTGACCTGATAACCACCAGATCCTCGCTATCCATCATTTTTTTGATTCTGGTGTTTTCCAACATTTCAGCATTGTCCTTCTGTTTCGCGACAAACTCAGAGATGTATTGATCACGGTAGTACTTATCTGGGACAAAGAACTTATCATAGTTGAGTAGCAGATTTTTAACGTCAACCGTGCTTGTTGGTTTAACCACATGGAACGGTCTGAAACTGAGATTCTCTCTTCCGGCCAGACCAATGCTCATGGGTGCCTTCAAAGATTGGGCACGCTTGTAAAGATAGTGGGCAAAACGGGTTTGAGTCTCTTCCGGCTGGTTGCGGGTATCGATAAAGCCATTGGTCATCAGGAAGAGAGGCTTACCCACCTGGGACTGGCTTGAGGTCACTTTTCTGTAGGCAGGGATCCCATGGAGAAGACGACTGATATCGGGTATTCCATCTTCTGGCTGATCAGTCCACTGCTCAATTTTGGCAGAAGCGCCCAACAACGTTTCAAAGGTTTCCGAGCACCCGGTGGGCAGGGTGTCTTCATCTATCTCCGTCACCATCTCGTTGAGCTGTTGGGTATAACGCCTCGAGAAAGAGAAAGGGAGTTCATTGTTCTTCCAGAGATCATACCAATTTTCAATATTCTGGTTGGCAAGCATTCCCAACGATGGGACATTGGCTTCGATCCAACGCCACTGTTTGAGATTTAGAAAGAGATTAAATGAATAGTCTACTCTGGGTTTAAACCACTTTTTTTGGACAATAAAAGCCGCCAAAACAGAACACCATCCGCTACTGGTCACTTTTTTTTCAATGCAGTGCTTCAAGTGCTTAGTCAGTACCGATTCGAGGAAACCCCACATTTTCATCGGAGGATGGTAACGAGACGGTGCATCAAGTTGATTTTGAGCATATTCAATATGTTCCAAAACCTGCCTGCAGTCATCTGAACCCGACTCTGCCATTTGATTCAAACCAGCCAATAGTGACTCTTCCACCTGCCTTTGTTCTTCAACGAAGGAGCTGTCATATTGTTTGCAGGTTGACAAGCGCTCACATCCCTGGCTAAAGCCTTCCAGATTGGCTTTTTTGAAATGCCCTATTACCCCGGGGGCTAAAGCAGTAAGGGAATACCTGTCAGTCTCCCGTTCTGCGAAATCATGAACATCAATTTTTGGAAAGTAAGGGTTGTGGCCATGAATATCCTCTTCCGAATAAGCACCGCCCAAATCATAGGTTTCCCAATCATGGCCATTCCAGACTTCTGCCCAGACATGGATCTCACTTTTAACAATACGGCAGGTGATACCAAAATATTGCATAATAAATTTGAAAACAGGTGCACGGTGCCTGCAAGCGCCAACAGCCTCAGAGAGCAGAATCTGTGCCAAATCATCTTTGATCTTAAGGTGACTTTGATTGTCAAACTGACGACAATATTCCGCTGCTGCGGCAATTCGCCCCTGATCATCCGTTGCGTTGATAATATCCAGTACCAACTGCTGCTTATTGGTCAGCATTATGGGGGCTTGTGCAGCTGCCCGCACCGTATTGAACAGGACATCAACGCGATGCCTGACCGGTTCCGGACAATGGTTGCCCTGTGGAGAGATCAGGTCATCACGCTGATTACGATCATGGGGTTTGAACAGTTCTGCCGGGAGGCAACAGCATTTGTTTTTTTTCTGAGTCTCTACTGGTTGAGAATCATGCACTTTACTGACATTGGCTTTTTCAAGCAGACCAGCGTCACCGCATTTTTTGCTCAGTTTATAGTGGACATGAATACTGCAGTTGATGATTAAACCTGAAAACCGAATCCAGTGCTGGCCAGTATAGTTATCCAGGAATACCTGGTGAGCCCGCACCGGCTCCGTTCGAAGTTCCGTTATCTCCTCCCTGGGTTGCCTGCCGGGCAGAGGAAACAATTTATGGCCTGGTCCGACCTTGATCGTGTGACACCCATAAGCTTCCCACGGATACAGTTGAACTGTCGTATTTGCAGCCATTGCCTCAGGAAAGACCCTGATTAAATCGCTCTTTCCGGGTGTCCATTCCTTCGTGTAAATATTGCCTTCACCGGTCACTTTATAACGAATGAAATCTAACCGATAATCCCTGATGTCCTGACCGTAGAATGTTCTTTCCCTCCTTACAGGCTCGGATTGAGACCCACAACATCCAATGACCGTTCTGGTTTCTATGGATTGGTAGCCATTCCCACCATCTCTCCAACCCACACGTTGCCGGGGCTGCTCTCTAACAATAGACGTCACATTCCCGTCAAGTTTCTCGCCAGCTGTTCGACGCAAGTAAGGCAAACACCGTGCAATGGCAAGAGCGGGAAGACAGCAAACCACCGCAACCGGCAGACAGGCAGGCTTCAGATAAGCCTCCCAGACTGAAACTGGCCTGTCGATGTCCACTTGCAGGTCACCGTGCAATAAGCGTTCCCAGATCTCTCTTTCTGAAAAAATGTGTCGGAACCCATCCAGGTACATCAGAGCATCCATGTGCCCAGCTGAAACCTGCAACTCGGCAGGACCAGCCTTCCAGCCGCTCAGCTTAAATACCTCCGAAGGGAGAACGTCGCTGTCTTTTATGCGTGCACGAAACCACTGTCGCTGCTGCATAACATAGAGCGCCTTGCTTTGATTATCACCACCGACTCCCAGATCATCCGGCAGGTCGGTCTCGTGCCGCCATAACCACTGGGCAGTCCGCTTGATAATTTCTGCCCTGGCATCGCTATCCGACAGCTTCTCATCAATAACGAGTTCCCGTGTCTGCGTGACACCAAAACCACCGGATGTTGAGCGCTGGATAAATAATGGTCTGTCCAGGTCGGGAATGGTTTGAAAAAGCCAACGGCATAACCCGTGATCGTAACGATGACCATCTACCGTTGTTGGTTGCTTTGGCATTGAATCCCGAAGGAAACCAGCAACCTCCTCTTTGGCGATTTTTCCGGCTGCCATATAGAGGAAGTAATGCTGACAGAATAATGCCGTTAAATCCGATTGAGGCGTGACTGCTGCCGCGAGCTTTTGCAGATCACGGCAAACCGGGAACAGCGCCTGCCCGGATTTTTTTAACCGTTGGTAAACGTAACAATGCAGGGCGGCAATATGCTCAGCGGTTTGATCCGGGTTTTCCGGGGGTAATAATTGCCGGGCAATCCTGCGCAGCTCCTGCTCATTGTAATCATCGATTCTGATAATCCGGAAACGATCATTCAGTGCCGGTGAAAATGCGCTGCGCCCGCTGTATTCCGGTGGGTTGGTGGTGGCAAAAAGGTGGAAGCCGGGTGTGCAAGGCTCGGTCAGTACATCATTGAGTTCACCTTCAAGGTCGGCACTGCTGATCATGTTCAACTCTGAAACCACCAGAACCGACCCTTCCTGCTGGGCTTCCCTGATGGCTTGTTTCAGTTCAGCCCAGTCACAGTCTCCGGCATTGAAGTAACGGACATTGGTGGGCCTGCCCGTTTCATCACAGGCATCCCACATATCCAGCAGCAACTTCAAGGTTGCGTCCTTGCCTCTGCCGGCCGGGCCTTCAACCAGTGTCGCCCTGCGCCCTGAATGGCGAACGCCACTTTCATGCTCAAGACGGAGACGATCAAGATCCTGGGCCAGCGTCTGCATTAATGATTTAACGGACTGTGATGATGTATCAAATTCAGGTTTTGCCCGGTTAACGTAGCAACAGAATGTGTCGTAAAGCTGATCAAGACGCAGGCCGTATCCTGTCACGGTGGTTGGCAGTTTGTGGGCCTTATAGCGGTGCTCAAACCACAGCTTTAAAATCTGGTAAGACGCCTGAGTCTGATCAGTCAAAGAGTGAGCGATGACACTGTCAAATCCGTTCCAGACCATATCATCGAGCTGGGTTTGCGTGACACGCTTGCCGCTGTAATGGAACTGACAGGCCATCCAGCCACAGACGTCGGTGAGATCCCGGGGGCTGAAGACCCGGTCCGGCAGCAGCAGTTTCAGTTGCCTTTGCAGCTCCATCACCGTGTCGGCAGTCTGCCGGGCCGCAGTGTCATCAAGCCCTTTTAAAGAGGCCCCATAAAATAGCCTGTTCAGTGTCGGCAAGACCACCTGTTCTTTCAGGAACTCCCGGCTTAAAGCGGGATAGTGAACCCTTATACCCCGATCCTGCAGGATCGTTTGCTCACTGCGTCCGGAGTAGGCACCGGGATTACAGGTGAACACAACCCGGTGTTGAGGTGAAATGTCCACTCTTTCGGAACCACAGAAGATATGGGGATTTGCCGACCAGATACCGGCCAGCACGTTATCCAGAAGGTTGGCGGCAAGATTTGCTTCATCCACCACCAGGGTCACCATCGCACCGGGGCCGGGCTCTGTTCTGGCCCATTTCAGGATAATTCCCGCCTGCTCTGTCATCCCACGGTCATCACCCTGATGTTGCCAGACCCACCGTTTGAGGAGATGGCTCTCTTCTGCGCTGGGGCCAATCGTCAGGGTAAACGTGGGGCCTGACAATTTTGCCGCCTGATGGGCGAGATAGCTTTTGCCCGTACCGGTGGTGCCCTCAAGGGTGATCAATTTATTGCCACGGATTCGTCGTTTGAGTCGGGCCAGTCTCCTGAGTCCCCTGCTGTGCTGGGATATGCGTTTTGAGAGTATTTGCTCCAGCACTGACGGATCATCATCACTGATATTAATAAATTGCCGTTCCAGCAGGCTGCGGATCATATTTCGCTGCTGGTTTGCGGAGGCATTTTGCTGGATTCTCAGAATCCGGGTGGAGAGGTTGTCCAGTCGCGTCTGAACCGGAGTACTCTGTTGCTTCCGAAAGTCCCAGCCGGCGTACAGGGCATTGTTCAGAATCCGGGTAATGACGGATGAGCGGCAGGTCGCCTCAGGCAGTGTATTTAAGAGTTCATCATCACACCCAAGTCTTTTTTTCAGCGTTCGCTGGTAAACTCTGGGGGCGTGGCGACATAGCAGCGCAATCAGTGTTTTCCTGTGGCCTGGCTGGTTATAATCAAGCGCCATTGGCTCGGGGTGTGAGAAAAATCCCTCGCCGAACAGTTCAACCAGCTCCCATCCGTTGCTGGTAATATAGGCACTGTTGATCAGGTGACCATCCCCAAGAACCGCGGTCAGTTTATCAATATCCACCCAATAGCCATTCGAGTCGGGCCATATTTGTCGGGTAATTGACTTTGCGAACGCTCTGACTTGTTTTTCTTTTCTGGCGACATGTGTCACCAATGTTGCAACGGCTTTGCGGTAGTGGACAGGAAGCGCTTCGGTGCCGCCCTCCTCCGCGACGATGGCATTGGCTTCATTGAGTACCGATTGCACCAGGGCATCCGACAACGCTGGCCAATTAATCGTGGCAAACCTTTCCGGCAGCGTCCTTAAAGCACTGTGCAGTTTTTCCAGTCCCTCTTTCAGCGCGTTCCAGGCTTGGGAGTGTTCAGGAACCGGCGGCGTCACGGCCACTTCCCGGGCAATTGCACTGTGCCATACCAGCGATTCCGTTCTGACACCTTCAGGCCATACCAGGTAAATTCTGGAATCCGCCGGTATCGGCTCTTTACTGCCGTTGACAAAGAAGTGGCCCGGTTTCAACAGCAGGGTTTCCAGTTCAAGCTGCAACCTGGGGTTTTGCTCCAGGCCACACAAGATAACCGGTTTCTTTGACTGCAAAGCCTTCATCAAGCCGGACCAGCGGAATCCGTATTGATATCTGGCTTCAGAGGCTATATGTGGGTTATTAACCAGTTGTGTCAGGGTCGTTTCAGGATTGACACGGACAATCTCAGCCTCCGGGTGCCTGTTGAACAGATCATTCACCAGGGCTTCGTGATCCTCACTGCGCTGGATCCGGATCATTTGCTCAAATGTTTCACCCGCCAATTGTGGCGAACTGTCAGGCCTGGCAGGAAAAAAAGACTCTGGTTGTCTGGTTTCGAGCAAGGTCAGCGGAACTTTCGTTTCTTTTGCTTCCATCAGCGTTGTGAGCCGATGGAGTAATTGTGTCCACTGCGCCTCCTGCAATGAAGAGGTCACCACTATTGACCCTCCTGCCTGAATGGCTTCTTTCAGAGGATGGTGCTTGCAACTCTCTCCTTTGTCGTTAATCCCCACTGTGCTCAGCCAGCTTTTAACATTGGCGGAATTGATGGGGATGAGTGGACCGTCAGGGATATTGGCTACCAGCCTGATACTGCCAAGGAGCCGCGACCTGTCTTCCCCCCCGGATTGTCTGACCCGGAAGAACATCTCTTCCGGCAGTGACAGTTTTTCTCCCTGTGCTTCGATTTCCCGGGTGATTTTTATATTACGCAGCGCCTGGGTAAATGCCGGATCCCCTTCGGGGGTATCGGTTATCCACAGTTTTTTAGGTGCCTCTCTCTCAATGGCTCCGGCCTCCCAGCCGAAGCCATGATCGGCCTTAACACCGTAGCTCCCGAACAGTGTTTGCCGCCAGGGAACACTGCCATGACACAAATTAATGGAGACCTTTTCATGTTCATGGGCCGGGTTATTGTCATCCGGGGCGCAGGGAGGGATATCAAGAATAGAACGGTGTGCTTCAGGAACGCTGGTGAGGGATGCCAGCTTTTTCTGATAATCCCAGGTATTGTCTACCCGGTTTATGCGCCGACAGGTATCGGCGCCCAATGAAAAGGTATTACCGGTATGAAGCTGCTTTTTTTGCACCAGAACCAGTATCTCAACATGACTGCCTAATCTGATTTTATTTAACGCAGGGTTTTCCGGGTCAAGCAGGTCATTGAGTGCCACGGTATCGCTGGGGTGCATCTTCTGCAAATCAACCACCAGCCGGATCGGGCGACTGTTGTCAAATAACTTGCCGGGGGAACGCTGGCATTTGCCACCACCTTCCAGATGAATACGCTGGCGCAAGTTGTCCCTGGACAAATCTTCAAAACTTTGTATCAGGTGAATCTCAGCACCGGCCTCGCCATTTTGTGCACGTTGATACTCGAAGGTAGACAGCCTGTCCAACAGTGCATCTACGTCATCATCAGGCGGCATGATGACACAGTCAAACTTCACCGGGTTGGCGGTATCTGCTCTCTTTTTTTCCGTTGCGGCAATATCAAAACTATGAATTGGTCGTCTTTCACTCCCTGGGACACTGGAAGATGTATCATCTTCCGGTGACATCTGAAGAATTGGAGTGTATTTATCAGATAACTCTTCACTTGATGATGGATTGCCAACAGCCGGAGGACTGGAGGGAAAGATTCCACCAGGGAATAAACTGGAAATTCTTTCGAAAGCATTCATATCCGTAAGTCTTCCCCAGTCAGGAGTTGGCCAAATGATCCACACAGTTCATACTGACCAAAATTTCGCAAGAATGTTCCGTAGCTTTACAATGTAATATTCGAAAATTTCTATCGCCAAAGATTAAATTCTCAGGCTAGAATAGCATTCCCTTGATTACCTTTGGAGCCATGCGTGGTTACGCTTGTTGCGTATGTTGTCATCGCTATTGCGGTGTCCTTTATTTGTTCGGTGTTTGAAGCCGTCCTACTCAGTATCTCCCCGGCCTATGTAGTTAGCCTTGAGCAGAAAAACAGCAAATGGGCAAAGATTGTCCGTGAGCTGCACGATCATATTGATCGACCTCTGGCCGCTATCCTCACCCTGAATACCATTGCTCATACCATTGGTGCGGCAAGTGCGGGTGCCCAGGCGGCGAAAGTCTTTGGTGATGCCTCTGTTGGTGTTTTTTCCGCCGTGCTGACCTTACTGATCCTGGTATTGTCTGAAATTATTCCAAAAACCATTGGAGCATCCTGGTGGCAATCCCTGGTTCCGGTCATGGCCGTTGGTGTGCGCTTTATGGTTAAGCTGCTACTGCCCATTATCTGGATCACCGAGTTACTGACCAGCAAGCTGAGCCCGAAGGACAAAACGAACCCTTATCTGCGTGATGAAATTCAGGCGATGGCCGACCTTGGCTTTCAGGTTGGTGCATTGCAGGGTGTCGAGTCTGAGCTAATGAAAAACATGCTGAAGTTTCGTGATCTCCAGATTGTGGAAATCATGACGCCTCGCTCAGTGCTGTTTTCATTACCGGAATCTACCACCACTGACGTTTATATGAAGGAGTTCACCGGTTCCAGCTTCTCGCGTATTCCTGTGTACGGTGAAGACCCGGATGATATCAACGGCTTTGTCATGAGAAATGACATTCTGCTTTCCCATCTTCGGGAAGGCGGCAGTACCAGACTGGAAAGCCTGAAACGTCCGATTATTGCCGTACTGGAAAAGGAGCCACTGCCAAAACTGATGGCAACGTTCCTGGAAAAACGCAGCCATATCGCCATGGTGGTCACCGAATATGGCGATATCCGAGGTATCGTGACACTGGAAGACATGATTGAAACACTGCTTGGCCGCGAAATCGTCGATGAAAGTGACGAAGTGGTGGATATGCAGCTGGCAGCAAAAACCAAGTGGGCGCATCGCCTGACGGCAACCGCTTCCTGACAGCCTTCTTCCATAAAGCGGGCAGTTCATAATTTATGAACAAATACCTGAAACTGATCATGCTGTCGGTGGGCTTGGGACGAACGGAGCTTGGGCGTCATTGATAGAGAGAACCCATCAAATACATTGGAACCGTTTGACCGTGCATTATTTCAATGTGTTTGATGTGTACAATCTCCGTTCACCCTGAGCGGAGTCGAAGGGTGATTGGCACAGTCTTTATTCAGGGCATGGAGCTTACGCCCTTCGACTCCGCTCAGGACGAACGGAGTTTGGGCGTCACTGATAGAGAAAACCCATCAAATACATTGGAATTGTGTAACCGTGCATTATTTCAATGTGTTTGATGTGTCCAATCTCCGTTCACCCTGAGCGGAGTCGAAGGGTGATTGGCACAGTCTTTATTCAGGGCATGGAGCTTACGCCCTTCGACTCCGCTCAGGACGAACGGAGTTTGGGCGTCATTGATCGAGAGAACCCATCAAAT
>NZ_PJPV01000115.1 GCF_002864045.1 Endozoicomonas acroporae
CAGCAAATTGGTCTAAAAATTCCGTTTTGTTCGGCAAATAGCCCCACTATTCACCTCACAAAACGAAATTTTTATCCTCAATTTTCTGCCATCCTCGCTACGGGCGCTATTCTCGGACAGCCTCCTAGACTATCCGGGTCAAAGCAGTACAGACCAGAGCAATCATCACTCCAACCGTATTTATCTGCATACCAGCTATTCCGAGGAATCCAATGCCTTACGCTCGAGAACTGAAAAAAGGCCAGATTGTAGACATTGAAGGCCAGTATTATCAGGTTCGTCAGGTTGAGGCGAAAAGCCCATCTGCCCGCGGTGCCCAGACCCTGTATAAGGTTCGTTTCAATTCTGTTCCCGGCGGCCAGAAACTTGAGCAGACACTGACCGGCGACATTCTTCTCACTGATGTGGACCTGCAGAGAAGAGCCGTCACGCTTCTCTATCGTGAAGACCATGAGTGTACGTTTATGGATTCTGAGGATTATTCCCAGTATCTCGTCAATGCCAGTACGATTGAGGACCAGCTTCTCTATATCGCTGACAATATGGCAGGCCTGACCGCCCTGCTGGTTGATGGCCAGCTACTGGCGATTGACCTGCCGGCATCCGTTGCCCTGGAAATTGTTGATACGGCCCCTGGCATAAAAGGAGCCTCGGCCGCAGCAAGAACAAAACCAGCCCGGGTCAGCACTGGCCTGGAAGTTCAGGTTCCAGAGTATCTCAGTAACGGGGAAATCATTAAAATCAATACAGAAACCGGGAAATTCATGTCCCGCGCCTGATGTCCAGTGGTTTCCGGGGATGTTCTCTGGAAACCATATTCGGAATATAAAAAAATATTTTTATTCTCTAAAACAATTAAAACACTCTAAACCATAGATCAAATAGAAATATGATACCTTTGTTCAAGTTATTTTCACTCTTTAGGTGTCTAATGTGATGATATGCATTTAAAACAATATGTTTTAAGCATTTGGTTTTTGATTATCTAAATAGAATTAAAAACATTCTCTTCCTATCGAAAACCCAAAAATCTCTTTTGGAGAAAAAGAACAAACAGACATAAATCAACTCAAGGATTAAAGCTATGAAAATAACTAATATTGCCCAAAACATTTTTCGAACGATTTACTTATCTATGGCAATGGGCTTTATATCCTATTCATCAGCTGATCATTCCCTGCTGATGGAATCAAATGATAGAACTCCGTTTTTAAACGATGTTTCATCCATGAATGTTTTTCAAGCACCGGCTTATCAAACAGGCCACAAACAAACAGAATTTATTTTCAAACAGACAATAGAGTTCACTGAAGAGCGCATTGGCTCATTCATTTACAAAACCATCGACGACCCGGATAAGGTCCGGGACCGGGTTGCAGGCTCAGCCATTCTTTACGGACTGGAGAGCATCGGTCTTGGAGAAAGCGTTAAAGAAAGTATCTACTTTATCAGGCAGAACACCCGTTATTCTTTTAGTGATTGTGGAGAAGTCCAGCTCAGGACCAATCGAATTACTGCGGGCAGCTGCTTACCGGATGGTGGATCTGTTGAGTTGAATTCCAATTACAATTTCAACTCTGTACGCCTGCAGTTTACCTGGCCCCTGTAAATTTAAAGTAGTGATGTCGCTGTTAACAAGAAATGCTAAAATGCCAGCGGCATCAACCCTAATGGTAATCATCATTGAACACCCGCACACTGTACGCACAATATTCCCGCCAAATTGAATTACTCGCCCCCTGGCAACTGGCCACACTGGCTACGGCTGTCACTGAGAGAGCCTGGCCCAACTTTGCACTGTTTTCAGAGCTGGCAGAATTTGGCCATGCTGCCGATGTGAGGCACTGTCTGAACATGCTCTGGGACTATACTGCCGGACTTCAATCGGCAAAAAACTTCGAACGTCTGCTTGAACGACTGGATGAAAATACGCCAGCCCCTGAAGATTTTGATATGTTTGGCGTTGAACCGGCGCTGGATTTTTCGGCTGGTCTTAACTGTGCCATCAACTGCGCCATGAAAGCATCCGTTGACGAAACGGCCAGTGCATTAACGGTGTCACTCAGCACCATTGGTAAATTCATAAAATACACTGAAGCACAAGAGCTCAGAGGAACCGAACTGGCGCAGTACACTGAAGAGCATGAATTGTTTGAGGTGCAACGTCGGTTTATCAGTGAGTTGATCAGCATGGTCGGTCAGCAACAGAAACCATCAAAAGAATTTACCAAAGAACTTCGGCTACTTTCTGCCAACGATGGTGTCAGTCAACTGGGGATCAGTCTTGATTAAGTCAAGTTGACCGGCATTCGCTGCTACACAGCCATTACCGGTTGACCCGGATTACTTCACATTAGAAATAATATCCCTGAGCAGGGAGTAGATCTTCTGCTGGGCGTTGGACATGGCCTCAAAGTTTTGATTATACGTCTGCATCGCCCTTTGCAGCTGTACGGTCTGAATCTGACTGTTGCCATTGAGGTTATCCCGGGCATTAATCAGGCTCTTCTTTAACGTGACCCACTCTTCCGGGGTCAGTCGGCCACTGCCACTGGCATCGGGATAGGTAATCCTCAATATATTACTCAGGAGTTCTTTCTCCTTCTGGGTCATAAACGGCGTGGTACCACTAAACTCATCATTGACTGACTGGCTGAACGCCAGCTTCCTGCCAAAAAAACCGGATACCTGGTTGCTGGAATCATTGGGATTCGCTTTGCTGATGGCCTGGGTACCCCGGCCATCATACTCCCACTGGTGCATGCCCCCGGCTTCATACAGGATGTGACCATCATGATTGTTGACATCCAGGCTGTGGCGGTTGTTCGGGCGATTGGCATTTGGAGCAGCCTGCGGAACTGGTGCGAACTGATCATAGGAGAATCCGGGTATAGTACTGGAGGCAGACATGGATTCTATGTTAATTGCTCCCTCATCCATATGGTAGTTTATCCATGATCTAAGTTTTGCTGCTGAATGATCCATCACGCGTTCGAAGAATCCATCCACAGACTCTCCGGGGACCATTTTGTAGCTATAATTTCTGCCATACGAGTTATCTTCCCCATCAGTATCCTTCAGATTCAAGTTAAGTGTATAGCCATTGGTCTGCAATTCTTTTTCAAGCCCCTTTATCTGTTCATCGCTAAGATCCTTTTTCGTCAGTTCACTTTTCAATTTTAATAAATAATCATCAGTGAATGCCTTGATACTCCCATAATTCTCAGACTCATAAAAATCCCGGCTTTCGTTAATACTGCTGGATGAAAATTGTTTGGTTGTTTTACTGGTCCCCGGTATCACTTCCTGATAACTATAAGCGGGAAAGTGAATATCGGTTTGGATATACTCTATTTCTATATCGCCTTCCTCTGCATGGACGTAGTTTCGGAAATCCGTTTTGGAGCTATTAACGACACGTCCAATAAACTGGGGGAGCGTTTCATTGGCGTAGGGCTCATAATCAAACGTTTTATGATAAATCTCATTAGTATTGTCCGCGTCACCCAGTTCCCAGTAAATAGATAACCCGCCATCCGACTTTATCTTGGCCAGTATGGCGGCCTGTTCCGCTGGAGATTTATTCTGAATAACCCCTTTCCACGTGGAAGATACTCTTTCCCCATGGACGACATCAATGGTGTCGTAATTTTCGTTCTCGTCGTAGTGCTCATACATTGGCAGTGTGTTAGCAGGAACATTTACCGTTTGCGTGGTTGTGGTCGGCTGGGATACTGCCACGTCAGTTGGGGTCTCAATGGTAGGGGAACCGATGGTCATTGATCCGGCAACATTAACATCACTGATTTTCATTCCCTGATTATCCCGGGTAATGATAATCGAAGTTATATCTGCCATTCCTCCGGAAAAGTCCGAGGAGTTGAAAGCCTTATCCGGGGCTCCGGCCTTAAAGGTAATCTCAGTGCCATCATTCAGTATATAGGTCATGTCGTTCATCACGGGAATGCCGACTTCCAGTGCATCCACCGTAGCACCGGCAGGCACAGGTATCAGAGTCTGGTTCTGGTAAATTAACTGATTACCATCACCGTCAAGCAGAGTGAAGGTATTGCCACCCTTACCATCTGGCTGGAAGTTCAACCCGTAACCATTATCAAGCACAACATTTTTGCCTTTAACCTGCCATGTGGTGGAGGAATAATGGGTTGATCCATACTCGGCAACATTTGCCTTGCCAATCAACTTATTAATGGTATCTATATACTGATTACTTTTATCAATTTCACCAATAATTCGTCGAACTTCTGAGTCCAGCATTTCTCCACGTTCAAGATAAACAGCAGCAATGAAGTCCTGCTGACTCATATCTGCCGGATTTAGAGTTTTTATATCATTCGTCGTGGAAACGCCGTTAACGTTATTCATGCTGAACTCATCCCTGAAAAGCAGTTATTTTTTTGTATTGATCTGTTTACGCCCTATACATATCCGGAGCGCTTTTTAACGGTACTTGCCTTCTTCACTTTGCGTTGACTGAGCAGTCGACTGGCACTATTGAGTTCTTTGCGTTTAGCCGTTGCTTCATTGGCCATATTACTTTTGAACTCATTATGAAAATTGAGCAGTTCTTCCCTGGCTTTCTGCTTTTGGCGAGATGTCCAAAAGTCACTATTGATAAAAGCACGTAACTTTTGCCGGTCCATTCCGCCATTTTTCATAAACTCTTCCTGCTTATCCAGCAGTACCTTTGCCTCCCGGACGGCCGCCTTTGACGCCTCCGAAGTCAGATAGTTGGTTTTTTGTAATTTGGTGACATCTACCAGCCTGAGTTTGAGCGCCATACCTACCCCCGGATAGCCTTTGACCAGATCATTTTGAAACTCTCTGGATACCTATATCGGTCTGGGGACAAATCTGTGTAGGGTCTGTTGACGGTTGAGGATTGCAGCGCGTGGCAATAACGCATCAACTGATGGGAGTTGCACTGTGTTTATATGCGATATTGGCGACTCAGCAGAAAATGCCTAAAATACCGGCATAAGAAAGTTGGCGAAAAAAAGCAGGCAAAAAGTTGCCAAAAAAAGTCGGCTAAACTTCTGGAGGCTCTATGGATATTGCTGAGTTCGAATCCATCATGTTACAGGTCTTAATCAGCGGGCTGGTTTTATTTATGGCTTTTATCGTTTATGACCTGGCCAAAAAATCCAATGCGGGAAAATGGGGTACATTTGTACTCTTTGGAGCTCTCGGCCTGGGTGTCCTGGGTTTCCTGATCAAAACATTTCTTGTTGAGGTGATTGTTTAACCCGGATATTTCATAAACGTGCTCCCGCTCTCACTTGTCCTTTGCCGCTCTAAGGGAGTTCTGTTCAGTCGACCGTACTCCCCGGTACGGCGCTCCCTCACAAAATCCCTTAGAGCGACAAAGTCCTCGGCTTTGGCATCCTGCGTCGCCCTATCTCCCACATCCATGTGGTCGTGCGCGAGATTCGGGGCAGTTTATGAAATATCCGGGTTAAGCCATACGCACAGTGGCAGATGGCCGGATTAGTACAACTTATTGGCTATAAATAGCCTAACCAGGACAACCAGATACTACCCAGCCCCAGCCATACCAGCAAATAGAGCGAACTCATGATCAACCCGACTTTCCACCAGTTGAAAAGAGAGACATAACCAGCGCCATAAAGGATTGGTGCCGGTCCATTCCCATAATGGGTAATAACAGCACAAATATTACTCATATAGGCAAGCATCAGGGCACCTCCCAGAGGGGGAACACCAGCTCCAAGCATGATCAGCAGAAAACCGGCATACATGGCACTGATCTGTGCTGTGGATGCGGCAAAGAAATAATGGAAAAAGTAGTAAAGTCCACAGACGGTAATCATTGCCAGCCAGGCGGGCAAACCATCAAACAGAACTCCAACCTGATCACTGACATAGTTCACTACGCCATAAGCACTGAGGTAATGAGCCATGGTAATAAATGCCCCGAACCAGATCATGGTGTCCCAGGCTCCCTTATTACCACGGAGATCATCCCAGTTCAGAACACCGCTTGACAGCAGAATGCACACACCCACCATAGCCACCAGCGTCGCTGAAAAGCCCAGCTGCTGACCAAATATCCACAGCACAAGAAGCGCCAGGAAAGTACCGGCCATAATCCATTCATCCCTGGTCAGGGAGCCCAGGCGGTGAAGTTCATCCTGTGCCACCTTGACGGCCATGGGGGTTTCTTTCAATTCCGGCGGGATAATGCGATACAGACAAAGTGGCATCAAGATAAGACAGACAATACCGGGTAACAATGCCCCCAGGGCCCACGTCGCCCAGCTCAATTCAATACCCTGATTGCCAGCAAGCTTGACCACCAGCGGATTACCCGCCATGGCAGTCAGAAACATGGTGCTGGTGATGGCATTGGCATGGAAGACGATCATCAACAGAAAGGCCCCCATCCTGTTGGCAGTGGCTCCTGGCTTACTGTCATAGACGGTGGCGATGGATTGCATAATGGGGTATACCACAGCACCTGCGCGAGCCGTGGTACTGGGCATTGCCGGGGCAAGCAGCATATCCGTCAGGGTCAGTCCATAACCCAGGGTCAGGGTTTTCTTCCCCATGATACGCATGAAGCAGTAGGCAATTCTGAGCCCAAGCCCGGTTTTTATAAACCCGTGAGAGATGAAAAACGCCAGCACCACCAGCCAGGTTACAGGATCACCATAACCCGCCAGTGCCTGCTTGAGGGTCAGGGTTTTGGTCAGCCCCAGGGCTGTCACCCCCATCAAGGTGATTGCCGACATGGGCATGGGAGTGACCATCACCCCCAACAGGGTGCTGATAAAAATAATCAGCATATGCCATCCCTGCAGATCCAGACCTTCCGGTGCAGGGAGCACCCAAAGACTCCCCCCCAATAGCAATGGAGCTAAATAACTGATAACTGATTTCACATCAGTTGCCCGCTGCTGAGGGTGATCACAGCTTGCTGGTGGTGTACTCACACAAACCCCTTTTAAATGGTTAAGGCCATAGTCTAGTCCACAGGTTCTCCTGCATTTATAATTCTGACTTTTCTCATCAGTGATTACCCATGCAGGCTTCTGTTATACGCCCTTCCAAAAAAAGCCGATTATTGCTTTTTAATAAACCTTACGGTGTCCTGACCCAGTTTACGGACCAGGAAGAACGGCAAACCCTGAAGGATTTCATTAACATTCCCGGCATCTATCCAGCGGGCAGGCTGGATCGAGACAGCGAAGGGTTGTTACTGCTGACGGATAATGGCCAGTTGCAAAACCTGATTGCCTCACCTGAGCACAAAATGCCGAAAACATACTGGGTTCAGGTGGAAGGAATCCCGGACTCTCAATCCTTAGACCATCTCCGTACCGGAATAGTTCTGAACGACGGCCCTACTCTCCCGGCCTGGGCAGAAATCATTGACGCTCCTGATGTCTGGGACAGAGTGCCGCCCATACGGGAAAGAAAGTCAATTCCGGATTGCTGGATTCAATTGACTATAAAAGAGGGAAGAAACCGTCAGGTAAGAAGAATGACTGCGGCTATCGGCCATCCAACACTCAGGCTGATTCGCTGCCAGATAGGGTCATGGAAAATTGACGACCTGCCGCCGGGTCATTGGCGTGAGCTGGAAATTCCTGCTTCACTGAAAGACAAACTCAATACAAACAGATCCAAACGTGTAAAGTGGAAAACCTCAGGAAAACCCCGTCACTGGAAGACGTAATTCTTCAGTACTATTTACCGGTCAGCAGAGCGGCATTAGCCATTACCCTGACAGCCATCACTATTTTGTCTCTATTGCCTATAGATAACTTCAGAGGTGTTGACCTGACATTCTGGAAGCTGCCGGTAGCTGCTGACAAAATAGCCCACTGCCTTGCTTTTCTGGTTATTTCCGGCCTGCTTGATGGCTTTTGTTACCAGGACCGTTTCAACCTGAAAAAAGCGGCTATCGCGGCTTTATACGGTATCTGGATTGAAGGCCTGCAATCCCTTACCGACTATCGCCACCCATCGTTCTGGGATATCGTCGCCAACTGCCTGGGCATCTTTATGTACTGGCTATTCATTCCTGCGTTTAAAAGAACGCCTGTTTTAAGGGTTCGCTGGGCGTTTAAGGAAACACGCCCGGGAGATAACAACGGATAATTACATGTAACCGATCCGTTGTTATAGCCTTTCTGATAAGTAGTTAACCAAATGAAATCGTATTTTCTGACTAAGTGGGCAGTGACTCTGCGGCGTTACAACTACGGTCACATAGCTACGGCTATGCTCCCTAC
>NZ_PJPV01000116.1 GCF_002864045.1 Endozoicomonas acroporae
AGCATTGATCAATAGTCGTTTACCTGTTCATCAGGGGCATCGCCGGGCTATTCCAGAATATCTGCAAGCAAGAGATAAAAGGTACTGCGCCGAGCCTGGCGCAGTAAGTAGTTAACCAAATGAAATCGTATTTTCTGACTAAGTGGGCAGTCACTCTCGGCAACTGCTCCTGCGTTGCTCTATCTCCTGCATCCATGCAGTCGTGCGGCGTTATAACTACGGTCACATAGCTACGGCTATGCTCCCTACGTTGTGCCTTGCATAGGAATTGTCCCGAAATAATTTCAACATTTTGAACTCGATCTCCGTTCATCCTGAGCTTGTCGAAGGGTGACAGGCACAATACATGAGGCCGGGGTTCACGCCCTTCGACAGGCTCAGGACGAACGTGGTTTTGAAACTCAGAAATGTACAAATTATTCCGGGGCAATTCCATAGTAACTGCCCACTTAGCCAGAAAATACGATTCCATTTGGCCAACTACTTATGTACATCTCATGCTATTGCCCTGACCAAAGAACCGGTTTTTATTTTATTACAGACTAACCGTTTCATAAAAACTCTAAAGTTAAATTTCAAAAATCATCTTCAATGCTTCAGATAGATCTTTGAACTCTACCTGGCTGCCAGTTGAGTTGATCTGTAAACGGGCGGGGCTGTTTGATGACTCATCAAACCGGTCAAATTCAATTTGAATTTTCTGACCTTTCTTGATGTTGTGCAGTAAATTGATGGGTCCACTGCAAACCTTAAAATTCTTTTTTGACAATGATGTGTCAATATCATCAGTTTCGTTGAGCCTTTTTAATTCATTGCGAATTTTATTGATGACGCTATCGAATTTTTTGGATGCTATTTTTTCAGGTTGTTCTGCTACTTCGCCACTAAGATTTTTCTGCATTTTTTCTGCGGTATTAACAACTTCCTTCTGAAGTTCCTTCTGAAGTTCCTCCTGAAGTTTTTTCTTACTAGTGTTAACAGCATCAGAAATTATCTTAAGCGAGCCTTGTAAATTCGCATGCTCAATAATTCCATTAATAAAGTCCAATGGTATTACATCAAAAGTATCTTTAATTGGAGCTACGAAAAAATTGCGCACCATTTTTGGCAGGTCACAATCAGCCAGACATAACTGTATATCCACACTGACTCTGGCTTTTGATTGCTCTTTTTTGCCAATACTTTTTGCCGTAAAATGAAATCTTTCATATTTATCCAAGAATTCAATAATTTTATCTTTGGTGCCTTCAATATGGAAAGGATAGCCATCCAGTGATAAATTATTATTAAGTTCAAATCCAGGTATAAATTGTACGGGAGCGTAGATTTGTTTCAGGCCTTTAGGATTTATGGTATTGAGGTTTCCTCTAATTCCGGAATAGCCGAAAATTGCATCTTCATGGCTGCCTTTAACAGCTAAGTGGACAGCCATCCGGCCTGAGTTATCCGTCTCTTTGGCCAGGGAAGGGTCAATCTTGGGCAATGTCTGGATGGCCTTTGTGTGGCCTTGAGAAGCAGCTTTGTGGAGAGCCGTTTGGCCATCGTTATCCTTCTCTTTGGCCAGGGAGGGGCCAATGGACTGCAATGGCTGGGTGGCCTCTGTGTGGACTGCAAAAGCAGTTGCGTTAACAGCAGCTGCGAGAGCCGACCGGACTGACTTATCCTTCTCCTTCTTTTTGGCCTGGGAGGGGTCAATGGTCTGCAATGACTGGGTGGCCTCTGTGTGGACTGCAAAAGCAGTTGCGTTAACAGCAGCTGTGAGAGCCGTCCGGACTGACTTATCCTTCTCCTTCTTTTTTTTGGCCAAGGAGGAGGGAATGGTCAGAAATGTCTGGATGGCCTCTTTGTGGCCCTCAGAAGCAGCTAAGTGGAGAGCCGTATTGCCACGTTTATCCTTCTCTTTGGCCAGGGACGGGTCAATGGTCAGCAATGTCTGGATGGCCTCTGTGTGACCTTTAAGAGCAGCGGCGTGGAGAGCCGTGCGGCCATTGTTATCCTTCTCTTTGGCCAGGGAGGGGTCAATGGTCAGCAATTTCTGGATGGCCTCTGTGTGGCCTTTTTCAGCAGCTTTGTGGAGAGCCGTTTGGCCATCGTTAGTCTTCTCTTTGGCCACAATTTCCAGCAATGCATTGACGGTCTCTGTGTGGCCTTGACGAGCAGCTTCGTGGAGAGCCGTATCACCATTGTTATTCTTGACATCAACCTGGATGCGCATGGGGGCAATTTCCTTAAATGCCCTGACGATCTCTGT
>NZ_PJPV01000117.1 GCF_002864045.1 Endozoicomonas acroporae
GGTCAAAGTCCAGCAATGTCTGGATGGCCTCTGTTTGGCCTTTACGAGCAGCGGCGTGGAGAGCCGTTTGGGCATCGTTAGTCTTCTCTTTGGCCAGTGAGCGGTCAAAGTTCAACAATGCCTGGATGGCCTCTGTGTGGCCTAAAGCAGCAGACCAGTGGAGAGCCGTATCGCCAAACTTATTCTTCTCTTTGGCCAGGGAGCAGTCAAAGGCCAGCAATGTATTGATGGCCTCTGTGTGGCCTTTTTCAGCAGCGTAGTGGAGAGCCGTTTGGCCATTGTTATCCTTCTCTTTGGCCAGTGAGCGGTCAAAGTTCAGCAATGCCTGAATGGCCTCTGTTTGGTCTTTACGAGCAGCGTAGTGGAGAGCCGTCAAGCCATATTTATCCTTCTCTTTGGCCAGTGAGCTGTCAAAGTTCAAAAATGTCTGGATGGCTTCTGTGTGGCCGTTACGAGCAGCGGCGTGAAGAGCCGTTTGGGCATCGTTAGTCTTCTCTTTGGCCAAGGAGCGGTCAAAGGCCAGCAATGTATTGATGGCCTCTGTGTGGCCTTCATCAGCAGCTTTGTAGAGTGCCGTCCAGCCATCGTTATCCTTCTCTTTGGCCAATGAGGGGGCAAAGTTCAGCAATGTCTGGCTGGCCTCTGTGTGGCCTTTAAAAGCAGCGACGTGGAGAGCCGTCTGGCCATATTTATCCTTCTCTTTGGCCAGGGAGGGGGCATTGGTCAGCAATGCTTCTATGGCCCCTGTTTCGCCTTTATGAGCAGCGAAGTGGAGAGCCGTCCAGCTATCGTTATCCCTCTCTTTGGCCAGTGAGGGGTCAAAGTTCAGCAATGTCTGGATGGCCTCTGTTTGGCCATTATAAACAGCATAGTGGAGAGGGATAGCCGTTTGGCCATTCTTATTCTTCTCTTTGGCCAGGGAGGGGGCAATGGTCAGCAATGCCTTGATGGCCTTTGTGTGGCCTTTACGAGCAGCTAAATGAAGAGCCGTTTCGTCATCGTTATTCTTCTCTTTGGCCAGGTAGAGAGCAATGTCCAGCAATGCATTGACGGTCTCTGTGTTGCCTTGACGAGCAGCTTCGTGGAGAGCCGTATCACCATTGTTATTCTTGACATCAACCCGGATGCGCATGGGGGCAATGTTCTTAAATGCCCTGACGATCTCTGTGTGACCATTACGAGCAGCTAAGTGGAGAGGCGAACAGCCATCGTTCATCTGTTCATTGACTGGGGTTTGATAATTTTCCAGCAGCTTCTTGACGGACTCTATGTGGCCGTTCTGAGCGGCCATATGCAGGGGCGTAGCACCATCTGTATGTGTTTTGACATTGACATCCACTTTAAGCATTCGGGATTCACAATAAGGTGATTCGTCGTCATCGAAGCTTTCCCCGTCCTTACCAATCAGTGGCAGTGCCGGTTGCCCGCATTCACTGCATCGGCGCTTATGAAGACTTGTTTCACTCTGCTTGTCAAGGTGTCGGGTGATGCACCCCAGGTGGAAAACGTGGGGTTCCGGTTTGCAAGATGTTTCGACCAGTGAGTGTCCACCAAATTGTCCTCTGATATGTTCGTCAGTTATACAGATAGAAGAACAATTAAAGCGGACATCTGCCCTGTTTCTACCGACACCATCCATCGCTTTAGCCTGCCATTTGACTCAAAACTTCCAGTACGACAAAAAATCAGCAGGGTAAGTTCCACAAAAAACAGAATTTTTTTAACAAGAAGATTGTCGTTTAAATCAAAAGTCAGGCATGGAGTCAATTTTCACTAGACAGTGATCGTTTATCCGGAATACAAGCAATGGCAACCACAAATATCTGGCAACAGTTCAAGGCGCTGATTACTGAAGGGGCGGAAAACTCGGAAAACGAAAACTCGGGTCAGGTCTTGATTCTTGACGCTTATTAATCCTGTTCTACTTTTATAGCTTCTTGATTATAAGCTGGGGGCATAAAAAGTGAGCAGGCCATTGAGAATTGAGTACGCAATTAAGTTAAATTTTAAAAATCATCTTCAATGCTTCAGATAGATCTTTGAACTCTACCTGGCTGCCAGTTGAGTTGATCTGTAAACGGGCGGGGCTGTTTGATGACTCAAACCGGTAAAATTCAATGTGAATTTTCTGACTGTTCTTGATGTTATGCAGTAAATTGATGGGGCCACTGCAAACCTCAAAATTCTTTTCTGACAATAATGTGTCAATATCATAAGTTTCGTTGTCTCTTTTTAATTCATTGAGAATTTTATTGATGACGCTATCGAATTCTTTGGATGCTTTTTTTTCAGGTTGTTCTGCTACCTCGCTACTAAGATTATTCTGCATTTTTTCTGCGGTGTTAACAATTCCCTGCTGAAGTTCTTTCTGAAGTTTCTCCTGAAGTTTTTTCTCGCCAGTGTTAACAGCATCAGAAATTATCTTAAGCAAGTCTTGTAAATTCGCATGCCTAATAATTTCCTCAATAAAGTCTAATGGTATTAGGCCAAAAGTGTCTTTAATTGGAGCCACGAAAAAATTGCGCACCATTTTTGGCAGATCACAATCAACCAGACATAACTTTATATTCACACTGACTCTGGCTTTTGATTGCTCTTTTTTGTCAATGCTTTTTGCCGTAAAATGCAATCTTTCATATTTATCCAAGAATTCAATAATTTTACCTTTGGTGCCTTCAATATGGAAAGGATAGCTATCCAGTATTAAATTATTATAAGATTCAAATCCAGGCATAAAGTGTACGGTACGGTAGATTTGTTTCAGGTCTTTAGGATTTATGGTATTGGGGTTTCCTCTAATTCCGGAATAGCCGAAAATTGCATCTTCATGGCTGCCTTTAATAATTTTATCACCAAAATCTTTTGCTAAAACAACAAAGGAGTTAATTTCAGGGCAAGGGATAAAATTCAAATCTGGATACTTTACTTCAATTTTATTAAGGTCTTCAATTACTTGTTCATTTATAAATACTTTTTCCTGATAGCGAATAGAACCATCTGATAAGTCAACTGGATTACTTTGACTGTGAGTATTTTCATTTTGGTCGTTGGTCTGACAGGATTGTCCTTCAAAATATTTGTTGAGATAATACTCACCTTTATTTTTGCGTTCACATTCGTTGAGATTATTCCAGTCCTCCTGCAGGGCCTCTTGGCAAACAGGGTGTTTAGCCAAATCCAGGGGTTTATTGTTTTGCTTATCCTCAGCATTGATATCAATTGGGTGTTTTATTTGGTCTAGCAACCCTATCAGGCACTTAATATTGTCTGCCTCGGCAGCCAAATGTAATGGTGTCTTGCCTTGGTTATCAGTAGCATTGATTTTAAGTGTGTCTTTTTTTTCTTCTAGCAATCTTTTCAGGCACCGAATATTGTCTGCCTCGGCAGCCAAATGTAATGGTGTCTTGCCTTGGTTATCTTTGAGATTGATGTTTACGTCATCGAACTTGGAGAGTATGCACTCAAGACATTTTTCATATCCTTGAACCTCCTTAGAACTATTGTAGTTCCAACATTTATCTATAATGACATAGTGCAAAGCAGCCATACCACTATGCTGAACTTTGTCATTGATATCTATTGTTTTGTTAAACTTTTTATCAAAAAACCTTTCCAGGCAATCGTTTTTGCCATAAGCAGCAGCATACAGAAATAACCTCGAAAGCTGGTAATCATCTTGTATTATACTTTTGGTTTTGATCAGTTTTATCAGGCCTTCGTTTTTGTTGTCATTATGAATAGTTAAAAGTAGTGGTGAAACACCTTGATTATTATTAGTATGGAAATATTGATGTATAGTTTTACCTTCTTTTTCACAGATCACTTGCAGAAATCTTATATTACCGTTATAAGCTGCATAGTGCAGCGGAGTATTATCGTCCATGTCAGGTTCAATAAAATCATTAATATCTTTATCTTTATCTTTAAAGCATTTGTAATTTTCTTCCAGCCAATTAATTCTCTTCTCTGACATGGCTATACGATGCAGTAGCGTTATACCTTTGTTATTTTTCTTATGCACATCAGCTTTAGCCTTTATCAGCTCTCTTACGCATGCATCAGTAGCAGCCAGGAGCAGTGGCGTGTCACCATTTTCATCTTTAGCCTTTATCAGCTCTCTTACGCATGCATCAGTAGCAGCCAGGAGCGGTGGCGTGTCACCATTTTCATCTTTAGCATTGATGCATGTTAATTCTTTGAGTTCTTTCTTTAGTTTGGGTTCTTTCAGTAGTAGTAACCGAAGACAATCTCTGTGTCCCTCCTCAGCTGCATAGTGCAGGGGTGTCCTCTCTCTTTTATCTTTAAGCTTGATGGATTCCAAGTTCCCTTCACGTATCGCTTTCTCCAGAAATTTTTCCAGGTAATTTTTATTGCCTTTTTCTGCAGCGTAGTGCAGGAGTGTTTTAAGTGTTTTATCGTCAGTTTCTTCGTCCTGATCTTCCAGGTGTATCCTATTGACCAGTAACTCTGTATCTTTGTTGTCATAATTTTCATCGATGGCTAATCGCAGGGCATGATAAATATTTATGTCTGAGAGATCCATATATTTTTCACATAATTTTTCCAGACATTTCTCATTCTTTTTTAAAATTGCATAATGTAGCGCTGTTTTTCCACTGTTGTCAGTTTGGTTGATATTCTCTTTAGAGATTATATTTTTTAGTGGTTCGAGGTCCTTCTCAGCATAATACAGCACTTCAGCAGCATAATGCAGCGCTGTTTTTCCACTGTCGTCAGTTTGGTTGATATTCTCTTTAAAGCTTAGAGAATACACTTCCGAAATGTCGCCCTTCTCAGCCGCACGGTGCAGCTTTGTTTTCCCAAGCTCATCAACGTCTTTGGCTTCCCCGGAGGGAGGATATTCCTGCGGGAATACTATGCTGTCCTCCTCAGCAGCAGAATCAGCCAGAGCAGTTCTGTTTTCGCTGATAGCGGGTGACTCAATTGTTGACAGTTCCCGTGGTGCCGGGTCAGTATCCGGGCCTTCATTGAATGACTTTTTACGAGAGTCAACCGCAGTTTTACTATCAGTCGGGGCAGGATCGTTAGTGGCAACAGAGCCAGCCTGAGCTGTTTTGTCAGCTTTTTTGGTATCGTCGATCTTCACGTTGGTTGTGAGCGTACTGTTGTCTTTTTCATGATCGGCCTGGGAAACAGCAGCAAAGGACATTAATACCTTGGCGGTCTCTTTCATGCCCTTAGCTAAATTGAGCGCCGTTTCGCAATTCTTATCCTTAACTTTGGCCAGGGAGCGGTCAAAGGCCAGCAATGTCTGGATAACCTCTGTGTGGCCTTTTTCAGCAGCTTTGTCGAGAGCCGTCAAGCCATCTTTATCCTTCTCTTTGGCCAGGTCTTTGGCCAGGGAGGGGTCAAAATCCAGCAATGCCCGGATGGCCTCTTTGTGGCCTTTTGCAGCAGCTTTGTGGAGAGCCGTATGGCCAAAGTTACTTTTCTTTTTGGCCAGTGAGGGGTCAAAGGCCAGCAATGTCCGGATGGCCTCTGTGTGGCCTTGAGCAGCACACCAGTGGAGAGCCGTCCAGCCATTGTTATCCTTCTTTTTGGCCAGGGAGGGGGCAAATTTCAGCAATGCCTGGATGGCCTCTGTGTGGCCTCTAAGAGCAGCGTAGTGGAGAGCCCTTTGGCCATCGTTAGTCTTCTCTTTAGCCAGTGAGGGGTCAAAATCCAGCAATGCCTGGATGGCCTCTGTTTGGCCTTTAAGAGCAGCGGCGTGGAGAGCCGTTCGGCCATTCATATCCTTCTCTTTGGCCAGTGAGGGGGCAATGGTCAGCAATATCTGGATGGCCTCTGTTTGGCCATCACAAACAACGTAGTGGAGAGCCGTTTCGCCATTGTTATCCTTCTCTTTGGCCAGTGAGGGGGCAAAGTCCAGCAATGCCCGGATGGCCTCTTTGTGGCCTTTTTCAGCAGCTTTGTGGAGAGCTGTTTGGCCATATTTATCCTTCTCTTTGGCCAGGCAGGGTTCAAAGACCAGCAATGCCTGGATGGTTTTTGTGTGGCCTTTAGCAGCAGACCAGTGGAGAGCCGTACGGCCAAGGTTATTTTTCTTTTTGGCCAGGGATGGGTCAAAGGCCAGCAATGTCCGGATGGCCTCTGTGTCGCCTTTAGCAGCGGGCCAGTGGAGAGCCGTCAAGCCATCTATATCCTTCTCTATGGCCAAGGAGGGGTCAAAGTCCAGCAATGACCGGATGGCCTCTGTGTGGCCTGTAAGAGCAGCTGCGTGGAGAGCCGTGCGGCCATTGTTATCCTTCTCTTTGGCCAGGGAGCGGTCAAAGTCCAGCAATGACTGGATGGCCTCTGTTTGGCCTTGAGCAGCAGACCAGTGGAGAGCCGTCAAACCATCTTTATCCTTCTCTTTGACCAGGTCTTTGGCCAGTGCGGGGTCAAAGTCCAGCAATGCCCGGATGGCCTCTGTTTGGCCAAAATAAGCAGCGAAGTGAAGAGTCGTTCCGCCATCGTTCTCCTTCTCTCTGGCCAGTGAGGGGGCAAAGTCCAGCAATGTATGGATGGCCTCTGTTTGGCCTTTAAGAGCAGCGACGTGGAGAGCCGTTCGGCCATTCATATCCTTCTCTTTGGCCTGTGTGGGGGCAACGTTCAGCAATGCCCGGATGACCTCTGTTTGGCCTTCACGAGCAGCGGCGTGGAAAGCCGTTTCGCTATTGTAATCCTTCTCTTTGGCCAGTGAGGGGTCAAAGTCCAGCAATGCCCGGATGGCCTCTGTTTTGTCTTTACGAGCAGCGGCGTGGAGAGCCGTTTGGCCATTGTGATCCTTCTCTTTGGCCAGTGAGGGATCAAAGTCCAGCAATACCAGGATGGCCTCTGTTTGGCCTTGAGCAGCAGACCAGTGGAGAGCCGTCAAGCCATCTCTATCCTTCTCTTTGGCCAGTGAGGGGTCAAAGTCCAGCAATGCCCGGATGGCCTCTGTTTGGCCACTATAAGCAGCGAAGTGGAGAGTCGTTCCGCCATAGTTCTCCTTCTCTTTGGCCAGTGAGGGGTCAAAGTCCAGCAATGTCTGGATGGCCTCTGTTTGGCCTTTAAGAGCAGCGGCGTGGAGAGCCGTTCGGCCATTCATATCCTTCTCTTTGGCCAGTGAGGGGACAAAGTTCAGCAATGCCTGGATGGCCACTGTGCTGTCCCAAATAGCAGCGATGTCGAGAGCCGTTCTGCCATATTTATCCTTCTCTTTGGCCAGTGAGCGGTCAAAGTTCAACAATTTCTGGATGGCCCCTGTTTCGCCTTTATGAGCAGCGAAGTGGAGAGCCGTCCAGCTATCGTTATCCCTCCCTTTGGCCAGTGAGGGTTCAAAGTCCAGCAATGTCTGGATGGCCTCTGTTTGGCCATCATAAGCAGCGTAGTGGAGAGCCGTTTGGCCATTGATATCCTTCTCTTTGGCCAATGAGGGGTCAAAGTCCAGCAATGTCTGGATGGCCTCTGTTTGGCCTTTACGAGCAGCAGCGTGGAGAGCCGTTAGGGCATCGTTAGTCTTCTCTTTGGCCAGTGAGGAGTCAAAGCCCAGCAATGCCCGGATGGCCTCTGTGTGGCCTATAGCAGCAGACCAGTGGAGAGCCGTATCGCCAAACTTATTCTTCTCTTTGGCCAGGGAGCAGTCAAAGGCCAGCAATGTATTGATGGCCTCTGTGTGACCTTTTTCAGCAGCGTAGTGGAGAGCCGTTTGGCAATTGTTATCCTTCTCTTTGGCCAGTGCGCGGCCAAAGTTCAGCAATGCCTGGATGGCCACTGTTTGGCCATTATAAACAGCATAGTGGAGAGCTGTTTGGCCACGGTTATTCTTCTCTTTGGCCAGTGAGCGGTCAAAGGCCAGCAATGTCTGGATGGCCTCTGTGTGGCCTTGAGCAGCAGACCAGTGGAGAGCCGTCCAGCCATCGTTATCCTTCTCTTTGGCCAATGAGAGGTCAAAGTTCAGCAATGTCTGGATGACCTCTGTGTGGCCTTTTTCAGCAGCTTTGTGGAGTGCCGTCCAGCCATTGTTATCCTTCTCTTTGGCCAATGAGGGGTCAAAGTTCAGCAATGTCTGGCTGGCCTCTGCGTGGCCTTTAAAAGCAGCGACGTGGAGAGCCGTCTGGCCATATTTATCCTTCTCTTTGGCCAGTGAGCGGTCAAAGTTCAACAATGTCTGGATGGCCTCTGTGTGGCCGTTAAGAGCAGCTAAATGAAGAGCCGTTTCGTCATCGTTATTTTTCACTTTGGCCAGCAATGGGGAGCGGTCAATTTCCACCAATGCATTGACGGTCTCTGTGTGGCCTTGACGAGCAGCTTCGTGGAGAGCCGTATCACCATGGTTATTCTTGACATCAACCTGGATGCGCATGGGGGCAATTTCCTTAAATGCCCTGACGATCTCTGTGTGACCATTACGAGCAGCTAAGTGGAGAGGCGTACAGCCATCGTTCATCTGTTTATTGACTGGGGTTTGATAATTTTCCAGCAGCTCCTTGACGGACTCTATGTGGCCGTTCTGAGCGGCCATATGCAGGGGCGTAGCACCATCTGTATGTGTTTTGACATTCACATCCACTTTAAGCATTCGGGATTCACAATAAGGTGATTCGTCGTCATCGACGCTTTCCCCGTCCTTACGAATCAGTGGCAGTGCCGGTTGCCCGCATTCACTGCATCGGCGTTTATGAAGACTTGTTTCACTCTGCTTGTCGAGGTGTCGGGTGATGCATCCCAGGTGGAAAATGTGGGGTTCCGGTTTGCAAGATGTTTCGACCAGTGAGTGTCCACCAAATTGTCCTCTGATATGTTCGTCATTTATACAGATAGAAGAACAATTAAAGCGGACATCTGCCCCGTTTCTACCGACACCATCCATCGCTTTAGCCTGCCGTTTAACTCAAAACTTCGAGTACGACAAACAATCAGCAGGGTAAGTTCCACAAAAAACAGAATTTTTAACAAGAAGAGTGTCGTTTAAATCAAAAGTCAGGCATGGAACCAATTTCACTAGACAGTGATCGTTTATCCGGAATACAAGCAATGGCAACCACAAATATCTGGCAACAGTTCAAGGCGCTGATTACTGAAGGGGCGCGGGTTGTAGCCACCATGACCGCTAATAACGGCAATGGCACCAGTCAGGCAGAGCTTCGGGATGGTTCGGTTATTAGCGTCACAGGTGAATCTGTGGGTGTTGGCCAGAAGGCATTTATTCAGAAGAGATAAAAGGTGGAGGTTTGAAATAATCAAGAATCGGTTCTCCGCTCAATTTTATTGCTCACTTTAGAAGGCAGCTCAATGGTTGGGCTCCATAGTCTTCAAGAAGTTTCTTGCACTCTGTGCGGCCAAACATGATAGCCAAGTCGAGAGCCGTTTCGCCATATTTATCTTTCTTTTTGGCCAGGGAGGGGTCAAAGCAATGCCTGGATGGCCTCTGTGTGGCCTTTAAAAGAAGCTATTTGGAGAGCCGTGCGGCCATTGTTATCCTTCTCTTTAGCCAGGTAAGGGGCAATGGTTAGCAATGTCTGGATGGCCTCTGTGTGGCCAAAAAGAGCAGCTGTGTGGAGAGCCGTGCGGCCAATGTTATTCTTCTCTTTGGCCAGGGAGCGGTCAAAGTCCAGCAATGTCTGGATGGCCTCTGTGTGGCCTTTAAGAGCAGCGTCGTGGAGAGCCGTATCGCCAATGTTATTCTTCTCTTTGGCCAGGCAGGGGACATTGGTTAGCAATGTCCGGATGGCCTCTGTTTGGCCTTTATTAGCAGCCAAGTGGAGAGCCGTATTGTTGCCACGTTTATCCTTCTCTTTGCCCAGGGAGGGGGCAATGGTTAGCAATGTCTGGATGGACTCTGTTTGGCCAGAAAAAGCAGCTGTATGAAGAGCCGTGCGGCCAATGTTATTCTTCTCTTTGGCCAGGGAGGGGGCAATGGTCAGCAATGTCTGGATGGCCTCTGTGTGGCCTT
>NZ_PJPV01000118.1 GCF_002864045.1 Endozoicomonas acroporae
TTGTTATCCTTCTCTTTGGCCAGTGAGCGGTCAAAGTCCAGCAATGCCTGGATGGCCTCTGTGTGGCCTTTAAGAGCGGCTTTGTGGAGAGCCGTTCGGCCATTCTTATCCTTCTCTTTGGCCAGGGAGCAGCGGTCAAAGTTCAGCAATGCCTGGATGGCCTCTGTGTGGCCTTTTTCAGCAGCTTTGTGGAGAGCCGTTTGGCCATCGTTAGTCTTCTCTTTGGCCAGTGAGGGGTCAAAGTCCAGCAATGCCTGGATGGCCACTGTTTGGCCATTATAAACAGCATAGTGGAGAGCTGTTTGGCCACGGTTATTCTTCTCTTTGGCCAGTGAGCGGTCAAAGGCCAGCAATGTCTGGATGGCCTCTGTGTGGCCTTTAAGAGCAGCTTTGTGGAGAGCCGTTCGGCCATTCTTATCCTTCTCTTTGGCCAGGGAGCGGTCAAAGTTCAGCAATGCCTGGATGGCCTCTGTGTGGCCTTTTTCAGCAGCTTTGTGGAGAGCCGTTTGGCCATCGTTAGTCTTCTCTTTGGCCAGTGAGGGGTCAAAGTCCAGCAATGCCTGGATGGCCACTGTTTGGCCATTATAAACAGCATAGTGGAGAGCTGTTTGGCCACGGTTATTCTTCTCTTTGGCCAGTGAGCGGTCAAAGGCCAGCAATGTCTGGATGGCCTCTGTGTGGCCTTGAGCAGCAGACCAGTGGAGAGCCGTACCGCCACGGTTATTCTTCTCTTTGGCCAGTGAGCGGTCAAAGTTCAGCAATGCCTGGATGGCCTCTGTTTGGTCTTTAAGAGCAGCGTAGTGGAGAGCCGTGAAGCCATATCTATCCTTCTCTTTGGCCAGTGAGCGGTCAAAAATCAACAATGTCTGGATAGCCTCTGTATGGCCGTTAAGAGCAGCGGCGTGAAGAGCCGTTTGGGCATCGTTAGTCTTCTCTTTAGCCAGTGAGGGGTCAAAGTCCAGCAATGCCTGGATGGCCTCTGTGTGGCCTTCATCAGCAGCTTTGTGGAGTACCGTCCAGCCATCGTTATCTTTCTCTTTGGCCAATGAGGGGTCAAAGTTCAGCAATGTCTGGCTGGCCTCTGTGTGGCCTTTAAAAGCAGCGACGTGGAGAGCCGTCTGGCCATATTTATCCTTCTCTTTGGCCAGGGAGGGGGCATTGGTCAGCAATGCTTGTATGGCCCCTGTTTCGCCTTTATGAGCAGCGAAGTGGAGAGCCGTCCAGCTATCGTTATCCCTCTCTTTGGCCAGTGAGGGGTCAAAGTTCAGCAATGTCTGGATGGCCTCTGTTTGGCCATTATAAACAGCGTAGTGGAGAGGGATAGCCGTTTGGCCATTCTTATTCTTCTCTTTGGCCAGGGAGGGGGCAATGGTCAGCAATGCCTTGATGGCCTTTGTGTGGCCTTGACGAGCAGCTAGATGAAGAGCCGTTTCGTCATCGTTATTTTTCACTTTGGCCAGCAATGGGGAGCGGTCAATTTCCACCAATGCATTGACGGTCTCTGTGTGGCCTTGACGAGCAGCTTCGTGGAGAGCCGTATCACCATGGTTATTCTTGACATCAACCTGGATGCGCATGGGGGCAATTTCCTTAAATGCCCTGACGATCTCTGTGTGACCATTACGAGCAGCTAAGTGGAGAGGCGTACAGCCATCGTTCATCTGTTTATTGACTGGGGTTTGATAATTTTCCAGCAGCTTCTTGACGGACTCTATGTGGCCGTTCTGAGCGGCCATATGCAGGGGCGTAGCACCATCTGTATGTGTTTTAACATTGACATCCACTTTAAGCATTCGGGATTCACAATAAGGTGATTCGTCGTCATCGACGCTTTCCCCTTCCTTACGAATCAGTGGCAGTGCCGGTTGCCCGCATTCACTGCATCGGCGTTTATTAAGACTTGTTTCACTCTGCTCATCAAGGTGTCGGGTGATGCACCCCAGGTGGAAAACGTGGGGTTCCGGTTTGCAAGATGTTTCGACCAGTGAGTGTCCACCAAATTGTCCTCTGATATGTTCGTCAGTTATACAGATAGAAGAACAATTAAAGCGGACATCTGTCCCGTTTCTACCGACACCATCCATCGCTTTAGCCTGCCGTTTAACTCAAAACTTCGAGTACGACAAACAATCAGCAGGGTAAGTTCCACAAAAAACAGAATTTTTAACAAGAATATTGTCGTTTAAATCAAAAGTCAGGCATGGAACCAATTTTCACTAGACAGTAATCGTTTATCCGGAATACAAGCAATGGCAACCACAAATATCTGGCAACAGTTCAAGGCGCTGATTCCTGAAGGGGCGCGAATCGTCGCCACCATTACCGCTAATAACGGCAATGGCACCAGTCAGGCAGAGCTTCGGGGTGGTTCGGTTATTACGGTTGAAGAGGAGTCTGTGGGTGTTGGGGAAAAGTATTTATTCAGGATGGGGAGATCAAAGGAGCCGCGCCGAGTCTGGCGCAGTATGAGGTGGAGGTTTGAAACAGTCAAGATTCAAGGCCCGGCACCGGTTTCTTGCTCCTTTTTTAATAAGGAGTTTTTGGCTCGCGGGGTAACGATGGCTGTAAGCCAAGTAGAGAGCCGTCTGGCCACCGTTATTTTTCCCATAGAGAGGATTGCAATATCTGGATGGCCTCTATGTGGCTTTCATCAGCAGCTAAGTGGACAGCCATCTGGCCTAAGTTATCCGTCTCTTTGACCAGGGAAGGGTCAATCTTCAGCAATGTCTGGATGGCCTTTGTGTGGCCTTGAGAAGCAGCTTTGTGGAGAGCCGTTTGGCCATCGTTATCCTTCTCTTTGGCCAGGGAGGGGTCAATGGTTTGCAATGACTGGGTGGCCTCTGTGTGGACTGCAAAAGCAGTTGTGTTAACAGCAGCTGCAAGAGCCGTCCGGACTGCACAAGCAGTTGCGTTAACAGCAGCTGCGAGAGCCGTCCGGACTGACTTATCCTTCTCCTTCTTTTTTTTGGCCGGGGAGGAGGGAATGGTCAGCAATGTCTGGATGGCCTCTGTGTGGCCTTTATAAGCAGCTAAGTGGAGAGCCGTCTGGCCATCGTTATCCTTCTCTTTGGCCAGGGAGCGGTCAAAGGCCAGCAATGTCTGGATGGCCTCTGTGTGGCCCTCAGAAGCAGCTAAGTGGAGAGCCGTATTGCCACGTTTATCCTTCTCTTTGGCCAGGGACGGGTCAATGGTCAGCAATTTCTGGATGGCCTCTGTGTGGCCTTTTTCAGCAGCTTTGTGGAGAGCCGTCTGGCCATCGTTAGTCTTCTCTTTGGCCACAATTTCCAGC
>NZ_PJPV01000119.1 GCF_002864045.1 Endozoicomonas acroporae
CGAATCAGTGGCAGTGCCGTTTGCTCGCATTCACTGCATCGGCGTTTATTAAGACTTGTTTCACTCTGCTCATCAAGGTGTCGGGTGATGCATCCCAGGTGGAAAACGTGGGGTTCCGGTTTGCAAGATGTTTCGACCAGTGAGTGTCCACCAAATTGCCCTCTGATATGTTCGTCATTTATACAGATAGAAGAACAGTTAAAGCGAATATCTGCCCCGTTTACACCGACACTATTCATTACTTTAGCCCGCTATTTGACTCAAAACTTCGGGTAGGACAAAAAATCAGCAGGGTAAGTTCCAAAAAAAACAGAATTTTTTAACAAGACGTATGTCGTTAGATCCAAAAGTCAGGTACGGAACCGATTTTCACAGGACAGTGATCGTTTATCCGGAATACAAGCAATGGCAACCACAAATATCTGGCAACAGTTCAAGGCGCTGATTACTGAAGGGGCGCGGGTTGTAGCCACCATGACCGCTAATAACGGCAATGGCACCAGTCAGGGAAAGCTTCGGGATGGTTCGGTTATTAACATCAAAGGTGAATCTGTGGGTGTTGGCCAGAAGGCATTTATTCAGAAAAGATAAAAGGTACTGTGCCGCGCCTGGCACAGTATGAGGTGGAGGTTTGAAATAATCAAGAATCGGTTCTCCGCTCAATTTTATTGCTCACTTTAGAAGTCAGCCCGATGGTTGGGCTCCATAGTCTTCAAGAAGTTTCTTGCACTCTGTGCGGCCAAACTTGATAGCCAAGTCGTGAGCCGTTTCGCGATATTATCTTTCTTTTTAGCCAGGGAGGGGTCAAAGCAATACCTGGATGGCCTCTGTGTGGCCTTTAAAAGAAGCTATTTGGAGAGCCGTGTGGCCATTGTCATCCTTCTCTTTAGCCAGGTAGGGGGCAATGGTTAGCAATGTCTGGATGGCCTCTGTGTGGCCAGAAAGAGCAGCTGTGTGGAGAGCCGTGCGGCCATTGCTATCCTTCTCTTTAGCCAGGTAGGGGGCAATGGTTAGCAATGTCTGGATGGCCTCTGTGTGGCCGTTTTCAGCAGCTTTGTGGAGAGCCGTTTTGCCAAAAAGATCCTTCTCTTTGGCCAGGGAGTTCTCAATCTCCAGCAATTTCTGGATGGCCTCTGTGTGGCCTCTAAGAGAAGCTATGTGGAGAGCCGTGCGGCCACTGCTACCCTTCTCTTTAGCCAGGTAGGGGGCAATGGTTAGCAATGTCTGGATGGCCTTTGTGTGGTTCCCAGAAGCAGCTAAGTGGAGAGCCGTATTGCCACGTTTATCCTTCTCTTTAGCCAGTGAGGGGTCAAAGTTCAGCAATGTCTGGATGGCCTCTGTGTGGTCCCCAGAAGCAGCCAAGTGGAGAGCCGTACAGCCATCGTTCATCTGTTCATTGACTGGGGTTTGATAATTTTCCAGCAGCTCCTTGACGGACTCTATGTGGCCGTTCTGAGCGGCCATATGCAGGGGCGTAGCACCATCTATATGTGTTTTGACATTGACATCCACTTTCTTATCAAGCAGTTTTCTCAGGCAATCGGTTTGCCCCCAACAAGCGGCTAAATGCAATGCTGTATTGCCGCTGTTATCAGCGATATTGCAATCCGCTCTTTCAAGCAAATAAGTCAGGTGATCTAATTTGCCCCAAAGGGCCGCTATCATTAAAGGTGTGATACCGTCGTTATCACGGGCATTAAGGTCCACTCCTCTGTTATCAGCAAGCTCACGCAGACACTCAATGTCGTTTTCTTTTTCGATGGTATAGTGTTCGAAGGTCTTGCCGTTAATAAGGGTTCCAGTGATATCTATGCCCATGGCAGCACATTGTTGACGGCCCCTGGTTATGCTGATTTTGGTGGCTATATGCAGGGCTGTTTCGCCGTTATTATTGGTGGCATTTACCTTCGCTCCCTGTTCAATGAGTTTTTTCAGGCATGTTTTATCCCCATTGGCAGCGGTGATATGCAGCGGTGTTTGACCTTCCCCATCGGCGGCATTGACATCGGCACCGTGGTCGATCAAAGTCCGGGCTAAATCCGTATGTTGATGCTTTAAGGCGACAGCTAACAGGTATTCAGGATGACCGGTGAGCGCCGAGCGGTAAGGTTGATTGGCCAACGTCTTGTCTTTGTCCAGATAACAGTTCAGCTTTCTCAGATTACCGCTACGGCAGACATTAAGCATTCGGGATTCACAATAAGGTGATTCGTCGTCATCGACGCTTTCCCCGTCCTTACGAATCAGTGGCAGTGCCGGTTGCCCGCATTCACTGCATCGGCGTTTATGAAGACTTGTTTCACTCTGCTTGTCAAGGTGTCGGGTGATGCACCCCAGGTGGAAAACGTGGGGTTCCGGTTTGCAAGATGTTTCGACCAGTGAGTGTCCACCAAATTGTCCTCTGATATGTTCGTCAGTTATACAGATAGAAGAACAATTAAAGCGGACATCTGCCCCGTTTCTACCGACACCATCCATCGCTTTAGCCTGCCATTTGACTCAAAACTTCCAGTACGACAAAAAATCAGCGGGGTAAGTTCCACAAAAAAACAGAATTTTTTAATAATAAGATTGTCGTTTAAATAAAAAGTCAGGTATGGAACTAATTGTCACTAGACAGTGATCGTTTATCCGGAATACAAGCAATGGCAACCACAAATATCTGGCAACAGTTCAAGGCGCTGATTACTGAAGGGGGGCGGGTTGTAGCCACCATGACCGCTAATAACGGCAATGGCACCAGTCAGGCAGAGCTTCGGGATGGTTCGGTTATTAACGTCAAAGGTGAATCTGTGGGTGTTGGCCAGAAGGCATTTATTCAGAAGAGATAAAAGGTGGAGGTTTGAAATAATCAAGAATCGGTTCTCCGCTCAATTTTATTGCTCACTTTAGAAGGCAGCTCGATGATTGGGCTCCATAGTCTTCAAGAAGTTTCTTGCACTCTGTGCGGCCAAACATGATAGCCAAGTCGAGAGCCGTTTCGCCATATTTATCTTTCTTTTTGGCCAGGGAGGGGTCAAAGCAATGCCTGGATGGCCTCTGTGTGGCCTTTAAAAGAAGCTATTTGGAGAGCCGTGCGGCCATTGTTATCCTTCTCTTTGGCCAGGGAGGGGTCAATGGTCAGCAATGTCCGGATGGCCTCTGTTTGGCCAGAAAGAGCAGCTGTGTGGAGAGCCGTTTGGCCATCGTTATCCTTCTCTTTGGCCAGGGAGGGATCAATGGACTGTAATGACTGGGTGGCCCCTGTGTGGACTGCAAAAGCAGTTGCGTTAACAGCAGCTGTGAGAGCCGTCCGGACTGACTTCTGCTTCTCCTTCTCCTTCTTTTTGGCCAGGGAGGGGTCAGTGGTCTGCAATGACTGGGTGGCCTCTGTGTGGACCGCAAAAGCAGTTGCGTTAACAGCAGCTGCGAGAGCCGTCTGGACTGACTTATCCTTCTCCTTCTTTTTTTTGGCCAGGGAGGAGGGAGTGGTCAGCAATGTCTGGATGGCCTCTGTGTGGCCCCCAGAAGCAGCTAAGTGGAGAGCCGTACTGCCACGTTTATCCTTCTCTTTGGCCAGGGAGGGGTCAATGGTCAGCAATGTCTGGATGGCCTCTGTGTGACCTTTAAGAGCAGCGGCGTGGAGAGCCGTGCGGCCATTGTTATCCTTCTCTTTGGCCAGGGAGGGGTCAATGGTCAGCAATGTCTGGATGGCTTCTGTGTGGCCTTTAAGAGCAGCGGCGTGGAGAGCCGTCTGGCCATATTTATCCTTCTCTTTGGCCACAATTTCCAGCAATGCATTGACGGTCTCTGTGTGGCCTTGACGAGCAGCTTCGTGGAGAGCCGTATCACCATTGTTATTCTTGACATCAACCTGGATGCGCATAGGGGCAATTTCATTAAATGCCCTGACGATCTCTGTGTGACCATTACGAGCAGCCAAGTGTAGAGCCGTACAGCCATCGTCCATCTGTTCATTGACTGGGGTTTGATAATTTTTCAGCAGCTCCTTGACAGACTCTATGTGGCCGTTCTGAGCGGCCATATGCAGGGGCGTAGCACCATCTATATGTGTTTTGACAGTGACATCCACTTTCTTATCAAGCAGTTTTCTCAGGCAATCGGTTTGCCCCCAACAAGCGGCTAAATGCAATGCTGTATTGCCGCTGTTATCAGCGATATTGAAATCCGCTCTTTCAAGCAAATAAGTCAGGTGATCTAATTTGCCCCAAAGGGCCGCTATCATTAAAGGTGTGATACCGTTGTTATCACGGGCATTAAAGTCCACTCCTCTGTTATCAGCAAGCTCAAGCAGACACCCAATGTCGTTTTCTTTTTCGATGGTATAGTGTTCGAAGGTCTTGCCATTAATAAGGGTTCCAGTGATATCTATGCCCATGGCAGCACATTGTTGACGGCCCCTGGTTTTGCTGATTTTGGTGGCTATATGCAGGGCTGTTTCGCCGTTATTATTGGTGGCATTTACCTTCGCTCCCTGTTCAATGAGCTTTTTCAGGCATGTTTTATCCCCATTGGCAGCGGTGATATGCAGCGGTGTTTGACCTTCCCCATCGGCGACATTGATCTCTGTCGGATTGTTCAGGTAATTGAAAAATTCCCAATCACCTTTTCTGGCAGCAGTGTGCACTACGGTAGTAATATTTGCCCCTTCTTCGACCAGCACGCTCTGGCTCGGGTTGTTTCGCGTCAGAATAGCCCGGTACAAGGCATGATCAAGATCAAGTTCGTTTGCACCCTTCTCGATCAGGAATCTAAGGCATTCCGTTTGCCCCCCCTCGGCGGCAGCGCACAGGGCACCGTTGAGGTCTGGCGTTCGCTGTGAGACTCGCGGTGAGATCAGGGTTTTAAGGCACTGCTTTTGCCCCTGTCCGGCGGCTTCGCGCAGGGCACCGTCAAGGTCGTTTGCTCCTTTATTGATCAGGGGTATAAGGTTCTGCGATTGTCCCTGTCCGGCGGCTTCGCGCAGAGCGATATTAAGGTTAGATTGGCTGAGTTCGGTGCTGATCAGGTATTCAAGCAGTGAATCATTGCCCTCCCGGACAGCGGTGCGCAGTACATTATTGATATTCGCCCCGGCCTCGATCAGGATATTGAAGACCTCGGTACAACGCTGACGGGCAGCATTGTGCAGGGGCGTCTCACCCTGATGATCGGCGGCATTGACATCGGCACCGTGGTCGATCAGAGTCCGGGCTAAATCCGTATGCTGGTGCTTTAAGGCGACAGCTAACAGGTATTCAGGATGACCGGTGAGCGCCGAGCGCTGACGGGCAGCAATGTGCAGGGGCGTCTCACCCTGATGATCGGTGGCATTGACATCGGCACCGTGGTCGATCAAAGTCCGGGCTAAATCCGTATGCTGGTGCTTTAAGGCGACAGCTAACAGGTATTCAGGATGACCGGTGAGCGCCGAGCGGTAAGGCTGATTGGCCAACGTCTTGTCTTTGTCCAGATAACAGTTCAGCTTTCTCAGATTACCGCTACGGCAGACATTAAGCATTCGGGATTCACAATAAGGTGATTCGTCGTCATCAACGCTTTCCTCATCCTTACGAATCAGTGGCAGTGCCGTTTGCTCGCATTCACTGCATTGGCGTTTATTAAGACTTGTTTCACTCTGCTCATCAAGGTGTCGGGTGATGCATCCCAGGTGGAAAATGTGACCTTGCGGTTTACAGGAGGTTTCCACCAGTGAGTGTCCACCAAATTGTCCTCTGATATGTTCGTCATTTATACAGATAGAAGAACAGTTAAAGCGAACATCTGCCCCGTTTACACCGACACTATTCATTACTTTAGCCCGCTATTTGACTCAAAACTTCGGGTAGGACAAAAAATCAGCAGGGTAAGTTCCAAAAAAACAGAATTTTTTAACAAGACGTATGTCGTTAAATCTAAAAGTCAGGTACGGAACCGATTTTCACAAGACAGTGAACGTTTATCCGGAATGCAAGCAATGGCATCCACGAATATCTGGCAACAGTTCAAGGCGTTGATTCCTGAAGGGGCGCGAATCGTCGCCACCATTACCGCTAATAACGGCAATGGCTCAGGCAGAGCTTCGGGATGGTTTGGTTATTACCGTCATTGGGTGTTGGCCAGAAGGCATTTATTCAGAAGAGATAAAAGGTACTGCGCCGAGCCTGGCGCACTATGAGGTGGAGGTTTGAAATAATCAAGAATCGATTCTCCGCTCAATTTTATTGTTCACTTTAGAAGGCAGCCCGATGGTTGGGTTCCATAGTCTTTAAGAAGTTGCTTGCACTCTGTGCGGCCAAACATGAGATAGCCAAGTCGAGAGCCGTTTCGCCATATTTATCTTTTTTTTGGCCAGGGAGGGGTCAAAGGAATGCCTGGATGGCCTCTGTGTGGCCTTTAAAAGAAGCTATTTGGAGAGCCGTGCGGCCATTGTTATCCTTCTCTTTAGCCAGGTAGGGGGCAATGGTTAGCAATGTCTGGATGGCCTCTGTTTGGCCTCTAAGAGCCGCGGCGTGGAGAGCCGTTCGGCCATTGTTATCCTTCTCTTTGGCCAGGGAGCGGTCAAAGGCCAGCAATGTCTGGATGGCTTCTGTGTGGCCTTTAAAAGAAGCTATGTGGAGAGCCGTATCGCCATTGTTATCCTGCTCTCTAGCCAGGCAGGGGTCAAAGGCCAGCAATGTCTGGATGGCCTCTGTGTGGCCTTTAAAAGAAGCTATGTGGAGAGCCGTGCGGCCATTGTTATCCTTCTCTCTAGCCAGGCAGGGGTCAAAGTCCAGCAATGTCTGGATGGCCTCTGTTTGGCCTTTAAGAGCAGCGGCGTGGAGAGCCGTTTGGCCATCGTTAGTCTTCTCTTTGGCCAGTGAGGGATCAAAGTTCAGCAATGTCTGGATGGCCTCTGTTTGGCCTTTAAGAGCAGCGTCGTGGAGAGCCGTATCGCCATTGTTATTCTTCTCTTTGGCCAGGGAGGGGGCATTGGTTAGCAATGTCCGGATGGCCTCTGTTTGGCCTTTATTAGCAGCCAAGTGGAGAGCCGTATCGCCATATTTATCCTTCTCTCTGGCCAGGGAGCGGTCAAAGGCCTGCAATGTCTGGATGGCCTCTGTTTGGCCTTTAAGAGCAGCGACGTGGAGAGCCGTCATGCCATCATTGCTCTTATCTTTGGCCAGGGAGGGGTCAAAGTACAGCAATGTCTGGATGGCCTCTGTTTGGCCTTTAAGAGCAGCGTCGTGGAGAGCCGTATCGCCATTGTTATTCTTCTCTTTGGCCAGGGAGGGGTCAAAGTACAGCAATGTCTGGATGGCCTCTGTGTGGCCTTTAAGAGCAGCGTCGTGGAGAGCCGTATCGCTATTGTTATTCTTCTCTTTGGCCAGGGAGGGGACATTGGTTAGCAATGTCCGGATGGCCTCTGTTTGGCCTTTATTAGCAGCCAAGTGGAGAGCCGTATAGCCATATTTATCCTTCTCTTTGGCCAGGGAGCGGTCAAAGGCCAGCAATGTCTGGATGGCCTCTGTGTGGCCTTTAAGAGCAGCATCGTGGAGAGCCGTATCGCCATTGTTATTCTTCTCTTTGGCCAGGGAGGGAGCAATGGTTAGCAATGTCTGGATGGACTCTGTTTGGCCAGAAAAAGCAGCTGTGTGGAGAGCCGTGCGGCCAGTGTTATTCTTCTCTTTGGCCAGGGAGGGGGCAATGGTGATCGCACACAGCGTCGTGAACGCCAGAAACACAGTAAAACC
>NZ_PJPV01000012.1 GCF_002864045.1 Endozoicomonas acroporae
GGCGTTACAACTCCGGTCACATAGCTACGGCTATGCTCCCTACGTTGTGCCTTGCATAGTAACTGCCCACTTAGCCAGAAATATACGATTCCATTTGGCCAACTACTTAAACGTAAACGGCTGGGGAAATACAACTACTCCTGATGCCATCAATTCGTTATTTTCAAATCACCCGGGGCGAGATGTATGGACAACAGGAGTTCAACACTGCATTCCTTCCCGGAATGTGAAAGAGATTCTTGCGTCATGATGGGAGGAAGGCAATTACTGGCTGTTTGCTTTCTTCCTCTTTGCTGGTTTACCGGTTTGCTCATCTGAATTTTCTTCGACAGTCAAGAAACCGTGATCTGAGGGTTGCCTGGCTTTATCAACAGTAACGTATGCCTCATCTGGCCACCTTCTTTTAAGTGATACAGAGCCATGCCCCTGTGGCGGGATGCCTCTCCTGGTCTTTATTTGATCAATACATCGTTTCATTAAATCCTGATTCCAAAGCCTGTTAACCGGAATTTCAACGACCTCAAATCCTGCTTTTTGCAACAGTGCGATTTTCAACAGAGTCGAACCATTCCTGGTGTTGAAATCACCACCCACGTAATGAGAGGGGCCCTGAACTTCAATCACCATGTTGTGATCTGGCAGTAGCAGGTCAACCGGAGGTAATGAATTCAGACTCTTTTCTTCTTCAATCCTCAATGATGGAATGCATGATTGGAGTTGATTGCAGAAGTCGGATTGACGTTTTGAAAAAGTTGTCTGGTAATGGGGAACGACCGGACACGCTCTGCCAAGCCAACTTGCAGCCAGGGCAATGGTGCGTTGATCCTCTTCATTGTCCGGGAATGTATTTTCCAGACGGTTAAACAGGTCATCCATGTGCTTTTCCAGCACGTTACTTTTACTGGTATTGGGAACCAGAGATAACCTGGCACAGCATACCATCACTCCCCAAAGGGACATCAATATCGCTTGCTGAGAGAACTGAGGGTTGTCTTTGATTCCCTCGACAAGCGATTTGAACGTGGAGGTTACCACGTTCAGCTCAATGAGTTCGCCCAGTTTTGCCATGGCCCACAGCAGGTTGGCGATATGCTGAGGAATAAATTGATCTTTCTGTGCGTTCACGTGGGGCAACAGAGCGGCTACAGCCTCTTTGAGACCTGGTGTCAAATCCTGCCCGGAGTCCACCAGTTTTGCCATGGCCCACAGCAGGTTGGCAATATGCTGAGGAATAAATTGGTCTTTATGTGTGCTCACGTGTGACATCAGTGCGGCCACGGCATCGTTGAGCCCTGGTGACCACTTCTGCCCGTTGTCCACCAGTTTCGCCATGGCCCACAGCAGGTTGGCGATATGCTGAGGAATAAATTGGTCTTTCTGTGTGTTCACGTGGGGCAACAGCGCAGCCACGGTCTCGTTGAGTTCTGGTGCCTGCTCCTGCCCGTGGTCCACCAGTTTTGCCATGGCCCACAGCAGGTTGGCGATACCCTGGGGATTAAATTGGTCTTTCTGTGCGTTCACGTGGGGCAACAGCGCGGTCACGGCCTCTTTGAGCTCTGGTGTTTGTTCCTGCCCGTTGTCCACCAGTTTCGCCATGGCCCATAACAGCTTGACGATCTCCTGTGGTATTAAGTTAGCTTTCTGTGAGTTCACGTGGGGCAACAGCACGGCCACGGCCTCGTTGAACTCTGGTGTCCGCTCCTGATTGTTGTCCAGCAGTTTTGCCATGGCCCACAACAGGTTGGCAATTTCCTGTGGTTTAAAGCGAGCTTCCTGAACGTTCACGTGGGGCAACAGCGAGGCCACGGCCTGGTTGAGTTCTGGTGTCCGTTCCTGCTTGTTGTCTACCAGTTTCGCCATGGCCCACAGCAGGTTGGTGATTTCCTGTGGTTTAAAGTGAGCTTTATGTGCGTTCACGTGGGGCAACAACGCGGCCACGGCTTCTTTGAGCCCTGGTGTCCGCTCCTGGCCGTTGTCCACCAGTTTCGCCATGACCCACAGGAGGTTGGTGATGCCCTGTGGTTTAAAGTTAGCTTTCTGTGCATTCACGTGGGGCAACAGCGCGACTACAGCCTCTTTGAGCCGTGGTGCCCGCTCCAGCCCGCTGCCCACCAGTTTCGCTATAGCCCACAGCAGGTTGGCAATAGCCCGGGCATTAAATTGGTCTTTCTGTGCGTTCACGTTGGGCAACAGTGCGGCCACGGCCTCGTTGAGTTCTGGTGTCCGCTCCTGCCCGTTGTCCACCAGTTTCGCCATGGCCCACAGCAGGTTGGCAATATGCTGAGGTATAAATTGGTCTTTCTGTGCGTTTACGCAGTGCAACAGCGCGACCACGGTCTCGTTGAGTTCTGCTGTTTGCTTCTGCCCGTTGTCCACCAGTTTTGCCATGGCCCACAGCAGGTTGGCAATTTCCTGTGGTGTAAAGTGAGCTTTCTGTGCGTTTACGTGGGGCAACAGCACTGCCACGGTTTCGTTGAACACTGGTGTCCACTGCGGCCCGATGTCCACCAGTTTCGCCATGGCCCACAGCAGGTTGGCGATACCCTGGGCATTAAATTGGTCTTTCTTTGCATTGATATGGGGCAACAGTACGGCCACGGCCGCTTTGAATTCTGGTGTCCACTGCGGCCCGTTGTCCGCCAGTTTCGCCATGGCCCACAGCAGGTTGGCGATGCCCTGTGGTTTAAAATTGGCTTTATGTGTGTTCACGTGGGGCAACAGCACGGCCACAGCCTCCTTGAGGCCAGGTGTCCACCCCTGCCCGTTGTCCACCAGTTTGGTCATGGCCCAGAGCAGGTTGGCGATATGCTGAGGAATAAATTGGTCTTTCTGTGCGTTCACGTGGGGCATCAGCGCGGCTACGGCCTTGTTGAGCTCTGGTGTCCGCTCCTGCCCATTGTCCACCAGTTTTGCCATGGCCCACAGCAGGTTGGCGACACCCTGGGGATCAATATCCCTGGTTTGAGGTTTTTGGTTGCACTTGAATATGATTGCCTCAAGCAGGGTTGACAGTATGGCAGCCTGAGTAAGCTTAACACGCTCATCCATGGGTTTATGGGGAGTAAAAACACCGGCTGAAGTCAATGAATGAAGTGTTGTGGTCAGGCTTAGCCAATTCCAGCTTGGCGTTGCGGTAAAATTTTGCAGCAAAAGTATCAGCTGGCTTTGTTCAGCTCGATTTAACGATCTTTTAGACGCTGACGTGTATTTTTTGATTGAACTGGCATATAGACCGTGATCTCTCCCATCATAGTGATGACCAAAACGATTCGATTTACTCACCAGACCAGCCATTATTTCCCGTTTAATGAGAGCATTAAAATCTTGAGCATGGTTTACAGAACGGCGCAGTAGATATTGAGAAGGGCGTGCAGCGCAAGAGTGGTAAAATTCATTACGCCCCGGGGTAGTGCGGAGGGAATTATCCCTCTGTCTGACTGGGCCATGTCTATATTGCACACGCCTTGAAGGAGAAGTGGGATGGCCATCCGGTCGGTTGTAGCAATTATCTGACCTTGTGTATTGACTACTGATACCCGCAGAGTTTCTATCCATAATTATATTTCATTAATTCATGGAAATATAAAAAGCAGACTGCGGTTCTTTACAGAAGTTCATTTGGTTAACTACTTATGGGGCATCTGCGCCGCGTTTTAAGCAAGTGACACAAAGCCATGCCCCTGTGGCGGGATATCTGCCCTGGTCTTTATTTGATCAATACATCGTTTAATCGAATTCTGGCTCAAAAGCTGGTTAACCGGAATTTCAATGACCTTAAATCCTGCTTTTTGCAGCAGTGCGATTTTCAGCAGAGTAGAACCATTCCTGGTTTTGAAATCACCGCCCACGTAATGAGACGATCCCTGAACTTCAATCACCATGTTGTGATCTGGCAGTATCAGGTCCACCGGAGGTAATGAGTTCAGACTCTTTTCTTCTTCAATTTTCAAAGAGGGAATGCATGATTGGAGTTGATTGCGGAAGTCGGATTGAGGTTTTGAAATGATGTTATGGTAGTGGGGTACGACCGGACAGGCTTTGCCAAGCCAACTTGCGGCCATGGCAATAATGCGTTGATCCTCTACATTGTCCGGGGATGTATTTTCCAGACGAGCAAACAGGTCAGCCATGTACTTTTCAAGCCTGTTATTTTTATTGGCATGGGAGACCAGAGACAACCTGGCACAGCATACCATTATTCCCCAGAGGGACATCAATATGTCTTTCTGAGAGAGCTGAGGATTTTCACTGATTCGGTAAACAAGCGATTCGAACGTAGAGGTAACCACCTCCAGCGCAACGAATTCTCCCAGTTTCGCCACAGCCCACAGCAGGTTAGCAATTTCCTGTGGTTTAAAGTTAGCTTTCTGTGTGTTTATGTGGGGCAACAGCGCGGCGACGGCCTCTTCGAATTCTGGTGTCCGCTCATGCCCATTGTTCACCAGTTTTGCCATGACCCATAGCAGGTTGGCGATATTCTGAGGAGTAAGCTGATCTTTTTGTGTGTTTACTTGTGGCAACAGGGCTGTCACGGCCTCTTTAAGCTCTGGTGTCCACCCTTGTCCGTTGTCCACCAGTTTTGCCATGGCCCACAGGAGGTTGGTGATTTCCTGTAGTTTAAAGTTCGCTTTCTGTGTGTTCACGTGGGGCAATAGCACGGCCACGGCCTCGTTGAGCTTGAGTGTACGCTCCTGCCCGTTGTCCACCAGTTTCGCCATGGCCCACAACAGGTTGGCGATTTCCTGTGGTTTAAAGTCAGCTCTCTGTGCGTTCACCTGGGGCAACAGCATGGCCACGGTTTCTTTGATTTCTGGTGTCTGCGCCTGCCCGTTGTCCACCAGTTTCGCCACGGCCCACAGCAGGTTGGCGATATGCTGAGGCATAAATTGGTCTTTCTGCGCGTTCACATGGGGCAACAGCGCGGCCACGGCTTTTTTGAGGCTTGGTGTCAGGTTCAGCCTGTTGTCCACCAGTTTTGCCATGGCCCAAATCAGGTTGGCGATTTCCTGGGGTTTAAAGTTAGTTTTCTTTGCGCTCACACGGGGCAACAGCAGGGCCACGGACTCGTTGAGCCCTGGTGTCCACTTCTGCCCGTTGTCCACCAGTTTCGCGATGGCCCACAGCAGGTTGGCGATGCCCTGGGTAATAAATTGGTCTTTCTGTATGTTCACGCGGGGCAAAAGAGCGGCCAGGGTCTCTTTGAGCCCCGGTGTCAGTTTCTGTCCGTTGTCTACCAGTTTCGCCATGGCCCACAGCAGGTTGGCGATTTGCTGAGGAATAAATTGGTCTTTCTGTGCGTTCACGTGAGGCAACAGGGCAGTCACGGTCTCCTTGAGCCCAGGTGTCCAATACTGCACGTTGTCTACCAGTTTTGCCATGGCCCACAATACGCAGGTGATACCCTGAGTATTAAATTGGTGTTTCTTTATGTTCACTTGGGGTAACAGCGTGGCAGTGGCCTGGTTGAACTCTGGTGTCCGCTCCAGTCCGTTTTCTAGCAATTTCGACATGGCCCACAGCAGGTTGGCGATATGCTGAGGAATAAATTGGTCTTTCTTTGCATTAACATGGGGCAACAGCGCAGCCGCTGCCGCTTTGAGCTCTGGCGTCAGCGCCTGCCCGTTGTCCAACAGTTTCGCCATGGCCCACATCAGGTTGGTGATACCCTGTGGTCCAAAGTTGGCTTTCTGTGTGCTCACGAGCAGTAACAGTGCGGCCATGGTCTGTTTTAGCCTTTGTGTTCGCTGCAGTCCGTTGTCCACCATTTTTGCAATGGCCCACAGCTGGTTGGCAATTTCCTGCGGTTTTTTAGCTTTCTGTGCGTTTACGTAGGGTAACAGTGCGGCGATGGCCTCTTTAAGCACTGGTGTCCATTCCTGCCCTTTTTCCACCAGTTTGGCCATAGCCCACAGCTGGTTAGTAATGTGCTGGGCATTAAATTGGTCTTTCTGTGCGTTCACGTGGTGTAACAAAGCGACCACGGCCTCGTTGAACTCTGGTGTTCGTTCCTGCCCGTTGTCCAACATTTTTGCCATGGCCCACAGCAAGTTGGCGACACCCTGGGCATCAATATCCCTTGCTGGAGGTTTTTGCTTGCACTTGAATATTATTGGATCAAGCAGTGTTGACAATAAGGCAGTTTGAGTACGTTTAACAACTTCATTCATGGGTTTATGAGGGGTAAAAACGCCCGCTGACGTCAACGAATGAAGTGTTGTCGTCAGGCTTCGCCAATTCCACCTCCGTGTTGCTGTAAAATTTTGCAGCAAACGCATCAGCTGGCTTTGTTCTGTTCGATTTAACGGTCTTTTAGCTGCTGATGAGTATTTTTTAATTGAACTGGCATACTGACCGTGATTTCTACCATCATAGCGATGGCCGAAACGATCCGATTTACTCAACAGGCCAGCCATTATTTCCTGTTTGAGAAGGGCATTAAAATCCTGGGCCTGGTTTATAGAACGGCGCATTAGATATTGCGAAGAGCGTGTGTCAGAAGACTGGTAAAATTCATTGCGACCCGGTGCAGTGTGGGGAGGGTTATCCGATTGTCTGACTGTGGCATGTCTGTATCGCCCACGCCTTGAAGAGGGGGCATGGTCATTCGGTTGGTTGTAACCGTTATCTGATGTTGTGTATTTACCACTGATGCCAGCAGAACTTCTATCCATAATTATATTTCATTAATTCATGAAAATATAAAAAGCAGACTGCTGTTCTGCTCAGAAGTTCATTTTGCGGAAAAGTTTACTTGAGTCATGATGGGAGGAAGGCGATTACTGGCCGTTTGTTTTCTTCCTCTTTGCCGGGCTGGTTTGCTCTTCTGAATGTTCTTCACCAGTCACGTGTGCAGCATCTGTCCACGCTCTTTTACGTGATACAAAGCCATGCCCCTGTGGCGGGATGCCTGTCCTGATTTTTATTTGATCAATATATGGTTTCATTAAATCTTTGTTCAGAACCTGGTTAGCCGGGATTTCAATGACTTCAAATCCTGCTTTTTGCAACAGTGCGATTTTCAGCAGAGTCGAACCATTCCTGGTGTTGAAATCACCACCCACGTAATGAAACGGTCCCTGAATTTCAATCACCATGTTGTGATCTGGCAGTAGCAGGTCAACCGGAGGTAATGAGTTGAGACTCTTTTCTTCTTCAATTTTCAAAGAGGGCATACATAATTGGAGTTGATCGCGGAAGTTGGATTGTCGTTTTGAAACGGTTGTCTGGTAATGGCAGGCGACCGGACACGCTCTGCCAAGCCAACTTGCGGCCATGATCATGGTGTATTGATCCTCTTTATGACCTGGCGAGGTATTTTCCAGGCGAGTCAACAGGTTATCCATGTGCTTTTCAAACACGTTATGTTGTTGATTGGCATTGGACTCCAGAGCCAACCTGGCACAGCATACCATGACTCCCCAGAGAGACATCGATATCTCTTTCTGAGAAAGCTGCAGGTTCTCACGGATGCGATAGACCAGCGATTGGAATGTAGAGGTAGCCACGTTCAGCTCAACGAGTTCACCCAGTTTGGCCGTGGCCCACAGCAGGTTGGCAATACCCTGGGTACTGAATTGGTCTTTCTGCGCGTTCACCAGGGGCAACAGCGCGGTCACGGCCTCGTTGAGCCCTGGTGTCTGCTCCTGTCCGTTGTCTACCAGTTTCGTCATGGCCCACACCAGGTTGGCGACATGCTGGACACTAAATTGGTCTTTCAGTCCATGCACGCGGGGCAACAGCGCTGCCACAGCCTGTTTGAACTCTGGTGTTTGCTCCATCCCGCTGTCCACCAGCTTCGCCATGGCCCACAGCTGGATGGCAATACCCTGGGCACTAAATCGGTCTTTCTGTGCGTTCACGTGGGGCAACAGTGCGGCCACAGCCGCGATGGGCGGGTGTGTCCGGTCCTGCCCGTGGTCGACCAGTTTCGCCATTGCCCAAAGCAGGTTGGCGATACCTTGTGGTTGAAAGTTAGCTTTTTGCGCATGCACGAGAGGCATCAGTGCGGTCACGGCCTCGTTGAGCCCTGGTGTCTGATCCTGCCCATTGTCTACCAGTTTCGCCATGGCCCACAGCAGGTTGGCGATTTCCAGTGGTTTAAAGTTGGCTTTTTGTCTGTTCACGAGGGGCAACAGCGCGGCCATGGCCTCGTTGAGTCCCGGTGTCTGCTCCTGCCCGTTGTCCACCAGTTTTGCCATGGCCCACAGCAGGTTGGCGATACCCTGAGGAATAAATTGGCCTTTCTGTGCGTTCACGAGGGGCAACAGCGCAGCCACGGCCTCTTTGAGCCCTGGTGTGTGCTCCTGTCCGTTTTCCACCATTTTCGCCATGGCCCACAGCAGGTTGGCAATGCCCTGGGCATTAAATTGGTCTTTCTGTGCGTTCACTAGGGGCAACAGCGTGATCACGGCCTCGTTGAACTCTGGTGTCTGCGCCTGCCCGTTGTCCACCAGTTTCGTTATGGCCCACAGCAGATTGGCGATATGCTGAGGAAGAAATGGGTCTTTCTGTGCGTTCACGAGGGGTAACAGCGCGGCCACAG
>NZ_PJPV01000120.1 GCF_002864045.1 Endozoicomonas acroporae
TTAAGTTGAGGCGACAACTATGTTGACAAACACCGAAAATCATCTTCAATGCTTCAGATAGATCTTTGAACTCTACCTGGCTGCCAGTTGAGTTGATCTGTAAACGGGCGGGGCTGTTTAATGATTCAAACCGGTCAAATTCAATTTTAATTTTCTGACCGTTCTTGATGTTATGCAGTAAATTGATGGGGCCACTGCAAACCTTAAAATTATTTTTTGACAATGATGTGTCAATATCATCAGTTTTGTTGAGCCTTTTTAATTCATTGCGAATTTTATTGATGACGATATCGAATTTTTTGGATGCTATTTTTTCAGGTTGCTCTGCTACTTCGCTACTAAGATTTTTCTGCATTTTTTCTGCGGTGTTAACAACTTCCTTCTGAAGTTCCTTCTGAAGTTCCTCCTGAAGTTTTTTCTTGCTAGTGTTAACAGCATCAGAAATTATCTTAAGCAAGCCTTGTAAATTCGCATGTTCAATAATTCCCTCAATAAAGTCTAATGGTATTAGGCCAAAAGTGTCTTTAATTGGAGCTACGAAAAAATTGCGCACCATTTTTCGCAGATCACAATCAGCCAGACATAACTTTATATTCACACCGACTCTGGCTTTTGATTGCTCTTTTTTGTCAATGCTTTTTGCCGTAAAATGAAATCTTTCATATTTATCCAAGAATTCAATAATTTTACCTTTGGTTCCTTCAATATGGAAAGGATAGCCATCCAGTGATAAATTATTATTAAGTTCAAATCCAGGTATAAATTGTACGGGAGCATAGATTTGTTTCAGGTCTTCAGGATTTATGGTATTGAGGTTTCCTCTAATTCCGGAATAGCCGAAAATTGCATCTTCGTGGCTGCCTTTAATAATTTTATCAACAAAATCCTTTGCTAAAACAACAAAGGAGTTAACTTCCGGGCAAGGGATAAAATCCAATTCTGGATACTTTACTTTAATTTCATCAAGGCGATCAACCACTTGATCATTTATAAATACTTTTTCTTGATAGCGAATAGAACCATCTGATAAGACAACTGGATTACTTTGACTGTGAGTATTTTCATTTTGGTCGTTGATCTGACAGGCTTGTCCTTCAAAATATTTGTTGAGATAGTACTCACCTTTATCTTTGCGTTCGCAGTCGTTGAGATTATTCCAGTCCTCCTGCAGGGCCTCTTGGCAAACAGAGTGTTTAGCCAAATCCAGGGGTTTATTGTTTTGCTTATCCTCAGCATTGATATCAACTGGGTGTTTTATTTGGTCTAGCAACCCTATCAGGCACTTAATATTGTCTGCCTCGGCAGCCAAATGTAATGGTGTCTTGCCTTGGCCATCAGAAGCATTGATATTAAGTGTGCCTTTTTTTTCTTCTAGCAACCTTTTCAGGCACCGAATATTGTCTGCCTCGGCAGCCAAATGTAATGGTGTCTTGCCTTGTTTATCACTGGCATTGATTTTAACTTTGATTTTAACTTTGCGTTTCTCTGGGTCTAGCAACATTTTCAGGCACTTAATATTGTCTGCCTCGGCAGCCAAATGTAATGGTGTCATGCCTTGGTTATCTGGGAGATTGATGTCTACGTCATCGAACTTGGAGAGTATGTGCTCAAGACATTTTTCATATCCTTGAACCTCCTTAGAACTATTGTAGTTCCAACATTCATCTTTAATGACATAGTGCAAAGCAGCCATACCACTATGCGGAACTGTGTGATTGATATCTATTGTTTTGTTAAACTTTTTATCAAAAAACCTTTCCAGGTATTCGTTTTTGCCATTAGCAGCAGCATACAGAAATAACCTCGAAAGCTGGTCACTATCTTGTATTATATTTTTGGTTTTGATCAGTTTTATCAGGTCTTCGTTTTTGTTGTCATTATGAATGGTTAAAAGTAATGGTGAAACACCATGTTTATTATTAATATGGAAATATTTATGTATAGTTTTACCTTCTTTTTCACAGATCATTTGCAGAAATCTTATATTACCGTTATAAGCTGCATAGTGCAGCGGAGTATTATCGTCCATGTCAGGTTCATTAATAATATCTTTAAAGTATTTGTGATTTTCTTTCAGCCAATTAATTCTACTCTCTGACATGGCTATACGATGCAGTAGCGTTATACCTTTGTTATTTTTCTCATGCACATTAGCTTTAGCCTTTATCAGCTCTCTTACGCATGTATCAGTAGCAGACAGGAGCAGTGGTGTGTCACCATTTTCATCTTTAGCATTGATGCATGTTAATTTTTTGAGTTCTTTCTTCAGTAGTAACTGAAGACAATTACTGTGTCCTTGTCCTTCCTCGGCTGCATAGTGCAGGGGTGTCCTCTTTCTTTGATCTTTAAGCTTGATGGATTTTTCCAGATTCCCTTCCCTTTTCGCTTTCTCCAGAAATTTTTCCAGGTAATTTTTGTTGCCTTTTTCTGCAGCGTAGTGCAGGAGTGTTTTACCGTCAGTTTTGTCCTGAATTTCCAGGCGTATTATATTGACCAGTAACTCTGTATCTTTGTTGTCATAATTTTCATCGATGGCTAATCGCAGGGCATGATTAATATTTGTGGGCGAGAGATCCATATATTTTTCACATAATTTTTCCAGACATTCCTCATTCTTTTTTAAAATTGCATAATGTAAAGCTGTTTTTCCACTGTTGTCAGTTTGGTTGATATTAGCTTTAGAGAATAGATATGGCAGACATTGTATGTGGCCCTTCTCAGCAGCATAATGCAGCGCTGTTTTTCCACTGTTGTCAGTTTGGTTGATATTCTCTGTAAAGCTTAGAGAATGCAGTTCCGAAAAGTCGCCCTTCTCAGCCGCACGGTGCAGCTTTGTTTTCCCAAGCTCATCAACGTCTTTGGCTTCCCCAGGGGGCGGATATTCCTGCGGGGATACTATGCTGTCCTCCTCAGCAGCAGAATCAGCCAGAGCAGTTCTGTTTTCGCTGATAGCGGGTGGCTCAATTGTTGACAGTTCCCGTGGTACCGGGTCAGTATCCGGGCCTTCATTGAATGACTTTTTACGAGAGTCAACCGCAGTTTTACTATTTGTATGTGTTTTGACATTCACATCCACTTTAAGCATTCGGGATTCACAATAAGGTGATTCGTTGTCATCGACGCTTTCCTCGTCCTTACGAATCAGTGGCAGTGCCGATTGCCCGCATTCACTGCATCGGCGTTTATGAAGACTTGTTTCACTCTGCTCATCAAGGTGTCGGGTGATGCACCCCAGGTGGAAAACGTGGGGTTCCGGTTTGCAAGATGTTTCGACCAGTGAGTGTCCACCAAGTTGTCCTCTGATATGTTCGTCAGTTATACAGATAGAAGAACAATTAAAGCGGACATCTGCCCCGTTTCTACCGATACCATCCATCGCTTTAGCCTGCCATTTGACTCAAAACTACGAGTACGACAAAAAATCAGCAGGGTGAGTTCCACAAAAGACAAAAATTTTTTTAACAAGAAGATTGTCGTTTAAATCAAAAGTCAGGAATGTAACCAATTTTCACTAGACAGTGATCGTTTATCCGGAATGCAAGCAATGGCAACCACAAATATCTGGCAACAGTTCAAGGCGCTGATTACTGAAGGGGCGGAAAACTCGGGTCAGGTCTTGATTCTTGACGCTTATTAATCCTGTTCTACTTTTATAGTTTCTTGATTATAAGCTTGGGGCATAAAAAGTGAGCAGGCCATTGAGAATTGAGTACGCAATTGCGATGTACCATGTGACTTCCCGGGGGAATGAACGTAATTCTATTTATCGAGAAGAGTCTGACTTCAATCTGTTCCTGGATACCCTGGCCGAGGTTTGTGACCGCTTTAACTGGACAATTCATTCCTGGTGCTTATGACCACTCATTATCATCTGTTTGACGACACTTAAAACCATTCGATTCAAGAATCAAGACCTGACCCTTTCGGGGGGGCAAGCAAGAAGGGATAAAATTCAAATCTGGATACTTTACTTTACTTTAATTTCATCAAGGCGATCCACTACTTGATCATTTATAAATACTTTTTCTTGATAGCGAATAGAACCATCTGATGAGTCAACTGGATTACTTTGACTGTGAGTATTTTCATTTTGGTCGTTGGTCTGACAGGCTTGTCCTTCAAAATATTTGTTGAGATAGTACTCACCTTTATCTTTGCGTTCACAGTCGTTGAGATTATCCCAGTCCTCCTGCAGAGCCTCTTGGCAAACAGAGTGTTTAGCCAAATCCAGGGGTTTATTGTTTTGCTTATCCTCATCATTGATATTAACTGGGTGTTTTCTTTGGTCTAGCAACCCTATCAGGCACTTAATATTGCCAGCCTCGGCAGCCAAATGTAATGGTGTCTTGCCTTGGTTATCAGTAAAATTGATACAAAGTGTGCCTTTTTTTTCTTCTAGCAACCTTTTCAGGCACCGAATATTGTCTGCCTCGGCAGCCAAATGTAATGGTGTCTTGCCTTGGTTATCTTGGAGATTGATTTCAGCTTTGATTTTAACTTTGTGTTTCTCTGGGTCTAGCAACCTTTTCAGGCACCGAATATTATCTGCCTCGGCAGCCAAATGTAATGGTGTCTTGCCTTGGTTATCTTTGAGATTGATATCTACGTCATCGAACTTGGAGAGTATGTGCTCAAGACATTTTTCATATCCTTGAACCTCCTTAGAACTATTGTGGTTCCAACATTTATCTTTAATGACATAGTGCAAAGAAGCCATGCCACTATCCGGAAATTTGTGATTGATATCTATTTTTTTGTTAAACTTTTCATCAAAAAAACTTTCCAGGTAATCGTTTTTGCCATTAGCTGCAGCATACAGAAATAACCTCGAAAGCTGGTCATCCTCTTGTATTATATTTTTGGTTTTGATCAGTTTTATCAGGCCTTCGTTTTTGTTGTCATTATGAACAGTTAAAAATAGTGGTGAAACACCTTTTTTATTCTTAGTATGGAAATATTTATGTATAGTTTTACCTTCTTTTTCACAGATCACTTGCAGAAATCTTATATTACCGTTGTAAGCTGCATAGTGCAGCGGAGTATTACCGCCCATGTCAGGTGCATTAAAATGTTTATCTTTATAACATTTGTAATTTTCTTTCAGCCAATTAATTCTCTTCTCTGACATGGCTATACGATGCAGTAGCGTTATACCTCTGTTATTTTTCTCATGCACATCAGCATTAGCCTTTATCAGCTCTCTTACGCATGCATCAGTAGCAGCCAGGAGCAGTGGCGTGTCACCATTTTCATCTTTTGCATTGATGCATGTTAATTCTTTGAGTTCTTTCAGTAGTGACTGAAGACAATTACTGTGTCCTTGTCCTTCCTTGGCTGCATAGTGCAGGGGTGTCCTCTTTCTTTGATCTTCAAGCTTGATGGATTTTTCCAGGTTCCCTTGCCTTTTTGCTTTCTCCAGAAATTTTTCCAGGTAATTTTTGTTGCCTTTTTCTGCAGCGTAGTGCAGGAGTGTTTTACCGTCAGTTTCGTCCTGATCTTCCAGGCGTATCCTATTGACCAGTAACTCTGTAGTATCTTTGTTGTAATAATCTTTATCGATGGCTAATCGCAGGGCATGACTGATATTTTCGGGCGAGAAATGCTTAACGTACTGCTTACATAATTCTTCCAGAAATTCCTCATACTCGTATAAAATTGGATAATGTAGAGGTGTTTTTCTACTCTTGTCAGTTTGGTTGATATTCTCTTTAGAGAATAGTTTTTTCAGACATGATTTGAAGCCCTTCTCAGCAGCATAATGCAGCGCTGTTTTTCCATTGTTGTCAGTTTGGTTGATATTCTCTTTAAAGCTTAGAGAATACACTTCCGAAAAGTCACCCTTCTCAGCCGCACGGTGCAGCTTTGTTTTCCCAAGCTCGTCAACGTCTTTGGCTTCCCCGGGGGACGGATTTTCCTGCGGGAATACTATGCTGTCCTTCTCAGCAGCAGAATCAGCCAGAGCAGTTCTGTTTTCGCTGATAGCGGGTGACTCAATTGTTGACAGTTCCCATGGTGCCGGGTCAGTATCCGGGCCTTCATTGAACAGTTCCCGTGGTGCCGAGTGAGTATCGGGGCCTTCATTGAGCAGTTCCCGTGGTGCCGAGTCAGTATCGGGGCCTTCATTGAATGACTTGTTACGAGAGTCAACCGCAGTTTTACTATCAGTCGGGACAGGATCGTTAGTTGCAACAGAGCCAGCCTGAGCTGTTTTGTCAGCTTTTTTTTTTGTATCGTCGATCTTCACGTTGGTTGTGAGCGTACTGTTGTCTTTTTCATGATCGGCCTGGGAAACAGCAAAGTACGTAAATAACTTGGTGGTCTCTTTGAAGCCCTTAGCTAAATTGGGCGCCGTTTCGCAATTCTTATCCTTAACTTTGGCCTGGGAGCGGTCAAAGGCCTGCAATGTCTGGATGGCCTCTGTGTGGCCTTTTTCAGCAGCTTTGTCGAGAGCCGTCAAGCCATCTTCATCCTCCTCTTTGGCCAGGTCTTTGGCCAGGTAGGGGGTAAAGTCCAGCAATGTCCGGATGGCCTCTGTGTGGCCTTTAAAAGCAGCTTCGTGGAGAGCCGTGCCGCCATTGTCATCCTTATTTTTGACCAGTGAGGGGTCAAAGTTCAGCAATGTCCGGATGGCCTTTGTGTGGCCTTTAAAAGCAGCTTCGTGGAGAGCCGTGCGGCCATTGTTATCCTTCTTTTTGGCCAGGTCTTTAGCCAGGAAGGGGGTAAAGTCCAGCAATGTCCGGATGGCCTGTGTGTGGCCTTTAAAAGCAGCTTCGTGGAGAGCCGTGCCGCCATTGTGATCCTTCTTTTTGACCAGTGAGGGTACAAAGTCCAGCAATGTCCGGATGGCCTCTGTGTGGCCTTTAAAAGCAGCTTCGTGGAGAGCCGTGCGGCCATTGTTATCCTTCTTTTTGGCCAGGGAGCGGTCAAAGTTCAGCAATGCCTGGATGGTCTCTGTTTGGTCTTTACGAGCAGCGAAGTGGAGAGCCGTTTGGCCATCGTTAGTCTTCTCTTTGGCCAGTGAGGGGGCAATGGTCAGCAATATCTGGATGGCCTCTGTTTGGCCACTATAAGAAGCAGCATAGTGGAGAGCCGTATCGCCAAACTTATTCTTCTCTTTGGCCAGGGAGGGGGCAATGGTCAGCAATGTCTGGATGGCCTCTGTTTGGCCTTTAAGAGCCGCGGCGTGGAGAGCCGTGCGGCCATTGTTATCCTTCTTTTTGGCCAGGGAGCGGTCAAAGTCCAGCAATGCCTGGATAGCCTCTGTGAGGCCTCCAAGAGCAGCGACGTGGAGGACCGTTTGGCCATTGTTATCCTTCTCTTTGGCCAGGGATCGGTCAAATTTCAGCAATGTCTGGATGGCCTCTGTATGGCCTTCAAAAGAAGCTATGTGGAGAGCTGTTAGGCCTTTTTTAGTCTTCTTTTTGGCCAGTGAGGGGTCAAAGTCCAGCAATGCCAGGATAGCCTCTGTGTGGCCTTTAAAAGCAGCGTTGTGGAGAGCCGTCATGCCATGGTTGCTCTTATCTTTGGCCAGTGAGCGGTCAAAGTTCAACAATGCCTGGATGGCCTCTGTTTGGCCTTTAGCAGCAGACCAGTGGAGAGCCGTTTCGGCATTGTTATCCTTCTCTTTGGCCAGTGAGGGGTCAAAGTCCAGCAATGCCTGGATGGCCACTGTTTGGCCACTATAAAAAGCAGCATAGTGGAGAGCCGTTTGGCCATCGTTAGTCTTCTCTTTGGCCAGTGAGGGGGCAATGGTCAGCAATATCTGGATGGCCTCTGTTTGGCCTTTAAGAGCGGCGTCGTGGAGAGCCGTTTGGCCATCGTTAGTCTTCTCTTTGGCCAGTGAGGGATCAAAGTTCAGCAATGCCTGGATGGCCTCTGTGTGGCCTTCAAAAGCAGCGTGGTGGAGAGCCGTTTGGCCATATTTATCCTTCTCTTTGGCCAGTGAGCGGTCAAAGTTCAACAATGTCTGGATGGCCTCTGTTTGGCCTTTAGCAGCAGACCAGTGGAGAGCCGTATCGCGATATTTATCCTTCTCTTTGGCCAGTGAGGGGTCAAAGTCCAGCAATGCCTGGATGGCCACTGTTTGGCCACTATAAACAGCATAGTGGAGAGCCGTTTGGCCATCGTTAGTCTTCTCTTTGGCCAGTGAGGGGTCAAAGTTCAGCAATGTCTGGATGGCCTCTGTTTGGCCTTTAAGAGCAGCGGCATGGAGA
>NZ_PJPV01000121.1 GCF_002864045.1 Endozoicomonas acroporae
CAAAGTCCAGCAATGTCTGGATGGCCTCTGTGTGGCCTTCAAAAGAAGCTGTGTGGAGAGCCGTTTCGCCATTGTTATTCTTCTCTTTGGCCAGGGAGGGGGCAATGGTTAGCAATGTCTGGATCGCGTCTGTGTGGCCTTTACTAGCAGCTAAGTGGAGAGCCGTATCGCCATATTTATCCTTCTCTTTGGCCAGGGAGGGGTCAAAGGCCAACAATGTCTGGATAGCCTCTGTTTGGCCTTTAAGAGCAGCGGCGTGGTGAGCCGTTTGGCCAAACTTATTCTTCTCTTTGGCCAGGGAGCGGTCAAAGGCCAGCAATGCCTGGATGGCCTCTGTGTGGCCTTTTTCAGCAGCTTTGTGGAGAGCCGTCAGGCCAAGGTTGCTCTTATCTTTGGCCAGTGAGGGGTCAAAGTTCAGCAATGTCTGGATGGCCTCTGTGTGGCCTTTAAAAGAAGCTATGTGGAGAGCTGTTTGGCCATCTTTAGTCTTCTCTTTGGCCAGTGAGGGGTCAAAGTCAAGCAATGTCTGGATAGCCTCTGTGTGGCCTTCAAAAGAAGCTGCGTGGAGAGCCGTGCGGCCATTGTTATCCTTCTCTTTGGTCAGGGAGGGGGCAATGGTCAGCAATGCCTGGATAACCTCTATGTGGCCTTCAAAAGAAGCTGCGTGGAGAGCCGTGAAGCCATTGTTAGTCTTCTCTTTGGCCAGTGAGTGGTCAAAGTCCAGCAATGCCTGGATGGCCTCTGTTTGGCCTTTACGAGCAGCGGCGTGGAGAGCCGTTTGGCCATTGTTATCCTTCTCTTTGGCCAGTGAGTGGTCAAAGTCCAGCAATGTCTGGATGGCCTCTGTTTGGCCATCATAAGCAGCGTAGTGGAGAGCCGTTTGGCCATTGTTATCCTTCTCTTTGGCCAGTGAGGGGTCAAAGTCCAGCAATGTCTGGATGGCCTCTGTTTGGCCATCATAAGCAGCGTAGTGGAGAGCCGTTTGGCCATCGTTATCCTTCTCTTTGGCCAGTGAGGGGTCAAAGTACAGCAATGTCTCAATGGCCTCTGTTTGGTCTTTACGAGCAGCGGCGTGGAGAGCCGTTTGGCCATTGTTATCCTTCTCTTTGGCCAGTGAGGGGTCAAAGTCCAGCAATGTCTCAATGGCCTCTGTTTGGCCTTTAGCAGCAGACCAGTGGAGAGCCGTATCGCCAAACTTATTCTTCTCTTTGGCCAGGGAGCAGTCAAAGGCCAGCAATGTATTGATGGCCTCTGTGTGGCCTTTTTCAGCAGCGAAGTGGAGAGCCGTTTGGCCATTGTTATCCTTCTCTTTGGCCAGTGAGTGGTCAAAGTCCAGCAATGCCTGGATGGCCTCTGTTTGGTCTTTACGAGCAGCGTAGTGGAGAGCCGTCAAGCCATATCTATCCTTCTCTTTGGCCAGTGAGTGGTCAAAGTTCAACAATGTCTGGATGGCCTCTGTGTGGCCGTTACGAGCAGCGGCGTGAAGAGCCGTTTGGCCATCGTTAGTCTTCTCTCTGGCCAGTGAGGGGGCAAAGTCCAGCAATGTCTGGATGGCCTCTGTGTGACCTTCATCAGCAGCTTTGTAGAGTGCCGTCCAGCCATCGTCATCCTTCTCTTTGGCCAATGAGGGAGCAAAGTTCAGCAATGTCTGGCTGGCCTCTGTGTGGCCTTTAAAAGCAGCGACGTGGAGAGCCGTCTGGCCATATTTATCCTGCTCTTTGGCCAGGGAGGGGGCATGGGTCAGCAATGCTTGTATGGCCCCTGTTTCGCCTTTATGAGCAGCGAAGTGGAGAGCCGTCCAGCTATCGTTGTCCCTCTCTTTGGCCAGTGAGGGGTCAAAGTTCAGCAGTGTCTGGATGGCCTCTGTTTGGCCATTATAAACAGCGTAGTGGAGAGGGATAGCCGTTTGGCCATTCTTATTCTTCTCTTTGGCCAGGGAGGGGGCAATGGTCAGCAATGCCTTGATGGCCTTTGTGTGGCCTTGACGAGCAGCTAGATGAAGAGCTGTTTCGTCATCGTTATTTTTCGCTTTGGCCAGCAGTGGGGAGCGGTCAATTTCCACCAATGCATTGACGGTCTCTGTGTGGCCTTGACGAGCAGCTTCGTGGAGAGCCGTATCACCATTGTTATTCTTGACATCAACCTGGATGCGCATGGGGGCAATGTCCTTAAATGCCCTGACGATCTCTGTGTGACCATTACGAGCAGCTAAGTGGAGAGGCGTACAGCCATCGTTCATCTGTCCATTGACTGGGGTTTCATAATTTTCCAGCAGCTCCCTGACGGACTCTATGTGGCCGTTCTGAGCGGCCATATGCAGGGGCGTAGCACCATCTGTATGTGTTTTGACATTGACATCCACTTTAAGCATTCGGGATTCACAATAAGGTGATTCGTCGTCATCGACGCTTTCCCCGTCCTTACCAATCAGTGGCAGTGCCGGTTGCCCGCATTCACTGCATCGGCGTTTATGAAGACTTGTTTCACTCTGCTTGTCAAGGTGTCGGGTGATGCACCCCAGGTGGAAAACGTGGGGTTCCGGTTTGCAAGATGTTTCGACCAGTGAGTGTCCACCAAATTGTCCTCTGATATGTTCGTCATTTATACAGATAGAAGAACAATTAAAGCGGACATCTGCCCCGTTTCTACCGACACCATCCATCGCTTTAGCCTGCCATTTGACTCAAAACTTCGAGTACGACAAACAATCAGCAGGGTAAGTTCCACAAAAAACAGAATTTTTTTAACAAGACGTATGTCGTTAAATCCAAAAGCCAGGTAAGGATCCGATTTTCACAAGACAATGAACGTTTATCCGGAATGCAAGCAATGGCATCCACGAATATCTGGCAACAGTTCAAGGCGCTGATTACTGAAGGGGCGCGGGTTGTAGCCACCATGACCGCTAATAACGGCAATGGCACCAGTCAGGCAAAGCTTCGGGATGGTTCGGTTATTAAGTAGTTGGCCAAATGGAATCGTATTTTCTGGCTAA
>NZ_PJPV01000122.1 GCF_002864045.1 Endozoicomonas acroporae
AGGGAGGGGTCAATGGTCAGCAATTTCTGGATGGCCTCTGTGTGGCCTTTTTCAGCAGCTTTGTGGAGAGCCGTTTGGCCATCGTTAGTCTTCTCTTTGGCCACAATTTCCAGCAATGCATTGACGGTCTCTGTGTGGCCTTGACGAGCAGCTTCGTGGAGAGCCGTATCACCATTGTTATTCTTGACATCAACCTGGATGCGCATGGGGGCAATTTCCTTAAATGCCCTGACGATCTCTGTGTGACCATTACGAGCAGCCAAGTGGAGAGCCGTACAGCCATCGTTCATCTGTTCATTGACTGGGGTTTGATAATTTTTCAGCAGCTCCTTGACGGACTCTATGTGGCCGTTCTGAGCGGCCATATGCAGGGGCGTAGCACCATCTATATGTGTTTTGACATTGACATCCACTTTCTTATCAAGCAGCTTTCTCAGGCAATCGGTTTGCCCCCAACAAGCGGCTAAATGCAATGCCGTATTGCCGCTGTTATCAGCGATATTGAAATCCGCTCTTTCAAGCAAATAAGTCAGGTGATCTAATTTGCCCCAAAGGGCCGCTATCATTAAAGGTGTGATACCGTCGTTATCTCGGGCATTAAAGTCCACTCCTATCTCTGTCGGATTGTTCAGGTAATTGAAAAACTCCCAATCACCTTTTCTGGCAGCAATGTGCAGGGGCGTCTCACCCTGATGATCGGCGGCATTGACATCGGCACCGTGGTCGATCAAAGTCCGGGCTAAATCCGTATGTTGATGCTTTAAGGCGACAGCTAACAGGTATTCAGGATGACCGGTGAGCGCCGAGCGGTAAGGTTGATTGGCCAACGTCTTGTCTTTGTCCAGATAACAGTTCAGCTTTCTCAGATTACCGCTACGGCAGACATTAAGCATTCGGGATTCACAATAAGGTGATTCGTCGTCATCAACGCTTTCCTCATCCTTACGAATCAGTGGCAGTGCCGTTTGCTCGCATTCACTGCAT
>NZ_PJPV01000123.1 GCF_002864045.1 Endozoicomonas acroporae
CGGAATTCGGCTTGAGGTTTTGAAACAGTTGTCCGGTAAAGGGGGACGACCGGACAGGCTCTACCAAGCCAACTTGCGGCCATGGCAATAACGGATTGATCCTCTAAGTTATCCGGAGATGTATTTTCCACGCGAGCAAACAGGTCATCCATTTGCTTTTCAAACCAGTTATTGCTTCGGGAGTCCATAGACAATCTGGCACAGCAAACCATCACTCCCCAGAGAGACATCAATAGGTTTTGCTGTGAGAGCTGAGGGTTTTCACTGATTCGGTAAACAAGCGATTCAAACATAGAGGTAACCGCGTTCAGCTCAACGAACTCACCCAGTTTCGCCGTGGCCCACAGCAGATTGGCGATTTCCTGTGGTTTAAAGCTGGCTTTCTGTGCGTTAACGTGGCGCAACAGCACGGCCACGGCCTCGTCGAGTTCTGATGTCCACTCCCCGTTGTCCAGTAGTTTCGCCATGGTCCACAGCAGGTTGGCGATTTCTTGTGGTTTAAAGTTAGCTTTCTTTGTGTTGACGTGTGGCGACAGCGCGGCCACGGCCTTGTTAAACTCTGGTGTTCGCTCCTGCCCGTTGTCCACCAGTTTCGCCATGGCCCACAGCAGGTTGGCGATATGCTGGGCATTAAACAGGTTTTTGTGTGCGTTCACGTGTTGTAGCAGCGCGGCCACAGCCTTGTTGAGCTCTGGTGTTCGCTCCAGCCCGTTGTCCACCAGTTTCGCCATGGCCCACAGCAGGTTAGTGATTCCCAGGGCTTTAAATTGGTCTTTCTTTGCGTTCACGTGAGGCAACAGCGCAGCCACGGCCTCGTTAAGCCCTGGTGTCCGCTCCTGCCCGCTATCCACCAGTTTCGCCATGGCCCACAGCAGGTTGGCGATTCCCTGTGGTGTAAAGTTATCTTTCTTTGCGTTCACGTGTGGCAACAGCGCGGCCACGGCCTCTTTAAGCTCTGGTGTCCTATCCAGCCCGTTGTCCAGCAGTTTCACCATGGCCCACAGCAGGTTGGCGATTTCTTGAGGATTAAAGTTAGCTTTCGCTGTGTTGACGAGTGGCAACAGCCCGGCCACGGCCTCTGTGAGCAGCGGTGTCCGCTCCAGCCCATTGTCCACCAGTTTCGCCGTGGCCCATAGCAGGTTGGTGATTTCCTGTAGTTTAAAGTTAGCTTTCTGTGCGTTCACGAAGGGCAACAGCGTGGCCACGGCCTCTTTGAGCTGTGGTGTCCACTCCAACCCCTTATCAACCAGCTTCGCAGTGGCCCATAGCAGGTTGGCGATTCCCCGGGCATTAAATTGGTCTTTATGTGTGTTTACGTGGGGCAACAGCGCGACCACGGCCTTATTGAGCCCTGGTGTCTGCTCTTGCCCGTTGTCCACCAGTTTCGCCATGGCCCACAGCAGGCTGGCGATATGCAGAGGAATAAATTGGTCTTTCTGTGCGTTCACGAGGGGCAGCAGCGCGGCCACGGTCTCTTTGAGCCCTGGTGTCTGCTCGTGCCCGTTGTCCACCAGTTTCGCCATGGCCCACAGCAGGTTGGTGATACCCTGTGGTTTAAATTTGTTTTTCTGTGCGCTCACGTGGGGCAACAGCGCAGCCACTGCCTCGTTGAGCTCTGGTGTTCGCTTTTGCCTGTTGTCCACCAGTTTCGCCATGGCCCACAGCAGGCTGGCGATACCCTGTGGTGTAAAGTTTGCTTGCTGAGCGCTCACGTGGGGCAACAGTGCGGCCTCGGCCTCTTTGAACAGTGGTGTCCTCATCTGTCCGTTGTCCACCAGTTTCGCCATGGCCCACAGCAGGTTGACGATTTCCTGTGGTTTAAAGTTAGCTTTCTGTGCGCTCACGTGGGACAACAGCGCGGCCACGGCCTCGTTAAGTTCTGGTGTCTGTTCCTGCCCGTTGTCCACCAGTTTTGCCATGGCCCAGAGCAGGTTGGCGATATGCTGAGGTATAAATTGGTTTTTTTTTGCGTTCACGAGGGGCAACAGTGAGGCTACGGCCTCTTTGAGTCCTGGTGTCAACTCATACCTGTTATCCACCAGTTTCGCCATGGCCCAGAGCAGGTTGGCGATACCCTGAGGTGTAAAGTTTGCTTTCTGTGCGCTCACATCGGGCAACAACGCGGCAACGGCCTCTTTGAGTTCTGGTGTCCGCTCCTGCCCGCTGTCCACCAGTTTCGCCATGGCCCACAGCAGGTTGGTAATGCCCTGGGCATTAAATTGGTCTTTCTGTGCGTTCACGAGGGGCAACAGCGCGGCCATGGCCCCCTTGAAAACTGATGTCTGCTCCTGCCCGCTATCCACCAGTTTCGCCATGGCCCACAGCAGGTTGGCGGTATGCTGAGGTATAAATTGGTCTTTCTGTGCATCCACGTGTGGCAACAGCGCGGCCAGGGCCTCCTGGAACTCTGGTGTGTGCTTCTGGCCGTTGTCCACCAGTTTCGCCATGGCCCACAGCAGGTTGGCGATTCCCTGGGCATCAATATCCCATGCTGCAGCTTTGCGGTTGCACTTGAATATTATTGCATCAAGCAGCGTTGACAATAAGGCAGCTTGTGTACGCTTAACACGCTGATCCATGGGGTTATTAGGGGTAAAAACACCCGCTGAAGTAAATGAATGAAGTGTTGTCGTCAGGCTTAGCCAATTCCAGCTCCGTGTTACTGTGAAATTTTGCAGTAAACGCATCAGCTGGCTTTGTTCCACTCGATTTAACGGTCTTTTAGCAGCAGACGTGTATTTTTTAATTGAACTGGCATATTGACCGTGATTTCTCCCATCATAGCGATGACCGAAATGATCAGATTTACTTATCAGGTCATCCACTACTTCCTGTTTGATGAGGGCATTAAAGTCTTGAGCATGATTTACTGAACGGCGCAGTAGATATTGAGAAGAGTATGCGATAGAAGATTGGTAAAATTCATTACGCCTTGGGGCTGTGCGGGGTGGAGGATCCCATTGTCTGACTGTGGTATGTCTATATCGTCCGCGCCTTGAAGAAGCGGCATGGTCATTCGGTTGGTTGTAATCATTATTTGATCTTGTGTATTGACCACTGATACCAGCAGAGTTTCTATCCATATTTATATTTCTTTAATTCATGAAAATATAAAAAGCAGACTGCTGTTCTGTTCAAAAGTTCATTTTGCCGCAATGTTTATAAACGTAAACGGTTGGGGGAACACATCTACTCCTGATGCCATCAATCCGTTATTTGCAAATCATCCGGGGCGAGATGTATAGGTAACAGGTGTTCAACGCTGGCATTCCTTCCCGGAATGTGAAAGAGGTTCGTGAGTCATGATGGGAGGAAGGCAATTACTGGCTGGTTGTTTTCTTCCTCTTTTCTGGTCTGCCGGTTTGCTCTTTTGAATGTTCTTCGGCGGTTAAGTAACCGTGATCTGAGGGTCGCCTGCCTTTATCAGCAGTAACGTATGCCGCATCTGCCCAGCTTCTTTTAAGTGATACAGAGCCATGCCCCTGTGGCGGGAAGCCTATCCTGGACTTTATTTGATCAATACATGGTTTCATTGAATCCTGAGTCAAGAGCCTGTTAACCGGAATTTCAACGACCTCAAATCCTGCTTTTTGCAACAGTGCGATTTTCAGCAG
>NZ_PJPV01000124.1 GCF_002864045.1 Endozoicomonas acroporae
GCCATGGCCCACAGCAGGTTGGCGATATGCTGGGGAATAAATTGGTCTTTCTGTGCGTTTACCAGGGGCAACAGCACGGCCACAGCCTCATTAAACTCTGGTGTTCGCTCCAGCCCGTTGTCCACCAGTTTCGCCATGGCCCACAGCAGGTTGGCGATATGCTGAGGAATAAATTGTTTTTTCTGTGGGTTCACGAGAATCAACAGTGCAGCCACGGCCTCGTTGAGCTGTGGTGTCTGGTCCTGTCCGTTGTCCACCAGTTTTGCCAAGGCCCACAGCAGATTGGCGATCTCCCGCGCATTAAATTGGCTTTTCTGTGCGTTCACATGAGGCAACAGCGCGGCCACGGTCTTTTCGAGTCCTGTTGCTCTGTTCTGTTTGTTGTCCACCAGTTTCGCCATGGCCCCCAGCAAGTTGTTGATTTCCTTTGGTTTAAATTCAGATTCCTGTGCAATCACGAGGGGCAACAGCACGGCCAGAGCCCCGTTGAACTCTGGTGTCCTGTCCTGCCCATTGTCCACCAGTTTTGCCATGGCCCACAGCAGGTTGGCGATACCCTGTGGTTTAAAATCAGCTTTCTGTGCCTTCACGTTGGGCAATAGCGCGGCCACGGCCTCTTTGAGGTCTGCTGTCTGCTCCAGCCCGTTGTCCACCAGTTTTGCCATGGCCCACATCAGGTTGGTGATATGCTGAGCAATAAACTTGTCTTTCTGTGCGTTTATCCGGGGCAACAGCGCGGCCACAGCCTCGTTGAGCTCTGGTGTCCATTGCCTGTTGTCCATTAGTTTTGCTATGGCCCACAGCAGGCTGGCGATTTGCTGAGGAATAAATTGCTCTTTCTGTTCGTTCACGCGGGGCAGCAACGCGGTCAGGACTCCGTTGAGCCTTGTTGTCTGCTCCAGCCCGTTGTCCACCAGTTTTGCCATGGTCCACAGCAGGTTGGCGATATCCTGTGGTTTAAAGTTAGCTTTCTGTGCGTTCACGTGGGGCAATAGCAAGGCTACGGTCTCACTGAGATCTGTTGTCTGCTCCAGCCCGTTGTCCACCAGTTTCGTCATGGCCCATAGCAGGTTGGCGATTTCCTGCGGGTTAAGTTTGGCTTTCTGTACGTTCACCTGGGGCAACAATGTAACCAGAGCCTCTTTGAACTCTGGTGTTTGCTCCTGCCCGTTGTCCACCAGTTTTGCCATGGCCCAGAGCAGGTTGGTGATATCCTGGGCATTAAATTGGCCTTTCTGCGCGTTCACATGGGGCAACAGCACGGCCACGGTTTCTTTGAGCTGTGGTGTTCGCTCCTGCCTGTTGTCCATCAGTTTCGCCATGGTCCACAGCAGGTTGGCAATTTCCCTTGGTTTAAAGTCAGTTTTCTGTGCGTTTACCTGGGGCAACAACGCGGCCACGGCCTTGTTGAGCTCTGGTGTTCGCTCCTGCCCGTGTTCAACCAGTTTTGTTATGGCCCACAGCAAGTTGGTGATTCCCTGTGGTTTAAAGTTAGCTTTCTGTATATTCACATGTGGCAACAGCAAGGCCACGGCATCGTTGAGCCCTGGTGTCCGCTCCTGCCCGTTGACCACCAGTTTCGCCATGGCCCACAGCAGGTTGGCGATATCCCGGGCATTAAATTGGTCTTTCTGTACGTTCACGTGGAGCAAAAGTGCAGCCACTGCCTCGTTGAACGCAGGTGTCAACTCTTGCCCGTTGTCCACCAGTTTCGCCATGGCCCACAGCAGGTTGGTGATTCCCTGGGCATCAATTTCCCATGCTGCAGCTTTTCGGTTGCACTTGAATACTATTGCATCAAGCAGCGTTGACAATAAGGCACCCTGAGTACGCCTGACCCGCTCATCCACGGGTTTATGAGGGGTAAAAACACCCGCTGAAGTAAATGAATGAAGTGTTGTTGTCAGGCTTCGCCAACTCCAACGCCGTGTGGCTGTATAATCTCGCAAAAAAATCATCAGCTGGCTTTGTTCCGCTCGGGTTAAGGGGTTTTGCGAAGCTAACGTGTATCTCTTAATTGAATTGGCATATTGACTGTGATTTTTCCCATCATAGTGATGACCGAAACGTTCCGATTTACTCATCAGATCATCCATTATTTCCTGTTTGACGAGGGCATTGAAATCTTGAGCAGGGTTTATTGAACGGCACGGTAGATTTTGGGAAAAGTATGGGCCAGAAGAGTGGTAAAATTCATTACGTTCCGGAGTAGTGCGGGGGATATTATCCCTCTTTCTGACTGTGACATGTCTGTATCGCCCACGCCTTGAATAAGCGGCATGGTCATCCGGTTGGTTGTAATTATTACCTGATCCTGCGTATTGATCACCGATACCAGCAGAGCTTCTATGCATAATTATATTTCATTATTTCATGAAAATATAAAAAGTAGACTGCTGTTCTGATCAGAAGTTCATTTTGCTGAAATGTCGATAACACCAAACGGTTGGGGATACTCATCTACCCCTGATGCCATCAATCCGTTATTTTCAAATCATCCTGGGCGAGCTGCGTGGGCAACAGGTGTTCAACGCTGGCACTTATTTCCTGGAATGTGAAAACGGTTCTTGAATCATGATGGAAGGGAGGAGCTTACTGGTTTTTTCTCGTCCTTTTTTTCCTTTTTCTCCTTTTTGGTTTACCTGTTTGTTCTTCTGAAGGTTCTTTGGCGGTTAAGTAACTGTGCTCTTCCCGTCTTTTATCGGTAGTAACGTATGCCTCATCTCTGTTAAGTGATACAGAATGATCCTGTGGCGGGATGCCTGCCCTGGTCTTTATTTGATCAATATATGATTTTATTGAATCCTGATTCCAAAGCATGTTGGCCGGGATTTCAATGACTTCAAATCCTGATTTTTTCAGCAGTGCGATTTTCAGCAGAGTCGAACCCTTCCTGGTTTTGAAATCAGCACTTGTGTAATGAGATGGTCCCTGAATTTCAATAACCATATTGTGATCTGGCAGTAGCAGGTCAACCGGAGGCAATGAGTTCAGACACTTTTCTTCTTCAATCTTTAAAGAGGGAATGCATGATTGGAGTTGATCACGGAAATTGGATTGAGGTTTTGAAATGCTTGTCTGGTAATGGGGGATGATCGGACACGTTCTGCCCAGCCAACTTGCGGCCATGGCAATGATGGATTGATCATCTTCATTGTCAGGGGATGTATTTCCCAGGCGCGTAAACAGGTCATCCATGTGTTTTTCAAGTACATGGTTTTTATTGGCAGTGGCGACCAGAGACAACCTGGCACAGCATACCATGACGCCCCAGAGAGACATGAATATGGCTTTCTGAGAGAGCCGGGGGGGTTCACGGATTCGGTAGACAAGCGATTCGCACGTGGCGGTAAACTCGTTCAGCTCAATGAGTTCACCCAGTTTTGCCATGGCCCACAGCAGGTTGGCGATACCCTGAAGATTAAATTGGTCCTTCTGCGCGGTCACGTAAGGCAACAGCGCAGCCACGGGCTCGTTGAACTCTGGTGTCTGGCCCTGCTTGCTGTCTACCAGTTTTGCCATGGACCAGAGCAGATTGGTGATACCCTGAGCACTAAATTGGTCTTTCTGCGCGTTCACGCTGGGCAACAGCAAGGCCACGGCCTCTTTGAGCTGTGGTGCCTGTTCCTGCCCTTTGTCCACCAGTTTCGCCATGGCCCACAGCAGGTTGGTGATTTCCTGTGGCTTAAAGTTAGCTTTCTGGGCGTTCATGTGTGGCAACAGCGCGGCCACGGCCTCGTTGAGTTCTGGTGTCTGCTCCTGCCCGTTGTCCACCAGTTTCGCGATGGCCCACAGCAGGTTGGCGATATGTTGAGGAGTAAATTGTTTTTTCTGTGAGTTCACGTGAATCAACAGTGCAGCCACGGCTTCGTTGAGCTCTGGTGTCGACTCCTGTCCGTTGTCCACCAGTTTTGCCATGGCCCACAGCAGGTTGGCGATACCCTGTGCATTAAATTGGCTTTTCTGAGCGTTCACATAAGGCAACAGCGCGGCCACGGTCTTTTCGAGTCCTGGTGTTCGCTCCTGTTTGTTATCCAACAGTTTCGCCATGGCCCACAGCAGGTTGGCGATTTCCTTTGGTTTAAATTCAGCTTTCTGTGCCATCACGTGAGGCAACAACACGGCCAGAGCCCCGTTGCTCTCTGGTGTCCTGTCCTGCCCGTTGTCCACCAGTTTCGCGATGGCCCACAGCAGGTTGGTGATACCCTGTGGTTTGAAATCAGCTTTCTGTGTCTTCACGTTGGGCAATAAAGCGGCCTCGGCCTCTTTGAGTTCTACTGTCTGCTCCAGCCCGTTGTCCACCAGTTTTGCCATGGCCCATATCAGGTTGGTGATATGCTGAGCAATAAACTGATCTTTCTGTGCTTTTATCCGGGGCAACAGCGCGGCCACAGCCTCGTTGAGCTCTGATGTCCGCTCATGCCTGTTGTCCACCAGTTTCGCCATGGCCCACAGCAGGATGGCGATTTGCTGAGGAATAAATTGTTCTTTCTTTGCATTCACGCGGGGCAGCAACGCGGTCACGACTTCGTTGAGCCTTGCTGTCAGCTCCTGCCCGTTGTCCACCAGTTTTGCCACGGCCCACAGCAGGTTGGCGATACCCTGTGGTTTAAAGTTAGTTTTCTGTGCGTTCACGTGGGGCAATAGCGCTGCTACGGCCTCGCTGAGATCTGTTGTCCACTCCAGCCCGTTGTCCACCAGTTTCGCCATGGCCCACAGCAGGCTGACGATTTCCTGTGTGTTAAAGTTAGCTTTCTGTACGTTCACCCGGGGCAGTAATGCAACCAGGGCCTCTTTGAGCACTGGTGTTTGCTCTTGCCCGTTGTCCACCAGTTTTGCCATGGCCCAGAGCAGGTTGGTGATATCCTGGGCATTAAATTGGCCTTTCTGTGTGTTCACACAGGGCAACAGCGCGGCCACGGCTTCTTTGAGCTCTGGTGTTCGCTCCTGCCTGTTGTCCACCAGTTTCGCCATGGTCCACAGCAGGTTGGCAATGTCCCTTGGTTTAAAGTCAGTTTTAAGTGCGTTTACCCGGGGCAACAACGCGGCCACGGCCTGGTCGAGCTCTGGTGTTCGCTCCTGCCCATATTCAACCAGTTTGGTTATGGCCCACAGCAGGTTGGCGATTCCCTGTGGTTTAAAGTTCGCTTTCTGTATGTTCACATGTGGCAACAGCGCAGCCACGGCCTCGTTGAGCCCCGGTGTCCGCTCCTGCCCGTTGACCGCCAGTTTTGCCATGGCCCACAGCATGTTGGCGATCCCCAGAGCATTAAATTGATCTTTTTGTGCGTTCACGTGGGGCAACAGCGCAGCCATAGCCTCGTTGAACCCTGGTGTTCGCTCCTGCCCGTGTTCAACCAGTTTCGCCATGGCCCACAGCAGGTTGGTGATTCCCTGGGCATCAATATCCCATGCAGCAGCTTTTCGGCTGCACTTGAATGTTATTGCATCAAGTAGCATTGATAATAAGGCAACCTGAGTTTGCCTGACACACTCATCCACGGGTTTATGAGGGGTAAAAACACCCGCTGAAGTAAATGAGTGAAGTGTTGTTGTCAGGCTTCGCCAACTCCAACGCCGTGTGGCTGTATAATTTTGCAAAAAAATCATCAGCTGGCTTTGTTCCGCTCGGGTTAAGGGGCTTTGAGAAGCTAACGTGTATCTCTTAATTGAATTGGCATATTGACTGTGATTTTTCCCATCATAGCGATGACCGAAACGATCAGATTTACTCATCAGATCATCCATTACTTCCTGTTTGACGAGGGCATTGAAATCTTGAGCAGCGTTTACTGAACGGCACGGCAGGTTTTGGGAAAAGTATGGGGCAGAAGAGTGGTAAAATTCATTACGTCCCGGAGTAGTGCGGGGGATGTTATCCCTCTTTCTGACGGTGGTATTTCTAAATTGTCCACGCGTTGAATAAGCGGCATGGCCATCCGGTTGGTGGTAATTATTACCGGATCCTGCGTATTGACCACCGATACCAGCAGAGCTTCTATGCATAGTTATATTTCATTAATTCATGAAAATATAAAAAGCAGACTGCTGTTCTGTTCAGAAGTTCATTTTGCTGTAATATCTATAAAAACACACGGTTGGGGATACTCATCTACTCCTGATGCCACCCATTCGTTATTGCCAAATCATGGTACAGAATGACCCTGTGGCGGGATGCCTGCCCTGATCTTTACTCGGTCAATATATAATTTCATTGAATCCTGATTCCGAAGCATGTTGGCCGGGATTTCAATGACTTCAAATCCTGATTTTTTCAGCAATGCGATTTTCAGCAGAGTCGAACCATTCCTGGTTTTGAAATCAGCACTTGCGTAATGAGATGGTCCCTGAATTTCAATCACCATGTTGTGATCTGGCAGTAGCAGGTCAACCGGAGGCAATAAGTTCAGACACTTTTCTTCTTCAATCTTTAAAGAGGGAATGCATGATTGGAGTTGATCACGGAAATTGGCTTGAGGTATTGACATGGTTGTCTGGTAATGGGGGATGACCGGACACGTTCTGCCAAGCCAGCTTGCGGCCATAGCCATGATGGATTGATCCTCTTCATTGTCGGGGGATGTATTTCCCAGCCGAGTAAAGAGGTCATCCATGAGTTTTTCAAGCACATCATTTTTATTGGCAGTGGCGACCAGAGACAACCTGGCGCAGCATACCATGACGCCCCAGAGAGACATCAATATGGTTTGCTGAGAGAGCCGGGGAGTTTCACGGATTCGGTAGACAAGCGATTCGAACGTGGCGGTAAACTCGTTCAGCTCAATGAGTTCACCCAGTTTTGCTATGGCCCACAGCAGGTTGGCGATACTCTGAGGATTAAATTGGTCCTTCAGTTCGTTCACGTGGGGTAACAGCGCAGCCACGGCCTCCTTGAACTCTGGTGTCTGGGCCTGTTTGGTGTCCACCAGTTTTGCCATGGCCCAGAGCAGGTTGGTAATACCCAGAGCATTAAATTGGCCTTTCTGCGTTTTCACATGAGGCAACAGCACGGCCACAGCCTGGTTAAACTCCGGTGTTCGCTCCAGCCCGTTGTCCACCAGTTTCGCCATGGCCCACAGAAGGTTGGTGATATGCTGGGGAATTAATTGGTCTTTCTGTGCGTTTACCAGGGGCAACAGCACGGCCACAGCCTCGTAGAGCTCTGATGTTTGCTCCAGCCCGTTGTCCACCAGTTTCGCCATGGCCCACAGCAGGCTGGCGATATGCTTGGGAATAAATTGTTTTTCCTGTGGGTTCACGTGAATCAACAGTGCAGCCACGGACTCGTTGAGCCCCGGTGTCCGATCATGTCCGTTGTCCACCAGTTTTGCCATGGCCCACAGCAGGTTGGCGATATCCTGTGCATTAAATTGGCTTTTCTGAGCGTTCACATAAGGCAACAGCGCGGCCACGGTCTTTTCGAGTCCTGGTGTTCGCTCCTGTTTGTTATCCAACAGCTTCGCCATGGCCCACAGCAGGTTGGCGATTTCCTTTGGTTTAAATTGAGCTTTCTGTGCCATCACGTGAGGCAACAGCGCGGCCAGAGCCCCGTTGAGATCTGGAGTCCTGTCCTGCCCGTGGTCCACCAGTTTTACCGTGGCCCACAGCAGGTTGGCGAGACCCTGTGGTTCAAAATCAGCTTTCTTTGCCTTCACGTTGGGCAATAGCGCGGCTACGCCCTCTTTGAGTTCTGCTGTCTGCTCCAGCCCGTTGTCCACCAGTTTTGCCATGGCCCACATCAGGTTGGTGATATGCTGGGCCATAAACTGGTCTTTTTGTCCGTTTACATGGGGCAACAGCGTGGCCACAGCCTCGTTGAGCTCTGGTGTCCATTCCTGCCTGTTGTCCACCAGTTTCGCGATGGCCCACAGCAGGCTGGCGATTTGCTGAGGAATAAATTGTTCTTTCTGTGCATTCACGCGAAGCAGCAACGTGGCCACGGCCTCTTTGAGTTCTGCTGTCTGATCCAGCCCGTTGTCCACCAGTTTTGCCATGGCCCACAGCAGGTTGGCGATACCCTGAGAATTAAATTGGTCCTTCTGTGCATTCACGTGGGGCAATAGCACGGCTATGGTCTCGCTGAGATCGGTGGTCTGCTCCAGCCCGTTGTCCACCAGTTTTGCCATGGCCCACAGCAGGTTGACGATACCCTGTGGTTTAAAGTTGGTTTTCTGTGCGTTCACGAGGGGCAATAGCGCCGCTACGGCTTCGCTGAGATCTGTTGTCTGCTCCAGCCCGTTGTCCATCAGTTTCGCCATGGCCCAGACAAGGTTGGCGATATCCTGCGCATTAAATAGGCCTTTCTGTGCGTTCACACAGGGCAACAGCGCGGCCACAGCTGCTTTAAGCTCTGGTGTCGGCTCTTGCCCATTGTCCACCAGTTTCGCCATGGCCCACAGCAGGTTGGCAATTTCCCGTGGTTTAAAGTCAGTTTTCTGTGCGTTTACCTGGGGCAACAACGCAGCCAGGGCTTTGTTGAGCTCTGGTGTTCGCTCCTGTCCGTGTTCAACCAGTTTGGTTATAGCCCACAGCAGGTTGGCGATTCCCTGTGGTTTAAAGTTCGCTATCTGTAGGTTGACATGTGGCAACAGCGTAGCCACGGCCTCATTGATCCCCGGAGTCCGCTCCTGCCCGTTGACCACCAGTTTCGCCATGGCCCACAGCAGGTTGGTGATCCCCTGAGCATTAAATTGATCTTTTTGTGCGTTCACATGGGGCAACAGCGTGGCAATAGCCTTGATGAGCCCTGGTGTTCGCTCCTGCCCGCTGTCTAGCAGTTTGGCCATGGCCCAGAGCAGGTTGGTGATTCCCTGGGCATCAATTTCCCACGCTGCAGCTTTCCGGTTGCACTTGAATACTATTGCATCAAGCAGCGTTGACAATAAGGTGCCCTGAGTGTGCCTGACACGAACATCCACGGGTTTATGAGGGGTAAAAACACCCGCTGAAGTAAATGAATGAAGTGTTGTTGTCAGGCTTCGCCAACTCCAACGCCGTGTGGCGGTATAATCTTGCAAAAAAATCATCAGCTGGCTTTGTTCCGCTCGGGTTAAGGGGCTTTGCGAAGCTAACGTGTATCTCTTAATTGAATTGGCATATTGACTGTGATTTTTTCCATCATAACGATAACCGAAACGATCAGATTTACTCACCAGGTCATCCATTACTTCCTGTTTGACGAGGGCATTGAAATCTTGAGCAGGGTTTATTGAACGGCACGGCAGGTTTTGGGCAAAGTATGGGGCAGAAGAGTGGTAAAATTCATTACGCTCCGGAGTAGTGCGGGGGATATTATCTCTCTTTCTGACGGTGGCATGTCTATATTGTCCACGCTCTGAATAAGCGGCATGGTTATCCGGTTGGTTGTAATTATTATCTGATCTTGCGTATCTACCACTGATGCCAGCAGAGGTTCTATGCATAATTATATTTCATTAATTCATGACAATATAAAAAGCAGACTGCTGCTCTGTTCAGAAGTTCATTTTGCTGAAATGTCTGTAAAACCAGGTGTTTGGGAATACACGTTGACTCCTGGTGTCTCCGTTATTTTCAAATCATCCGGGGCAGGACGCATGGGCAACAGGTGTTCAACGCAGGCATTCTTTCCCGGGAATGTGCAAATGGTTCTTGAGTCATGATCAAAGGGCGGAAATTACTGGCTGTTTTTTCTCTTCCTTTTTGCTGGTTTGCCGGTTTGCGCTTCTGAAGGTTCTTTGCCAGTGAAGTAACCATGATCTGAGGGTTGCCTGCCTTTATCAGCAGTAATGTATGCCTGATCTGCCCACCTTCTTTTAAGTGATACAGAGCCATGCTCCTGTGGCAGCATGTTTGCCCTGGTCTTTATTTGATCAATATATGGTTTCATTAACTCCTGATTCAAAAGCCTGTTAACCGGAATTTCAATGACCTCAAATCCTGCTTTTTGCAACAGTGCGATTTTCAGCAGAGTCGAACCATTTCTGGTGTTGAAATCACCACCCACATAATGAGAGGGGCCCTGAACTTCAATCACCAGGTTGTGATCTGGCAGCAGCAGGTCAACCGGAGGTAATGCGTTCAGACTCTTTTCTTCTTCAATCTGCAAAGAGGGAACGCATGATTGGAGCTGATCGCGAAAGTCCGATTGAAGTTTTGACCTGGTAGTCTGGTAACGGGGAGCGACCAGACACGGTCTGCCAAGCCAGCTTGCGGCCATGGCAATGATGCGTTGACCCTCTTCATTGTCTGAGGATCTATTTTCCAAACGAGTAAACAGGTCAGCCATTTGCTGTTCAAGCACGTTATTTTTATTGGCATTGGGAACCCGAGACAATCGGGCACAGCATACCATTAACCCCCAGAGAGACATCAATATGTCTTGCTGAGAGAGCTGAGGATGTTCGCTGATTCGGTAGACAAGCGATTCGAACGTAGAGATAACCACGTTCAGCTCAAGGAGTTCACCCAGTTTCGCCATGGCCCACAGCAGGTTAGCGATTTCCTGTGGGTTAAAGTCAGCTTTCTGTGCGTTCACTTGGGGCAACAGCGCGGCCAGGACCTCGTTAAACTCTGGAGTCCACTCCTGCTCGTTATCCACCAGTTTCGCCATGGCCCACAACAGGTTGGCGATATGCTGAGGAATAAATTGGTCTTTCTGTGCACTCACGAGGGGCAATAGCACGGCCAAGGCCCCTTTGAGCCCTGATGTCTGCTGCTGCCCGTTGTCCACCAGTTTCACCATGGCCCACAGCAGGTTGGCGATATGCTGAGGAATAAATTGGTCTTTGTGTGCCCTCACGTGGGGTAACAGCACGGTCACGGCTTCGTTGAGTTCTGGTGTCCGCTCCTGCCCGTTGTCCACCAGTTTCGCCATGGACCACAGCAGGTTGGCGATATCCTGTGCATTAAATTGGCTTTTCCGGGCGTTCACATGAGGCAACAGCGCGGTCACTGCCTCGTTGAAACCTGGAGTCGATTCCTGCCCGTTGTCCACCAGTTTCGCTATGGCCCAGAGCAGGTTGGCGATACTCTGGGCATTAAATTGGTGTTTCTGTACGTTCACGAGGGGTAATAGCGCAGCCACGGCCTCGTTGAGCTCTGGTGTTCGCTCCTGCCCGCTGTCTACCAGTTTCGCCATAGCCCAAAGCAGGCTGGTAATGCCCAGGGCATTAAATTGGCCTTTCTGTGCGTTCACAAGGGGCAACAGCTCGGCCATGGCTCCCTTGAAAACTGATGTCCGCTCCTGCCCGTTGTCCACCAGCTTCGCCATGGCCCACAGCAGGTTGGCGATATGCTGAGGAATAAATTGGTCTTTCTGTGCACTCACTAGGGGCAACAGCACGGCCACGGCCCCTTTGAGCCCAGGTGTCTGCTGCAGCCCGTTGTCTACCAGTTTCGCCATGGCCCACAGCAGGTTGGCGATATGCTGAGGAATAAATTGGTCTTTCTGTGCGTTCACGAGAGGCAACAGCGATGCCACAGCCACGTTGAACTCTGGTGTTTGCTCCTGTCCATTGTCCACCAGTTTCGCTATGGCCCACAGCAGGTTGGCGATTTCCTGTGGTTTAAAGTCAGCTTTCTGTGCATTCACCTGGGGCAACAGCGCAGCCACGGCCTCTTTAAGCCCTGGTGTCCGCTCGTGCCCGTTGTCCACCTGTTTTGCCATGGCCCACAGCAGATTGGCTATGCCCTGGGGATCAATATTCCTCGCTGCAGTTTTTTGGTTGCAGTTAAATATTATTGCATCAAGTAGCGTTGACAATAAGGCAGCTTGTGTACGTGTAACACGCTCATCCATGGGGTTATGAGGGGTAAAAACACCCGCTGAAGTAAATGAATGAAATGTTGTCGTCAGACTTCGCCAATTCCAGCTCCGCGTTGCAGAAAAATTTTGCAGCAAACGCATCAGCTGGCTTTGTTCTATTCGATTTAACGGTCTTTTAGCAGCTAACGTGTATTTTTTAATTGAACTGGCATAATGACCGTGATATCTCCCATCATATTCAGGACCGAAACGATTCGATTTATTCATCAGAGTATTGATTGTTTCTTTTTTTATGAGGGAATTAAAATCTTGAGCAAGGTTTACCGAACGGCTCAGTAGATTTTGAGGAGAGCGTGCGCCAGGAGAATGGTAAAATTCATTACGCCCCTGGCGGGGGGGATTATCCCACTGTCTGACTGTACACTCTCTGTATCGTCCACGCCTTGCAGAAGCGGTATGGTTATCCGGTTGGTTGTCATCACTACCTGATCTTGCGTATTGACCACTGATATCAGCAGAGGTTCTATGCATAATTATATTTCATTAATTCATGACAATATAAAAAGCAGACTGCGGTTCTGTTCAGAAGTTCATTTTGCTGAAATGTTTATGAGTTTTTTTCCTTTTCTTTTTTCTATTTTTTGGTTTGTCTGTTTGCTTTTCTAAATGTTCCCCGGCGGCTAAGTAACGTGGATCTGAGGATTGACACTCTTTGTCGGCGGTAACGTTTGTCTCATCTACGCACCCGATTTTAACTGATGCACTGCCATGGCCCTGTGGTGGGATGGCCACCCTGCTCTTTATTTGATCAATAATTAAATCCGGGTTCCAAAGCTGGTTAACCGGGATTTCAATGACCTCAAATCCTGCTTTTCGCAACAGTGCGATTTTCAGCAGAGTCGACCCATTCCTGGTTTTGAAATCACCACTCACGTAATGAAACTTTCCCTGAATTTCAATCACCATGTTGTGATCTGGCAGTATCAGGTCAACCGGCGGTAATGAGTTCAGGCTCTTTTCTTCTTCAATCTGCAAAGATGGAATGCATGATTGGAGCTGATCGCGAAAGTGGGATTGATGTTTTGATATGAGAGTCTCGTAATGGGGGGCGACCGGGGACGCTCTCCCAAGCCAACTTGCAGCCATGGCAATGATGGTTTGTTCCTCTTCATTGTCAGGGGATGTCTTTTCCAGACGAGTGAACAGGTCAACTATGTGCTTTTCAAGCACGTTATTTTTATTGGCATTGGAGACCATAAACAGCCTGGCACAGCATACCATGACTCCCCAGAGAGATATCAATATACCTTGCTGAGAGAGCTGCGGGTTTTCACTGATTTTGTCGACCAGCGATTCGAACGTAGAGGTAACTGCGTTCAGCTCAACGAGCTCACCCAGTTTCGCCATGGCCCACAGCAGGTTAGTGATTTCCTGTGGTTTAAAATTAGCTTTCTGTGCGTTCACCTGGGGCAACAGCACGGTCACAGCCCGGTTGAGCTCTGGTGCCTGTTCTTGCCCGTTGTCACCCAGTTTCGCCATGGCCCACAGCAGGTTAGCGATTTCCTGTGGAATAAACTGGTGTTTCTGAGCACTCACGTGGGGTAACAGCGCGGCCACGGCTTCGTTGAGTTCTGCTGTCTGCTCCTGCTCGTTGTCCACCAGTTTCGCCATGGTCCACAGCAGGTTGACGGTATCCTGGGAATTAAATTGGGATTTCTGTGTGTTCACGAAGGGCAACAGCGCGGCCACGGCCTGTTTGAGTCCCGGTGTCTGCTCCAGCCCGTGGTCCACCAGTTTCGCCATGGCCCACAGCAGGTTGGCGATACCTTGTGGTTTAAAGTTAGCTTTCTGTGCGTTCACCTGGGGCAACAGGGCGTCCACGGCTTCTTTGAGATTTGGTGTCTGCTCCTGCCCGTTGTCCACCAGTTTCGCCATGGCCCACAGCAGGTTGGCGATGCCCTGTGGTTTAAAGTTTGTTTTCTGTGCGTTCACCTGAGACAACAGGGCGTCCACGGCTTCTTTGAGATTTGCTGTCTGCTCCTGCCCGATGTCCAACAGTTTCGCCATGACCCACAGCAGGTTGGCGATGCCCTGTGGTTTAAAGTTGCTCTTCTGTGCGTTCACGTGGGGCAACAGAGCGGCCACGAC
>NZ_PJPV01000125.1 GCF_002864045.1 Endozoicomonas acroporae
AAAGCCTTATGCCAGTTATCAGAGAGGAAGCAATGAAAATACCAATGGCCTTATCCGTCGCCACTGGCCCAAAAAAATGGCGTTTGGACAGATCACCGAAGAGGAAATTGAGGCTATGGAGTTTCAAATAAACAGCATGCCTCGCAAGGTACTTGGCGGTCTAACCCCGCTTGAGGTCTACACTGGGAGGTCTGTTGCACTTATTGCTTGACTCCAGCGTGAGTTAGGTATTGATATTGAAGAGTTAGAACCAGAAAAGGGGAAAAAGCAAAAGAAAATAAAATTGTCTGATAGAAAGAGGATAACCAAGCTGCTTTTAGAAAGATTTTTTGATTTGAGAGCGTTTGGTGCTCCATTGAAAGCTTCAGAATTTCCAGGAGAAGTGGTTAGAGGGCCTTGTCAAATCCCAATGGTTCAATCTTTGAATACGGTCATGCCTGTTGATGTAGGAATTACTCGAGGTTCAGTCACTAATGAGAAGGATGCTGACAAAGAAAGCACTATGGGGAGCTTCTCTAAAGTTCGTCATGCTGCATTTATGGGAGTATGTACAGTCTCTGCACATCTTGCAGAAAAAACTGGCTTTTCTGAGGGTGACTTTGCACTACTGACAGATGCTATTGATAATATGTTTGAGGAGGATAGATCGTATAACAGAATTCTTAACATGCAAGGAATGGTTGTATTGAAGCATGACGATTGTCTTCGAAGTGGAAAACTACATAATTTGAAAAAAGCTATAAAGGTTGATCAAAAGAAGAAATACACAGAGAGCTTTGAGGACTACGAAATATCAATTGATAAAAAAATGCTACCTGAAGGTATTTCCATAGAACGAAATGATTTTTGATATGATTTAGTCCTCCGGCTACTTTGTTTAAACTGGATATTTACGAATATTCTGGATTGGCAGAAGGTGATTAGCCTGTTGGATGAGTGCTTTTTTCTAGTAAAAAGTATCTCTTGTTTTTATGTTTCAATAGGTTATCTGACTTCTGCTGTAAGAGCCCTCTGATTAGAGGGTGTTTTCAGCTAAAAACTGGCAGGCCTCGTTATGAGGCTTGCTGTAAGAGCCCTCTGATTAGAGGGTTCTTACAGTGTCTCTCTGGCTTAAGCGGAAGTGTCCATTGGTTTATGGGGTCTCCGATTGGGAGAGACTTATATCAGTATCTTCTCAAATCTCGTTCTGCAGCTATACTCTCCTTCGGGCTCAGACACTTTGGTTGCTCTGAGGTAGTGAAAGAGACGCCCTTAGCTGCCACGTTCTCTGTGGATATTAAGTGCTGTTGCTTTTACTGTAAAAGCCAATTCAGCTAATATTTAAGCGACGATACGGTAGCCATTCATCCTACGGGCAGTGGGGCAAAGGGTTCCACTGCCAATAATCATAACCATGGAATCTTACTTTCCTTCACCCCTGCCAGACGAGTCTTTATACAGTCTGGTGACGAGGTACAGGGCAACCCTACCGCACAGTAATCGTCAAATAGAAGAAGACTTATTCGGATATCAGGATCAATTGAGTTTGCAAAGTTTTCTTGGCCAGAATGGAAATATTTTTTTTCAGAGGGACTTGGGGTTATGGCGTAATAAGCGAGCATTTATCAGAGCTATGACAGGATATAATTTATTGTCTCCTTTTTTAACAAGCTCTCCTCAAGCCAGATTATACAAATGTGCCCAAGGGTATGCAGGTTGCGTGAAAACTATGCTACGGCCTTATGTATACTTTCCAAACCACAACTTCATCAGCCTGAAATTCTGTCCAGAGTGCATAAAGCATGATATAGGGCGGTATGGCGTTGCTTACTGGCATCGTAGTCATTGTGTTTGGTTTGCTAATCTATGCTGGAAACATCAATGCCTACTGGTGAAGGTGGATAATACTCATGAAAGGAGAAAAAAGTGCTCTGGTCGTGCATGGATACTATCAACTGAACCTTTGGTTCAAGAACTTATGGCTGGCAAGATAGCTTTTGGGATAAACATTAATCACTTGTGCACAGCATACTCTGAGGCAGTGCCGGATAAATACTTCTTGGGTAGAGAAGCCGATCTTATTCAGGAAAAAATCACTGACTACTACGATGCGGCCATGTTAAGAGTTATGAAAATCAGGACTTCATTTAACGGTCAACATGGACGACGATGGGTGTATGGTGTTCTGAAAGGTAGTATGCCTGTACATATACCTGAGCATTTGTTTGTCATTAAAGAGCTATTTGGTAGTATTTCGGCCTTAAGCCAGTCACTGCCCAAGAACTCATAACAGGGGAAACAGCAGCAATTCCCGATGAATCCTGGAGCTCCACCGCCACA
>NZ_PJPV01000126.1 GCF_002864045.1 Endozoicomonas acroporae
CCAGAAATATACGATTCCATTTGGCCAACTACTTAACAGTCAGCGCTTAAAGAGATAACACTTTTTCCCCACGGGAAATACCGGTGACCCCACTTCGTACAACTTCCAGCACCTGTGCCTGACCAATGGCCTCAATAAAGGCATCCAGCTTTTCACCGGTTCCGGTCAGCTGGATGGTGTAGACAGAGCTGGTCACATCGACGATCTGACCACGGAAAATATCCGCTGTCCGTTTTACCTCAGCACGCAGTGGCCCACCGGCACGCACCTTGATCAGCATCATCTCCCGCTCAATATGAGCACCTTCGGTCAGGTCCACCAGTTTTACCACATCCACCAGCTTGTTCAGCTGTTTGGTAATCTGCTCAACGACCTGGGGATTACCCTCCGTGGTCAGCGTCAGGCGGGACAGTGTTTTGTCCTCCGTTGGTGCAACATTCAATGTCTCAATGTTGTAATTACGCTGGGAGAAGAGCCCGACAATACGCGACAGTGCACCGGGTTCGTTCTCAACCAGGACAGAGATAATCCGTTTCATCAGGTCCTCTCCGTTTTGCTGAGCCACATATCGGCCATATTGCCCTCCTTGATCTGCATGGGGTAAACATGCTCACTGGTATCCACCTGGATATCCATAAAGACCAGTCGGTCTTTCAGCGAGAACGCTTCCTCCATGGCCGACGTCAGCCTGGCCGGGTCGGTAATTCTCATGCCCACATGCCCGTAAGACTCCGCCAGTTTGACAAAGTCTGGCAGTGATTCCATGTAAGAATGGGAATAACGACTGTCATACTGCATATCCTGCCACTGTCGTACCATGCCCAGTGCCTGATTATTCAGGTTGATGATTTTCACGTTCAAATCATATTGCAGACAGGTAGAGAGCTCCTGAATATTCATCTGAATACTGCCCTCACCGGTGACACAGGCCACATGGCTGTCCGGGAATGACAGCTTTATTCCCATCGCGGCAGGCAGACCAAAGCCCATGGTTCCCAGGCCACCAGAGTTAATCCAGCGGTTGGGCTGATCAAATGGATAATACTGGGCAGCAAACATCTGGTGCTGACCAACATCGGACGTGATGTAGGTGTCTTCACCCCGGGTTACGTCGTACAGTGTTTCAATAACCTGCTGAGGCTTGAGAATAGTGCCGTCACCCTTGTCGTAAGGGAACAGGCCACCACGTCCTTCACGCCATTCATTGATCTGACGCCACCAGCTATCGAGCGCTTCCTGACCAATACGGGTATCGGTCTCTTTTATCTGACGGATCATGGTGTCCAGTACCGCATCCACTGGCCCGACAATCGGCACATCCGCCGGTATATTTTTGGAGATACTGGCCGGATCAATATCAATATGAATGATCTTGGCATCCGGGCAGAACTTTGCTGTGTTATTGGTCACCCGGTCATCAAAACGGACGCCCACTGCCAGAATCAGGTCCGCATTGTGCATCGCCTGGTTCGCGCAGTAACTGCCATGCATACCGAGCATACCGACAAACTGATGGTCCGAACCAGGGTAGGCACCCAGGCCCATCAGAGTATTAGTCACCGGTACATTCAATATTTTCGCCAGCGCTGTGAGTTGTTCAGACGCCTTGCCCAAAATAACACCGCCACCGGCATAGATAATGGGTTTTTTAGCATCTGCCAGCAGTTCAACCGCTTTGCGAATCTGGCCATTGTGACCTTTAACCGGTGGGTTATAGGAACGCAGCCGTACCTTTTGCGGGTAACTGTATTGGTACTTTTTGCCCGGGTCGGTAATATCCTTGGGGATATCAACCACAACAGGCCCCGGGCGACCGGTCTGTGCCAGATGGAAGGCTTTCTTAATGACCTCTGGAATATCTTCAGCCCGCTTGACCAGGAAGCTGTGTTTTACGATGGGTCTGGAAATACCCACCATATCCACTTCCTGAAACATATCACTGCCTATAAAGGCAGACGGCACCTGACCGGAAAGCACCACCATGGGGATGGAGTCCATGTAGGCAGTGGCAATACCGGTAATGGTATTCGTTGCCCCCGGACCAGAGGTTACCAGGGCCACCCCCGGCTTGCCGGTTGCTCTTGCGTAACCGTCTGCCATATGGGTGGCAGCCTGTTCATGACGTACCAGGATATGGGTAATCGCCTTCTGCCGGAAAATGGCGTCATAGACGTGCAGCAGAGCCCCCCCCGGGTACCCGTATATATACTCGACTCCCTCATCTGCCAGTGATCGGACCACCATGTCCGCGCCGGATAATAGCTCCACTTGCTAACCCTCGGCTTTATTTGGAATGAATTTTTATATCGCCCCGAATTGCTGGCGCTATTAACATCTTCTGCCGCTGAATATCCCGACTCAATGCCAACAGTCCCTGAAACAGAGCGTGTTAGAAATTGGCGAACACGAAAAGGCATCTCTTAACGATCAGCCTTCACCAACAAGTGCAGCTCCGGGCTGCATGAGACTCACAATTCTGGCTTGCAGAAATGCTACATTCCTGTGCGGGTAGGAGCAGTGCACCAACAAATGACCTCAGCACAAGATCGAGAAGTCGGTACACTAAGGAACACTCTTATCTGAGCCGCAGATAAACGGCATCAAATTGTCGCATAATTCCCAACGCAGCTTCTTGGGCGGCTTCAGGAGGTGCCATTTTTGACTTTCAGCAGCCATCCGTCAATACAAATACGGATTTTGCCTCGGTGAATACGAATTTTTTTCACAGAAAGATGATAAATGACTAATTCAATAATGGAGAGTATGAGGTTATCGACGATTCCCGTCGTTGGGAGGAGCTCCTGCATCCATAGTCGTGCAGGTTTTTACCTTGTTTCTGAGCCACCAGGGTTCGACCGGTAAGGCTTTAGAAAATCACTTAATATTGATAATTTTTCATCGTTGTCACTGCTGCTGCATTCTACGATTTCAGATAACCTGCTCAGGGTATCACAGTGATATTTAGCAATCCTGTCGGATACATATTTCTGTACATTGACATTTGCGTCAGCTGGCTCATATTTCGACCTGCCTTCGTTGGATATTAAAACATACCTGGCATCCAACAGAGTTTGCGGAATTATGGTGCCGAAAAGAGCCACAGGATACCAGCGGTTGCCGTCCGAATACTGGAGTAGCTTGTCTGAATCGTCATCATCAAGTTCGTCAATGTCACTGGAAATGAAATGGTTATGTATCCGCTTATTCACTACTGGATTTTCGACAAAATAAATCTGCCGGTGGGGCCGACCACAGTCGTCGCCCTGATCACAAGTATCAGAGGTATCAATCACACTGCACATCTTCAAAGCACCGGACAACTCTTCCTCAGAAAGACCATCCTGACACATTAAGCCTCGTGCGTACTCAGTGAACTGAACGCTTTTGACACCATCAGCAGCGCTTTTGTTGGCATAGTAGACAAAACACTTTTCATCGTCTGATAACTGCTGTTTGACCTGCCGGCTTATGTCATTGCTGAGTTTTATGTGCGCAGGCATTGAAGCCCCCTGAGACCATGAAGCACTTATTGTCGGAACCGTGTCTGTGCTGGTGTGATGTTGCTCCCGTAACTGCGGCTTTATTGCGGCTGTTGGCAGTTGACAGACAGCTCTTGGTCCAACAGAGGCTTTTACAGAGCGGGACAAAGCGGGATAACTCCCGTCGTTAGCAGGGGAACTAACGTCCGGAGCAGTGGGCCAGGTCAGATGAGGCGGATTCATAGACGTTAAACTCTCTGAATTGCATGGGTGACGTTGACTCCGACAATCATTTTTGATCAAAGTTCCTGCAGCAAGCAGAGGCAGCGGGCTACCGACGCCTATAGCGTAAAGGCTCCTCCCACCGGTTTTTCCATGGAGATCATGGATTGGTCGAAACAGGCCAACATCTGCTCACACCCTGCCAGGCCCTGCCGATTTTGAATAATTAATGTGTTGGTGTTGACTGATAACGGTTCGAAAAAGCGGTCTAATGAACATTGGCCATGGAAGAAAGGCTACAGGGAAATGATGGCATATATCCGATTGATTCGCCTTAAAACCAGATACTTCAAAATAATCATGGCTGGCTGGAGAGCAGCAAGGGCGGGCTGGCAAGCAGCCCGGGAAAAGTACTCGCAGCATTATCCTGAGCATGGCAGATCGACCACCGCTCGCAAGGCATCAGGAGGGACATTTTCCCGGTATCTGAAACGTCGTGATGGCCAGTCACTTATCAGGCCTCTGAACTCAACGACGATGCCACATGAGCAATTTGAAAAGTACGAAAGGGAGCTACTGGCTGCCCTCGATGTAGAAGAGCAGCCTGAAACCCGAAATATTGCCATTTCCGGAGCCATTGGTGTCGGCAAAAGCGCGTTTATTCATGCATTCACAGAGCGTAATCCACAATTCAAGTACACCCGGATTTTTTTACCACCGCTATCCGAAATCAATCCCCCCATTACTCCGGATAGCAATGAAAATGAGAAAGAATTATTAGAGCAACTTCTGTGCAGCATCACAGGCAAACTACCCGATGACATTAAGGCGCTGCAGCATAAACCCAAAGGCTGGAAAAAAGTCATTGGCGCGCTTCTGGCCTTATTGACCAGCTATTCCATTGCAACACTGGGCTATCTCAGCGGTAGTCTGGGCATTGATCAAAGTACAACGGTTAAAGCACTCCATCTGTATTTACCCGACCCGATGCTGGCCTTTGCCAAAAAGTATGCCCCCTTATTGGCTGAACTCTCCTTGTTCCTGGTGGCAACACTGGTCGTACTGTATCTATTTACGGGGTTACTGAAAACAGGCCAGAGAAAGAGGCGAACCCGGCTGGAGAACAGTGCAGACAGATCAGATGTCAGTCATTATCTCCATCAAATCAATCATGCCTTTAATCACGGCAGGTATGATGTGGTCATTGTCGAGAACCTGACAAGCCCCTCCCAGCAGGCAGCATTGGAAACACTGTATTGTGTCAATGGCTACCTGAATGGCTCAGGCCATATTAAACAACCCGTCTATTTTATCTATCTCCTGGCGGATGAAATACTGACGGCTAGCGAACGTACCCGGTTTTTTGACCTGGTTGTTCCCATTATTCCCGCTCCCAATGCTGAAAATACCGGTCCAGAACTGTATAAGCAGCTGAAAACCATCAATAGCCGTGGGATGGATAAAGCATTAATTCACAATGTGGCAAGCGCCATTGGCGACATGAAACTGATGACCAATATCGTTAATGAGTTTCATATTTACCTTGATCAGTTATCCACGGATTTTAAAGCGCCGAATAACAACAAGCTGTTTGCCATGGTCGTTATTAAGAATCTTTATCCCAAAGAGCATGCAGAATTAACCGATGGTATGGGGCTCTTTTGGACGGTTTTCCATGACAATAAACTACCCGGTAAAACGGTGGCCGAAACGCTAAGGCAAGGCTTTATGGCGGATTCAGTGTTAAGAGCGCTGACTGAAGAACGCTTTGGCCCTTTACTTTACTTACTTATGAATGGGTATTTTGCTGAAGATTACCGGGACTACCTGTTTTATTTCTATCCAGATACTGCTTTCAATGGATATCCCATAGCTTCATGGCAACCGGCCACGCCCCTCCCACAATCCCTTGAGCATCAGGCGAGTAATTTCAGCCGGAAAAGCAGTAACCAGGACAGCGGAGAATATCTCAACGGCTACCTGCCCAATGACTTTCAAGTGGCCACACAGTGGCACGTAAGCGAAGCTCCGGAAGTCTGGCAACACCGGGAGCTTGAGGCGAACGAATACAGTTTACCAGACAGCAACGAAATCCGTGATGCTACGTTAAACCAGCTACTCTCTGCATTTTCTGACTTTTACCTTGAGCAACTGAACCTCACATATTTATCCCCAAGCCGGATTGAGATCATTATTCAGCACCCCAAGTGTCGGTTCTCTTTGAAAAGCCTTGAGTGGCTGGCAAAAAGTGAAAACCAGTTTAAGACAGACACCACCTATTACTACCTGTTACGTTTCTGGAACGAATATAAAACCAATGCCGTGAGTACCGCTCAATTAACGGTTAATACCATTGTAAAATTATTATCCGGCAGCGAAATCAATATTGATGATAAGTTATGGCTCTGCAACCTGTTAAACAATGAAAATGAAATTGATAGCCGTATATTGGCTGCAATGCTTGCACCCATCACCTCACAGCCTGCCGAAAGCTTTACAATGAAAATCAGATTTGGCCGACTTGAAATGCTTATGGCAACCGCCAGAACACTACCGGAAAAGATTCGTTTACTGTCACAGCAGGTAAAATACCTATCCCGACAAGAGGTGTTAACACTGCTTTCACAGTTGGATATTGATGGTACCGGTCAACTTATGAAAGAAAATAACCGGTTCTCACCATCCGGTACCCGGGAGAATATTGAATTAATAAACGCGTTTAAGTGAGATTATCCTGTAGAGGCAGTTTTGTAGAAAAAAATAAAAAAATTCGGGCATATATATAAGATAAGGTATGTGTAACCTGAAATTTAGATGAATTACCTTATCTTCCTGAATTTACCTCACCACGGGGAAACTACCGGTGAAAATATTGGTCTATATGGTGCTTTAATGACCTTTTAGAGGTAGCTATGGATTCTTCTGTTACTGGTTCAGTCCCCATCTTATATACACAACAAAGTCAATCAGCTGGTATTCCTTCTGCCGCAAGCTCAGAGCCAGATGTTTCAAGATCACGGGAAACATTACTACCACCTCCTGATTCATTTAATCCAGAGCAGGTACCAGATGACAAAAAAGCAGCTGACCGCACGATTCATCCACAACCGGATGGGGAAGCCAAACCTCAACTGGCCGATGCTGATAGTATGTCTTCTGTATTAGATTCACTTTCTAACATTGCAACAACATTACCAGCGGCAATATCAGCTCATGACCCCAATATCAGTGATTCTCAGCCAGAGGACAAACCACCAGCCCTGCAAACCTCTCAGGCAGGACCTTTGCCGGAAGCGTTAGAAGAAATGCTTCCACAAGAGCTTCAACCAGTCAGAGGCCGTGGAGCTGCGATAGCCGATTTTTTTCGCAGCTGTTGTGGGATTCGGGATCGACATGCCAGTCATCCGCCACCAAGGTCCGGCACCTGAATAACAAGCACTTACCTGCAGATTCCATAAGCCATTGACCTGCGACAGCAGGTCAACTCATTAATCGATCAAACTGCTCAATAATCAGCAGCAGCTTTTCACTTTCCAGCCGTTCAAGGGGCAACGCCTCTTCTGCATAGGATTTGATATTTGAACCCTTTGGCAGAGTGCCGCCCCCATCCATGATAGCCCTGACGCGGGGAACAAATATCCACTGCAACCACTGGCTGAATGCCATGGTATCCATGCAAAAAGGTGTGGTGCTGTTCATGGCTTCAACCGACGGAGGCATGGGAAGCCAGACATCCTGCCTGCGCAGCTCTGACTCCATAGCGTCCAGCAAAACAATAACTTCTTCAGACATATCACCTATTCAACGCACTTAACAAATGAGTGATTTTTCGTTCCAGCATAAAGCCCGGCCCCAGACTTAATGCTCTCTCAGCCAGTTGCCGGGACTGGGCAACACGCCCCTGATTCTGACGCAGCAGGGCCAGCTGGTAATAAACGTCCGGAGCCGTTGGACCAATGCGCATCGCCCGCCCAAGTGCACTCTCGGCCTCATCAAACCTGCCAGCTTCCCGGGCATTCCAGGCCTGGTGCAGTAATGTGCCCAGTGCATCCTGACGCTGTTCATAGGGTGACGATGATACTCCGTGCTGCTCTTCCTGTATCAATACCGGTGTAGAGCAACCCGTCAGAACTGCGGCCAACAACAGCGCAACGAAACGTCCGGGTGGAAAAGATACCACTTTGCCACACCACTCACAGATGGTGTCATACTTCATTCAAACCACCCTTTGATTTTGTCAAACAGAGAATCCTTCACATCAGCTTTACAACCGGCATAGGCCTTTGGCTCAGAACCCTTGATATAGGGCAATGGTATAGCGCCCTGACAATAGCGATGACTGCGACCGTTTGCCGATGGATTTACCCAGACACTGGTCACATTGCTGGCTCCCAGGGATTTTACCGACTGCACCGGCACATTCGACATAAAGTTACCCCAGATCTTCAAAGCACCACTGCTGCCAGTGAGTTTTGTCGGGCTGTTGTCGTCGTGGCCAATCCAGGTCACTGCCACCAGATCACCGGAGTAACCGGCAAACCAGCTATCCCTCAGATCATTGGTGGTGCCTGTTTTACCGCCCAGGGCAATACCCGGCTCAACATACTGATATACGCCGCGTCCCGTACCGTCTGCCATTACCATACCCAAAGCGGTACGCAGCAGTTCCATTGGCCCCGGCTGAAAAGCCCGCTCGACAGAAATACTGTACCGGCTGAGTGGCTTGCCCTGGCTGTCTACCACCGCATCGATCGCCCGCAACGGCATACGAAAGCCACCACTGGCGATGGTTTGGTACATATTGGCAACCTCAATCGGTGCCATGGATGGAGAGCCAAGCAAGACCGAAGGATAAGGTGGTAACTCCTGCCCGATACCCAGCCTCTTAAGCGTATCCAGGACCGATGACAAACCAACCGCCATCCCGGTATTGGCTGCCGCCTGATTATAGGATTTCGCCAGCGCCAGATAGAGTGGCACCTGACCATGGGATTCACGGCTGTAATTCTGAGGTTCCCAGTAACCACCACGACCATCACTGATTTTCACTGGCGTATCATCGACAGGCGTCGTTAATGTGTACTGGCCGGGTCGTTCAAGAGCAGTTAGATAGATTGCCGGCTTCAACAGGGAACCAACCGGTCTGCGTGCCTCAAGGGCGCGGTTAAATCCGGCATACCCAGGGTTTCGATCTCCCACAACCGCGAGAAGATCCCCGGTCTGGGCAGAGCTAACCACCATGGCACCCTGAAGCTGATTATCCTTACCCAGAGTCGTTAACGTGCTGGTAACACTGTTCTGGGCCTCCCGCTGAATCACCGGGTCCAGGTTGGTGAAAATTCTCAGCCCCTCAGAGGTCAGGTCCTTCTCATCATAATCCTTGCGCAGCTGCTCTTTCACCATATCGATATAGGCAGGAAAATCATTGGTACTGATCAGTTCCCGACTGACAACGCCCAATGGCAACTTTTTAGAGCGTTCAACTTCGGCAACAGGCACAATGGATCGCTCAGCCAGGACATCCAGCACCAGGTTTCGTCTCGCCAGGGCACGTTCAGGGTATCGCCTTGGATCGTACCAGGAGGGCCCTTTGACCATAGCCACCAGCAAGGCCGTGCGGGCGAGATTTAATTCCTTGAGAGGCTGGGCAAAGTAAAACTGGCTGGCCAGGCCAAAGCCATGAATGGCCCAACGCCCGTGCTGCCCCAGGTAAACCTCATTTAAATAGGTTTCAAGAATCTCCTCTTTGCCGTAATGCAGCTCTAGCAGCAGCGCCATAATGGCTTCTTTACCTTTACGAACCAGAGTGCGCTCATTGGTCAGAAAGAAGTTTTTCACCAACTGCTGGGTAATGGTACTCCCCCCCTGAACAACCCCTCCGGCTTTCAGGTTGGCCACCATGGCCCGGGCAATGGAGGTGGGAGAGATCCCGACATGGTCGTAATAGTCCCGGTCTTCAATGGCCAGCAGGGCAGGAATCAGATACCGGGGAGCCTGGGCGGTCCGAATCAGCAGTCGGTCTTCATAACTGGCCGGATAAATACCACCAATGGGCTGTGGATCAAGCCTTAACAGTGGCAGGTTTTGACCATCCCGGTCGGCGAGGCGAATCACCTCATTGCCTTGAAAGTCAACCTGCACATAGCGCGGTGGCTCAGCACCATCGGGAAAGTGAAACCCCCGGCTATAAATAACGAACTGACTGCCATTGCGGGCAAACGTTCCTGGTCGTGCCACATCACGCACCGCCTGATAGCCCTGACGCCTGAGCTGGGACTGGAGGTCACCGGGGGTCATCAGCTTGCCATTATACAATTCAACAGGACGGGCAAATACCTTGGCCGGTATCGCCCACTTTTTCCCTTCAAACTGTTTAGTGACTACGGCATCCAGATAGACAGCGTAAGCACTGACCAGAACCACCAGCGTCAAGCCCAGCTTGAGCAGGATAGATTTCCACGGTACCGGATTGCCCTGCCTTTGCTTAGAGGATGACTGGGTCTTTTTGGCGGGCCTGCCTTTTTTAGTCGTCGATTTCTTTACCATGATGGCGATTATACGCTGGAGCCTGTTGTTGATCCTGTTCGGAAAACGAAAGTGATCGGGAAATGTCTATATTGTTTCCCTTCAGAAAGTATTTTGGTATCGAAAATAACGATTGATTAGCAAAGGCACGACCAATGTCGCTTACCGTGGCTAAAAAATGGCTTTATCAGCCATCTGGTTGCCAGTACATGGTTTCAATGTGATTGATGGGTTCCTTCTACCAATGACTCGAAAGCTCCGTTCGTCCTGAGCGGAGATTGTACACATCGCACTCATCGAAATGATGCACTGGAAAGTCCCAACAAGGCGTCAAAATACCATTGCGTCAGTAATAACTGATAACTCTATGGGAGGACTTCAAAAGTCTGGTCTATTCTTAAGGGAAAATGACTTCTGAGTTTTTAATAATCATGCTGTCTCTGGTACGGACGCTAGAGTTGAGTTAGGGATCCAGTACATGGCAACTGATCTGATCGAATTAAAAAACCTTGGCAAAACATCCGTACAATGGTTAAACGCTGTAGGCATCAGAACGCTCGAACAACTCCATGACGTAGGCTCTGTTGCAGCCTACTGCAAGGTTCGTGACCGTGGCTTTAAAGTTTCCAAGGTATTGCTTTACGCCCTTGAAGGAGCCCTTATTGGTGCGCACTGGAATGACCTGGACCCGGATTACAAGGCCCGTCTGTTAGAGGCAGTAGAAGACAGTCCTCCACCACCCTGACACCTCCCTCGCAAAAGTTCTATTTACACCCGGCTGCAGACAGGACACTCCGGATCTGCTTGCAGCCCCATGGTCTGCCACTCCATGGCCATCGCGTCAAAAATCATCAAACGACCGTTCAATGTTTTGCCAAATCCGGCAATCAGTTTGATGGCTTCCAGTGCCTGCATTGTGCCTATCATTCCGACCACTGGCCCCAAAATTCCCGATTCAGAACAGCTGAGATTTTCATTGCTCTGCTCATCGTATAGACACCGGTAACAGGGTGCACCTGGCTGACGACGATCATAAACTGTCAGCTGGCCATTAAGCCTGATGGCGGCACCACTGACCAGGGGAACAGAGGCTCTGACACAGGCAGCATTGATGGCAAACCGACTGGTAAAGTTATCGGTACAATCCAGAACCACAGTCGCTTTTCTCACCTGCTCTGACAGGCCTTCACCTGCCAGACATCTATGGATGGTCTCAATCTGAATACTGTCATTGACTACCGACAGCCGGGCCTGTGCAGCGGAGACTTTTGCAGCCCCCAGATCATCGGCACAATAAAGGGACTGCCGCTGAAGGTTGCTGGTATCCACCGTATCGGGGTCAACCAGCACCATGTGTCCCACGCCTGCTGCTGCCAGATAATGAGCTGCCGGACAGCCCAGCCCACCCAGGCCAAGAATTAAAACGCTTGATGACAGCAACCGTTCCTGCCCTTCGATATCAACCTGGGGCAGCATAATTTGTCGGCTATAGCGGAGTAACTGCTCATCATTCATGGATGGTTGCTGTCCTTATAAAAAATAGCTTGAAAGATAGGCTGCCTGTAACCATCAGGAAATTCGGCACTTAAGTGAAGTATAAGGAGAGCATCAATCCGATAACACACCCACTGCGGTCTGTTGGCAGTAGGTGGTTGGTAACAGGTAATGACTTCAGATAAGTAGTTGGCCAAATGGAATCGTATATTTCTGGCTAAGTGGGCAGTTACTATGCAAGGCACAACGCAGGGAGCATAGCCGTAGCTACGTGACCGGAGTTGTAACGCCGCAGAGTGACTGTCCACTTAGTCAGAAAATAGGGTTTCATTTGGTTAACTACTTACAGGGATCAGCTTGCCCGGAAGCGATCAGGACTCTGACTCAATAAACTCACCATAGGCTTCTGCATCCATCAGATCACCGAGTTCACCATCATCATCAAGTTTCATCTTGAAGAACCAGCCATCATTATAAGGATCACTGTTGACGGTTTCCGGAGCGTCTTCAAGAATGCCATTAACGTCAATCACTTCACCCGTCAATGGCACATAGATCTCTGAGGCAGCTTTTACAGACTCTACAGCGCCGGCCTCATCACCTGCAGCGAGTAAAGCACCCTGCTCAGGCAGTTCAACAAAAACCACGTCCCCCAGGGCTTCCTGGGCATGATCTGTAATACCAATAGTGACGGTACCATCTTCCTCCAACCTGACCCATTCATGGGAACGCAGATACCGTAACTCAGAAGGTATATTGCTCATCTATTTTTCCTCGGTTGACTCTCAGTAAAGCTAACGCTGTTTATTGGCTCATGACTGTCAAAAAGCTCAGGACTGTCGAAGAGCTCAAGGCTGTCGAAGAGCTCATCGCTGACTGGCACGAGCATTCTAACTAGTTTAGTGGGAAGTTTACATAGCACCATCCCGGTTAACGACCTGAATGGAATATACCTCTGAATTTTTTCAGCTGACTACCCTGTATACAAAACTCGATAGCCTGTGCAACACTGAAAAGGTGTAAGTAGTCAAGACAGAGCTAAGAAGCCCGTAGTGTGCCGTGGGCCTGATGTTGCGCCAACATGGCACGGATTAATAGTAAATCAGGTGATAAGGTTCAGAGTCCAATGTCACTATCCAATGCCTGCCAATGTAATGAACAGTTGTTGTCTGAGTTGATTCAGGTTATTGAAAGACTTCCTGCCAATACTTGTCAGAAACCTGTCGCTCCTGACAGCACTCAAACCATAGGCGCTCATGTACGTCATATCATTGAGTTTTATCAGTGTTTCTTATCCGGGCTGGATAGTAGATACATTAACTACGACAACAGGGACAGAGACCCGGAATGTGAGAGGAATGTCGCTTCAGCAGTAGGCGCTTTGCTGAGTATCAAGGAGCGGCTGGTGAGGCTGACAGAGAATGCATCGGGTGAGATCCATCTCACACTCAATGCCTGCATTGATACCAATGGAACTGTCGTTAAGACGGAAACATCCGTCGTTCGTGAGCTGTTATTTTTGCAATGTCACACCACGCACCATTTGGCCATCATCAACTTGCTGCTGCAACAGTCAGGTCACCACCCCCCAAAAAACTTCGGCGTTGCCACCTCAACACTGATTTATCAAAAACAGCAGGAAACATCCTCTGAAAACTAAACTGCCGTTCTACGATACTTCAGACAATCGCGACAACACTCAGTTCATTTCTGGCCAATTCTTATCCGCAGCTTTAATAAAGCCCGGAATATCCACCAGCCATTTTTTCTGCACACTGTTGTCGTAATTCAAATACAGTAAATGCCCCCAAAAAAGCGCCAGAAAAGCCAGCAATGATGGGATAAAACCATCAATACTGATCAGTGCTGTCGAAATAATGGCAGCGTTTTCCAGAAGACAAATCGACAATAACATCAAACCTGCCAATACCATTAGGTGCTTTGTGACGTCCAATATCTGATCAGCCGTCAACTATCCAAAATACTTTGAAGCCTCTATTTCCATCCACCATACTTTTTTCTTAGGTGGATTCCAAATTCCTACAAGTAACCAAATAGAATTGAATATTGCATTTGGTGAACTATTTACCCCTGAGGTAAGCATCAATGAACTCACTGCTGACAAGGATTGTTTTAGCAGCAACACTGTTGACACCGACATTTATTTCACAGGCTGAAGTAGATAATTACCGACTTTTATTACAACGCACAGATAGAGTCATTGTTCACTTTAAAGAAAAGCCTACCGAAGCCAGAGCATTGGCTTTTATTAAGCAGGGCGTAACCCATGGTGGTTATGGGGTTGCGGCCGGAAAAAGGCAGGAAGTGCTGTCAATAGGAGCCACCGTTAATCTTGACGATGCAAAGACGCTGGCAGCCGGATTAGAAGATGACCCCCAGGTAAAGTTTGCTGAGCCAGACCTGGTAATGCAGGCCATGAGAGTCCCCAACGACCCCCTTTATAATCAGCAATGGCACTACTTTGAAACCGGAGCGGGTATTAATCTCCCTGCTGCCTGGGAAATATCCATTGGCAGTACTGACAATGTGATCGGTGTTATTGACACCGGAATTACTGACCACCAGGAGATTAATGACAGGCTGGTAGCAGGTTATGATTTTGTTTCTGATCCCTGGATGGCGAATGATGGTGATGGCTGGGATAGTAACCCCCGGGATCCGGGAGACGCTCTGCAGCCAGGAGCCTGCGGCTCCTCATTCGGTGACCCGGTTCCGGCTAACGCCCGAAAGAGCAGCTGGCACGGTACTCATGTTACGGGCACGATTGCGGCGAAAACCAATGATAGCGTTGGTGTTTCAGGGGTTACCTGGCTCTCCAGGGTGCAAACTCTCAGGGCACTTGGGCGATGTGGTGGTTATACCTCCGATATCGTATCAGCCATGCGCTGGGGAGCAGGTCTGAAAGTCTATGGACTCCCGATAAACCCCAATCCGGTCAACGTACTGAATCTAAGCCTTGGTGGTGAAGCGCTCTGGTGTCCGCAAACCTATCAGGACGCCATTGATGAAGTGGTTGCTGCGGGTGTCACGGTGGTGGTTGCAGCAGGCAATGAGCAACAAAATGTGGCCATGAGCACGCCGGCAAACTGCAAAAATGTCATTGTTGTTGGTGCTATCAATCGCACAGGAAACCGCAGCTGGTACTCAAATTATGGTACCGAGATCGACATTATGGCTCCCGGTGGTGAAACCCTGTTCCAGGGCAATGGCATCCTGTCATTGTACAATTCCGGGCTGAACGGTCCGACAAGCGGCTCCTACGCTGAACTTCAGGGCACCAGCATGGCAGCACCACATATCGCAGGTTTGATTGACCTTAGTTACGCTGTCAATCCAACGCTGTCACCTTCTGAGCGCGAGCGCCTGTTGAAAGAAACAGCCAGATCCTTTGCCTCCGATAGCGATTGCTCAACCTTCAGGTGCGGTTCCGGGATTGCTGATGCAGCGGCCTTCCTGAGAGCCATCCAGAAGGCTAAGTGAGAAATAGTCAGACGAGCCCTGAAATCAGGGCTAAATTTTTAACCCCCTGTGTCAGCATAGTTGTCGCCTCTCCTGAAATTAGAAATCTCAACAGGGGGCGGTCATGAGTAATCAATGGCCCGCTATTCAGAAGAGTTCAAAGAGTCCATCATTCAGAAGATGATGCCACCCAATAATGTGCCAGTTTCGCAGTTGGTACGTGAGACTGGTATCTCTGATGTGACCCTGTACACTTGGCGAAAGAAAGCAGTATCTAAAGGAGTGCCTGT
>NZ_PJPV01000127.1 GCF_002864045.1 Endozoicomonas acroporae
CCGACCCTGGCAGGGCATCTGGAGTCACTACTGGCACCTAAGCCCTATCTCTGGATTTACGGCCAGAAAAAAGTCCTGCCCAATTGCCAGCTGCATATAGTCTGGCCCGCTGACCAACTGCCTGCCCAGGGCCCATGGTTCCAGCGCTGGCAACAGCAGCAGGATACCTGGAGTGATTGCTCAGCAGGCAGTGTAGAGGCTGATAGTGTTGAGCCTGACAGTTTTGAGCCTGAAATAGCTGAGCTCGGTAAAGCTGAGTCCATTTTGGCAGAATCCATTATGGCCGCCCCCGGTTTGATCAAACCCTTTTCGTCCCGCCATCCCGATGCAATCCGGCCATTAGGCAGTCTTTTGTCCCGCATTCGGACATTGCCCCAGAGCCCGGATAAAAGTTATCCGGTCATTCCGGTTCAGGCACCGGCTGAGTTTCTGACCCTGCTGGAGGCTCAGCTCCCCATTGAACAGCAACTGGATCGCGCCGAGACTCCAGAGCCCTTCCACTGGCGTAAGGCCCTGAATAAGTTACTGGCCCATCCGGTGCGGGGTAATGTAACCATTTACAGTTTTGTCAAAGCTCAGATCAGTGCGATATTTCCGGATTCCATGGAAGATGTTGATCGTGATGGCATTGCTGCCATCCTGAACACCCTGCCAGCCCTGAAGCACCCAAAGGATCTGGCCGATCATTTCTGGCCATTGGCCCGTTATATGGCACCGGCACTGGGCGAGTGTTTGCCCGCTATTTTCGGCGAACCTTCTCCCCGCAGCACCGCGAAAATGGCCGCCATTATCCACTCAATATTCCCTCAACAGGGCATTGAGGCTGATCTTTTGCCGGTACTGAACGACAATATCCATCCCTATTCCGGCCATCGCCTGCGCCTGCTGTACGATGCCCTGCGGGTCTGTGGCAGCCAGAATATCCCGGTGCATCGGCAAGCCCGGGACTTGAACCAGCAACTGACCGCCATTAGCCAATGCCATCTCTCTGAGCCACTGGAACCGCTGCAACAGCCGCTTCAGCACGCCTTCCCGGAGCTGACAACCTCCTTGCAGACCCTGGCCTCAGATTGGCTGAAGGCCAGCTGTCATCATCATCAGCAGCAGGGCAAACGGCTTGAACAGCTCACGACCATGCTCAGACAGCATAGGATCATTGAACTCAATGGCCCGGCGGGTACCGGTAAATCCTGTCTGGCCGTCGCCACCGGACAAGCGTTACAGGAACGGCGGCAGGCATCAATGAACCGGCTTGCCGCTGGCCTACAGCCTGACCAGCAGACGGTGAAAACCCTGACCCTGGGACCGAACACCACCTGGGAAGACCTGTACGGTTCGGTCTCCCTGAAACGAGACCGGCAGGGCAATACGGTCTCTCATTCGGTACCCGGCCAGATAACGGATTGGGCCAGGAGAAGACGCCCGGGCCTACTGGTTATTAATGAAGCCAATCTGGTGCAGCACGGACTATTGTCACCACTGACCGGTTTGCTGCAATCACCTCCCCGGCTCTGCGTCAATGGCCAGACGTTCGAGCTAACAGATAACCACCGGGTTTTGTTGACCGGTAATCCGGAAAATTATCCGGGTCGGAATCTTGACCCTGAATTGCAACGCCGGATTCTGCGCCTCTACTACCGGCCGCTGCCGGAGTCCGTTCTGCAACAAGCCATCATTGAGCCACTCCTGCCGGATACCTGGCCCATGGAGCTGAGGTCCACCACTTCGGCCACCATCCTGTCCCTGCTGGCAGAGTACAGAGAACAGGTATCCACAGACTATGAGCTGACGCCAAGGGACCTGAAAGACATCATGGCCCGGTTCCGGCTGATCACGGCGGATGCACCCTGTCCCACCAGCCAGGCCCAGGTGTTGGCACTGGCTGACGAAGCGTGCGGGCAAAGTCTGGGTGGGCGGATCGATCGGGACCAACGCCCCCAATGGCAAGCGCTCAGGGATTACTGGCACAGTTCCGGTAAGGTGGACAGTTCATTGCTGGACCAGCACCAGCGGGCCTTCACACAGTTTTTCGGACAGTTGGCACTGGTGAACAAAAAGCAATCGACGCCACTGGTCATTGATACTCCGGCCACCAGAGAGTACATAAAAACCTGCTGGCAATTTCTGCAACTCAGGGAGCCGGGAAGAGTTGCCATGGTGGTGGAAGGGACTGCCGGGTGGGGTAAGGATGCCCTGTTACTGCTGACCCTGACCACCTGGCAACAGCAAACCGGTAAAGGCTTTCAGCATCTCAATGGGACACCGGACCAGTTTAACCAGTTTGTGCAGGCCTTTAACCGCGCCTGGCGTCTGGGTGAGGTATTAGTGGTCAGTGAACTCAATATCATTCCTTCCGGGCTATTGGAAGAGTTTCTTAATGACCGCTTGCCGCTGCCCCACAAGGCCGGGTTCAAATTGATAGGTACCGTTAATCCGCCCACCTATCCCGGACGGACGGCATTCCCGCCGTCATTGACCAGCCGATTTACCGGCGTTCATATCCACCATGATACCCTGGATGACTACCGGCTCAGGCTGCAAGCCATGGGGGTATCTGAGGATCTGAGTCGGTGGCTGACCGATTGCGCCAGTGCCCTTAACAATGATTTCCGACAACAACGCATTCCCCTTGAACTGACGTTGCCGCAGCTGCTGCTGGCGGCCGATCGATTGGGTAGAACCCCCATGGGTTGGTGGCCTGATGATCTGAGCTGGGAGTGGCAACCCTATCTGGAAAAAAGTTCAAGGGCATTTAAGTGGCCCTATATTCTTGTACAGTCATCAGAAAAGGGATCTTCCAGAGGTTCGGCCAAAAAATCACCGAAGGCTTTCAGTCTGGGCAGGCCCCCAGGTGCGCCCAGAAAATTTCAGGTTACCCGGTATTTTCCCGTTAAATGGCATGCCAAGCTGTATCGACTAAAACTGCTCACAGCCGATGTGACCACTGATCAGAATTTAGTTATCGGCCTGTTGCCAAGACACCTCGTGGATCAGAGTAATCTTTTGCCCCTGTTAACCGGGCGTACCGATCTGAAAACCGATGAAACCCCTGGACGCATGACACTGGAACCGGGCCGCAATTGGCAACCATTGCCATCGCTGACTCCCAACGACCGGTTGACCGGTCTGAGATCCATTCCGCAACAGACCAGGCTGGCACAAGATAGGCACACAGGCCAATACTTTCTGCGTTCCGAACTCTCGGAACCGGAGACGGTAGATTTTATTATTAAACCCGACCGGACTTACTTTCAGCCGTTAACGGCTGATGATCCCATCAACACTCAGCCCCGGCGATGCCCTCCCCTGATTAAAGTACATCTGGATCAAGAGGTGTTCAGCGGGGATCCTACTCACTTTCCGGGATACCGGAAGTTGCGGGAAATAGGGCTGATAAGAAATCTGGCTGGACGGCTGCTGGCGCTGGTCGATTGGTTCAGGACATTTTCTTACGATCGTACTTTTGACGAAACCGGCATCAGTCTGGTCAAGCAATTGTTGCAGGAGCAGCAGGGAAGCTGCCGCCACCGTGCGTTTCTATTGCAATTACTCTGTCTTTACTGGGGTATTGAAGCCCGAGTAGTAAAATCGAAATCACATGCTTTCGTTGAGGTCAGATCCCGCAATGGGTGGCGACTGTGTGATTTAGGGGGCGCTGGCAGCTCCAGTATCAGTTTTTCATCAGAGCCGGAATGGCACAATCTTTACCAGTCAGCCCCAGTGCAGCCAGTCAATTCATCTTACGGGCAGGACGGAGCCGCTGATGGTTGGAATGGGATATTGGCACTGGCCACTTCTCTGCTCCAGCAACACAATTGTACTAGATCTGAATTACCCCAAGAGGCGATAAAACCTATCCAGGACGCCTTTTTGGCAACGTTCCGGAAAAATTTCCGCCCTATCCCCATAAACAGGGGGGGATTATCAGATCGATCTTACCCAATATCGCCAGATTGCGAAGGTAATATCGATGCATTTCTGATTGCCTACCATTGGGTGCCGACACAATATTTACAAGCGGCCCGACATGCCATTGACCATTTTTCCACCCTGGCCCCACCGGAAAAAAAAGCCATTATCGACTGGAGCCACTGTATGCTCATCTGGTCAACCAGGTATCAGTCTCCCAAAGAGCATCTTTTCTGTCAGTGGTCGGAGTTTGCCTGGCAACTGTATTTGCAAAGCCCGAATGATTTTCCCGTCCTGCCTGTTCAAAGCCTGCAGACCATTATCCGGTTCAATTTTGATCATAATGGCATGGCTCAACGAATAAGCCAGCGCCTGTTTCGGGTTGAGTCCATCGGTAAAATTTATTTGAAAAATGTCTGCAACAGTCTGGGGGTTCGCAGTTTTTCACTGCTGCCCCCCTGGGAACAATTGCCACAAGTGGCGGCTACCGAGGTTTATTGGAGTCATGCCTCCCGGGGCAAACCGGATATTGCCCGACTGATCCGTGGTGAGCCCTGTTTCCCGGAAAAATCAACCTCTTACCAGGAAACCAATACCCTGATAGTGGCCGCCCGGTTTTTGATCGACAGGGCGTGGGAGACCCTCCGGCAAAGCACCAATAAACTGACCGGCACAGCCTTTCTTGAGGAACTCCCTGAGCCCCAGACCAAGAAACTTTTAGAGGATCACATCGATGATGCAGAAATTAACCGGCAGTTAATTCGCCTGATCGACGATAAACGCTCTGCTGCAATATATACCCCGGTGATATGTAACGACCTGAAAAGATTTCGGGTCTTGATCGTTGGCAACTTCGGTGAACACCGGGGAATCATCTTTGAAAGTCCGGCAGGGCAAAACTTCAACCTGATCGGCAGTGGGATTTTTTCTCCGGGTATTGCCCTGGATTGCCGGGAGTCGCTGGGAACCATAAAACGCCTGCTCAATGAACATGATGCAACTATTTTAAGCGGGAATTAGCTGTTGAGGTTTTGTTGCGCGCTTCAGCGTATCACGGCACCCCTATGACGAAGTACGGCATTGCAGGGAGGAACTTTTGCCGGTTTACACCATCCAAAGTGACTGACGGACCGCAATTACTATCAGAAAAAGTACTAATATCATGCTTCCTATTCAGCCTGGTGCCTTGGTTAATGTGCACAATGACAATCCGCAACCCAGTGATCATTCTGTTGTAACAGCTCAAAAAAGGCTGGCTAGTTCTACAGGCGATCCTTCACAGCTCAGTAAAATCCCTAAAAAAACTCCAGAAACCGGGGTTTTGTCCGTCAAAAATGAGCAGTCATATTTAGTCCAACAGGCATCAGCAGATAGTGCACATTCCAGCCCAATCCGTAACGTCACGACCATCACAGATTGCATCAGCCACCTGCAGCAATCGGTATCACCGATTGGTGATGACTTTCATTCTTGCGCATCCTTTCGTGGGAGTGAAAGGAAGGAGGAGTTGATCCGTCTCTATCGGGAAACGACAGGCATCGGGTTTTTTTTTATTATCCGGCGTCCGGACGACCTGGATCATCACCCGTTAAGAAGGCTGCACTATTATCCCGCTCCCGGACAAAAAACCGAGCGTCCCGGGCTTCTTTATCAGTCAGTGCCCATCACCCTGGTTTTCGATTGTGACAATCTCAGGCCCAGACAGCTGGCCTCATTGAATGAGCTGTTGGAGAATCCACCCCGGCTGGATGGCCCCCCCATCAGCAAGGCAGTCAGCCGGATTGTTCTGGTTAAGGACGATTTAATATACCAGCCTGACGCTCCCGGACCGGATTTCTGGCGTCGGGTATTTGCCTTGAGGAGAACCGATTTTGAAACCGTCAGTGCCACTAACCCCCGGGCCGTTGTGCCCTCCCGGTCGGTAAGCCAGCTCACGGAGCCGCCAGAGCCCGGGAGTTTGCTGATTCACTG
>NZ_PJPV01000128.1 GCF_002864045.1 Endozoicomonas acroporae
GCAGGAGCTAGAGCAACGCAGGAGCAGTTGCCGTGTAGGGCAGTCTATTCTCGGTCAGCCTCCCAGGATCAACATAGTCTGGACTGATGCATCAAGAGCCTGTCTTAGCCTCTGCAATAAGTCGAATAGTCGTTTCTGTCAGCAAACTGACCGAACGCCAGAACTGACTTTTTTCTGTTTGCGATTCAGGCTCACTCTTTTGCAGTTGCAGCAAACTCTCTTGCAGTGCTTTCGGGCATAGCGCAGGACGGCAGGGGGTCTCTAGCTCCGGGTAGTTCTCCCGGTAAAAACGGGGCCAGTCAAACAGTATGCCGGGGTCAGCTTTGCCACGAAAGCCGGCAATATGCTCATGACCAAGCACCCTCTCAGGATCGCGCAAATCAGGATAGTGTTCTTTGAACCTGGCCATCACCTGCTGCAACGACTGGTACTGTGCTTCGGTAAACGGGAATACATTACCGTTATAATTCACCAGCTCGATGCCAATAGAGCAGTCATTTAACCCCTGAATGCCTTCCCACTCACTAACCCCTGCATGCCAACCGCGATAGACATGGCCATCCAGACAGTCAACCAGTTCATAAATCTCACCATCCGTATCGATCACCAGATGTGAAGACGCACAGGACTCAGGATTCATAAAAATGTCCAGCGTATCTTTCAGGTCTACCGCTGTATAATGAATTACCAGATAATCCACAGGAATTAACCAGTCATCCCTGTTCGCAGTTTTTACCCTGTTCACATTCAGAGTCATAAGCTCGCAGCCAGCCAGATATCAATCAGCTTATCATTGTCTGATTTTCCAGAGACTGCAAGCGGTCAAGATGTAACGATCAAGAAATTTTTGGAGGATAAACCATGGCCAAAGGGCTACTAAAGCATCAGGAGCGACAGAGTGCCCTGAGTATGCTGGGAAAGGACCTGGCACGGCGGGCAAAATCAAAATGTGAACTGTGTGAAGCGTCCGGCGTTCCACTATCCATCTATGAGGTAGAGCCTGTCCCCGGTGAGCCAGATTACGACCACTGTCTGATGCTCTGTGAAACCTGCAAAACGCAACTGGAACAGCCAAAACGTCTGGAACCCAACCACTGGCGATGCCTGACTAAAAGTATCTGGAGCCAGATACCCGCCGTTCAGGTGGTTTCTCTTCGACTGCTAAGAAAACTATCGGAAAGACAGGACTGGGCTATCGAAGCGCTGGAGCATGCTTACCTTGAGCCTGACATTGAGCAGTGGGCAGACGCCGCAAAAATATGAAAAGGGAGCAAAAAAAAGAGCCATTTATTGTTCAATAAATGGCTCAGCGTTCTTTAATCTTTTCGCTTTAACATCACCAAAGCCACCTGGCTATCAAGCACTTTTAGCTTTCTTTCGGCTTCTCTGAAGTGTCTATGAATGCCATTGACCTTTTGATCAGCAAGTTGAAGCGCAGCTTCTGTATTCTGATCCGGCATCGTAACCACCACAGGAATCGTAACATTTTTTTCACTATCGCCCATGGAGTCGGCATAGTGAAGCAACCCGTTTTTACGATCTCTTAACCAGGCTAAAAAGTGGCTTTCAGCAATCGCAAGCATGGCATCGGCTCCATAAGTGACTTTTTTGTTACCTTGAGACGTGGGCAGGCTAACATCCTTTTGCCAGTCTAATTTACACCTTTTGTGTTTACCCTCATTAGGTATGATCATGAATATGACTTCCGGACAATCATCTTTTCCCTCCGGTAAAAGTGCTTTTAAAGCACCGTTACTATATGTATCTTTCAAGCTATCAATAAAGATGTCGATCAAATCTTGAAAGTTATCCGCTCTCTTTGTTTTCGTTGTTACTAAATTTCCTGCAAATGGAGTGCTTTTTGAATATCCAGTCAGCATTTCTTCAACTTTGATTCTTTCTCCGTTTTCAACTTTATCAGACTCTCTGGAACGAACGAAAGGAGTACCACCCATACAGTGTTTATCCATTCCAATGATAACTTTCTCGGAGGTATTTCCGTTCTCATCAAAGTACTCGAAAATCTTGCGGATTACACCCTTATGTGCATGATGGTGCTCCATCGTCAGTTTTAAACTCAGGATGTCATTTTCATTATGATAATATTCAATAGTCTCTCCGATAGTATCCCTGTTATACACATGAGGCTTAGTTTCATTTTTTTTGAGTTTTAAATTTCCAGGAACTTCTTCATCCTTTATGAAAACATCAAAATTTTGTGATTTTTTGGTGGTTTTTTCTAATTCTTTACGATCATGATGCATCTCAATCAAGGTGACTTTTTGTTTGAGTGACATGGGTACACGCTGTAATTGCGATATACTTTGTAACGGCTCGGCTTCAGTATTCAAATACCCATAGATTTCATTAAGCATCTTGCTTATAAACTCAGCGGGTTCCAGTTGTTCTCCAAATGGTATAAATTCCAAATCCTCAAGATTAGCTTTAGTTATCTGTTGACCTGCAACCAGAGGAGTGCCTTTGAGAAGCATATAACCTGTAGATGGATCAGGAAGAGAGACAACCGTAGCGTATAATGAACCTTTTTTTGGAATTGCTGATATTTCTAATGAAATTGTCGCTTTTTTATTGTCATTTGTTAATGTTGCGCCATTTTCGAATGCCGATCCCACCACAAAATTTACAAGCCGCTCTTTATTATTGAAAGCAATATCCACAGCTTCACGCTTCAACTTGGCTGCTCTCAGGCTATAGTGTAATCTGATATTATCAAGTTCATCATTTGAAATATATTTATCAATATCTCCACCAGTATTGAATTTCTCCAGTAGGTTAACTAGCCTTTTTAAGGATCTGGTTTTATCAGAATCCCCTAAACGTTCAAGTGTTTCAATTTTATTATTTGCATCGCTAATCAACCTACCCAGCAATCCATCATGTGAAATAGACATAAAGAAGGATGCAAGGCCACAGTTATTGTTTCTTGCTTGAATGCCTGCTGGTCTTACCGTTGCTTCACTTGGATGAGTGATACGTCCGTCGGCATGAATAGCTGCTTGTTGTGGTAATGATGGACCCTCCATACATTTTGCCACAATATTACAAAGCGAATCTCTACCACCATAAGTGGCCGCCTCAACCTCCGTGGTAGTCAGTTGGATAGTACCAATATTGCTCCATATCCTTTTCTCGGTAGCGGCATCCATAGGACATAACGCTTTAAGTTGTTCCATTATTTTCGGGATTTGCTCCTCAGTGATTCTGGTGTTCTCGGATTGATCAGGCAGCGCTGACGGATCAATCTTTTGATTCCTAAAATCATATACCAGAGAGGGAGTCGGGTCTTTCATGCCCAGGGCGACCCAAGGCTCCGCTGCCTGTCTTTGCGGATGGTCCGGCCAATGGGTAGCTTGAGATTCGGCGCGGATAAGATATTCAGTACCACCATGCTCATCTGGTTTAGTGTCTACGACATGCTCATCTGGTTTAGTGTCTACGAAATGCCATGAACTAGATGAACTACCTGGACTAGATGTACCTGAGCTGTGACCAGATGAAAGAACACCCACCTCTTCTTTCATTGCCTCCCAAATAGCCTCTCTTATGTCGTAACCGCCTTCATCTTCCTCAGAGAGCCTGGAGTCAGGGTCAATGGTGTGACGACCTCCAACAGCCTCTATGACTTGTTTCGACGCGCCGGAGTCGGAAATAGAATTCTCAGGTCTATCAGCGTTAGAAAGCTCATCTGCAGACACTGAAACCTGGTTAGCTTCAACAGTAGGGCCAGGGGGAGTAGTCAATACCGGCGTGTTCAGCGTGGTGTACGCCGCTAGCACTATATCCAAAGCATCCTGAGTTTCCTTTTTCCACAAGTATCCAGCAGCTAGCTCGATAGTATTCTTATTCAGTCCTAATGAGTTAATGCTGCTTACAACATTTGTTAGGCTCTCGCCTTCTAATTGAGCATAGCGACGAATATTAAAGGATAATGTTGTAAATGGCTCTCTGGTTGCAACTGCCAAATGTTCAGAGTCAGCTTTTGGCAGGCCCTGAGTTACCAGCTGAACAGGCATGTCTGGAGCTTTTGTCAGGGCAGCATCGGACCTTGCTGTGGTTACCGGTGCCGGAGGCCTGCTGCTCACTCCTGGCATTAGATGCTTTCGCCTTGCTTCGCCGGGCTCTGGCGCTTTCGGTAGATTCAGGCCTTCTGTCAAAGGGGAAGTGGCAGCAACATTCGCTTCAGGCCTGATTGGCCGGAAGTGAGAGCTCGGTGGAATAAGCGGGGTTTCCTGCTTTTTCTGTGCCGATGGGCGCAAACGGAAAGTGGAGGAGCCTGAAGCATTAGCTGTTAGCGGAGTAGATGCATGAGCCCCTGGTAAATCAGTCTGGATAAACGGGGGCGTAATGTTCTTCACAGCAGCACGTTGTGAACTGACCTTTGGCGGCAGTTCTTCAGGCTGTCTGACATGCTTTATCCAATTAGCAGCCTTCCGGCCATTGTAGATGTCAAACCAGAGAGATTCGGTCAGAGCATCACCACTCAGACCCAGGAAAGCACCATCAGATGTATCTGCAACCGTTGTCGGTGGCCGATCTTGCTCATTGTTAGTCGGTGGAATGGGCACATGCTGCCGAGCTTGTGGTTTTAACCGATCTGACCGGGCATCCTGTATTTCTCTTTGAGTTCCCATACCCGGTGATTGCCTGGATCGGGTAAGTACCGGGCGTTTAATTTTTACTTTCGGTGGTTGAGGAGCGTGTGTTGCCTCTGATTGTCCCGGTCTATTGGCAGCGGTTTCAGCTCGCAGGTCGTAACGGGGTGAGTATTTTTGCCTATTCCCCTCAACTGTTGACTCAGACTTCTTTGCTCTTGAACCAGTTTCAGAATTGGTCATCCCGGCAACGGACAAAGTCATGTGTGCTGTGGCCACCTCTTCGAGGGCCCATCTGTATGCGACATCTAATTTCGTATCAGGTTTCAACGCCTTTAAATGCTGCATGACTGTTACTGAGTTTTGCAGTGTCGACACAGCCTTATGAACATCCTGTTCAGTTACCTCATTCATAAATTGGAGTCTTGGGTGAATTTCTTTACGGAAGATTTCACAACATACCCTGGCAATATCACTCAAAGACTTTGCAGAAGAGTCAGCGGCAGTACTCCGGTTGTGGGGTGAAGATAACCGGGTAACTGCAGTCTGTTGGCTTATTGAATAAGCAGAGGCTTCTGGTGCAAGTCGAGGTCCTGAAATAGCGCGGATTACAGAACCGGGCCCCGTGCTGACGGAGACTCCGGAAGGCCGCGGCAGCCTTGTTGAACAGGGACGACCTGCGAATTGCTGCGATGGAACAGGTTGTCCTGTGCCATCATTTTTAGCGGGATGTTTATATCTTTCATGAGTACCCGTATCATGCCTGCGCCTTGCAGATTCAGAGGGGCCGACACCAGGAGAAGAGCTTGTTGTTCCATAACCTTTATTCCCAACCTTATTATCCATTTTTTACTCCTTAAATACTCTGGAAAGATTTTTTAACCGTATGGGGTTTTAATCAGCTTAAGGGCTCTTCCTGTATTCCACTAGGACTTAATGTTTTGCTTACTTCAAGCAACAGTCATTGCATTCGTTAAGAAATCACATCTTAAGCAGATTAAGTTCGAATGATTTTCTAATTACTCCTTTTAGATCAATATTGAGGACAATAGTTCATTAAAGAAATAAAAATACCAGGTTAGAAAATTCCCCAATACTATTAATCTATTGATATCTAATGATTATCTGAGCATCAGGAGTCAATTGATTCTCGTCTGGACATTCCATTTTAAATCACATCTTTAATAAGATGAGCCAATGAGCAGCAGGGGATTTCACCATTGCGCAGAATATAAACCAAATCAGAAGCTTGCACTCTGAGCCGGGAGGGCTTTATAGTCATTAGCATGAGACAATTATGCAAATATTACGCTTTACTGTTATTTCTGCCCGCCAGCTTGATGGCAGAGACAGCAGAGCCTGCCAATCCGGTCAGTGAACTGGATCTGTTCCAGGTTGTCATGCCCATGCTGATGGTGGTCAGCCTGATTTTTGCGTTGGCCTGGCTGGTCAAGCGGCTTAACCCCAAACTGCCGGCCATGGGCAAAGATATCGAGTTATTATCCAGTGCGCCTCTAACGAATCAGTCACGCCTGACTCTGGTTCGGGTGAGTGGCAAAGATCTTCTTATTGGCATCACACCTAACCAAATCACTCTGCTGAAAGATTTTGATGCCCCGGTCGTCGAAAGAAGTCAGATCAAAGGGCAGACGGATCTGGCAGAGCAGTTTAAAAAACTCCTGGGCTCCAAAGGGGATGGTGATAAATCCTCTGAGAAAGCGGATGGTCCAGGGGGCCACGATTAACAGCTCCGTTAATCCACTTGTTTTGATCTTCTGGGTTCTCCTGCCTGACTGTTGTTTTCGGTTTGTCCACACCTGCTTATACACAAATGTTCATGACGATGGTTTGTCACCCTCTGTCATGAAAGCTTTAGCCACAGAGTCACGGAGACACAGAGGAAAAGCGTTTTTCTGTTCTCCGTGTCTCTGTGCCTCCGTGGCAATTTTCTTTCACGGCAAACTTATTCATAACTGGCAACAGGAGTTATACAGGTAGCGCACAGGTTATCCACATAAACCTGTGCGCAACCTGTCAATGCCTCCTAGCGTTCCATCATTTGTGATATCAACATCACCATCTTCATCTCGGTCAGACAGATCTGCTGTAAGGATTGCCGGTTATCTTCACTGAGATACCCCAGGCATTCATTTTGCTCATCCCGATCGTGCCATTTGCCAGCGGCCATATTATCCGGGTAGTAATGCAGCAGCTTCTCCTGCAGACCCTGGTGTTTTTCCTGCATGACCATCAGCATGCCGATCAGCACGGCAGGCGTGTCTCTCGATATTTCCTGACGCAACTTGATGTAATTAAAGTAGAGCATGATGATCCGCTCAGTACTGTCCCGCAGGCATAACAGGCAGAGGTAGGATTCATCCTCAATGGGAAGCGAATCGGCAGAGACCACAGTCGCTACTCCTTCCATAATGTCTTCCCGTGCAGACGGTCCACTGAGCCCTTTGACATCGCCATCAATTACCCACGCCATCGTAACCTCCTTCCCTGAGGTAGTGTTTTCTTCAGGTTAATCCAGATAGTGAACAGATTTCCACAGTTTCCCTGATCAACTCCCTGAATGAGCTGTGGATAAATCCTTTTATCCCTTACTGTTACTGGGCAAAACAATGCCTGTTTATTTTTTATACAGATGCAGTTTGGCTCACACCTCCTGCAAAATATTTGCAGGAGACTGACTGATGACCCGGCGAATCCCCAACCATCCGGCAATACCCAGAACAGCGGCACCAAACAGGGGTAATGCACACCAGATAAACCAGGCAGGTTCCCAGCGCAACTGGAAAACCCGGGTATTGAGCAAATAGCTGGCAAGCTCGGTACCACAGGCTGCCAGTAAACCCGCCAGAATACCGAACAGAACAAACTCGCCGATCTGCATGATCAAGAGCTGACGACGGGTTCCTCCCAGTGAGCGAATTAATGCGCCCTCGTGCAGGCGTTCATCAATGCTGGATTCAATCACGGACATCATCACCAGCAACCCTGCCAATAGCAGTGCCGCCAGCATCGCTTCGACAGCAATGGTTGATTGCGCCAGCATCTTCTTAACCTGGCTAATCACAGCATCCAGGTCCAGCAAGGTCATGGTGGGAAACTGAGTGACCAAACCATTGAGCAGCAGTTTATCCTCTGCATCCAGATAGAAGCTGTTCAACCAGGTAGCCGGCAGATCCTGTAAAATGGCCTCAGGAAAAATCATGTAAAAATTAGGCCGGAAAGACTCCCACTGGACCGAACGAATACTGCTCACCGTTTCGGTAAACTCATTGCCTGACACCATAAACGTCAGCCGGTCACCCAGATCAATACCCAGGTTTTCAGCAATTTCTGCCTCAATGGAAAGCCCCTCATTGCTGCCGGGTTCCCACCATTCGCCCTGTTCAATCCGGTTATTTTCCGGCAACGTTTCTGACCAGGTCATATTCAATTCACGGTTCAGGGCGTTATGGTTCTCCTGTTCTTTGGTTACTGCCTCCCTGACGGGCACATCATTAATGCGAACCAGACGACCACGGATAATCGGATAGAGCTGACTGGTATCCACATCATTAATGGTCAGAAACTTGGAGTATGCGTCAACTTCAGACGGCTGGATATTCATGGCAAAGTAGTTGGGTGTCTCGTCCGGCAACTCATTCTGCCAGCGATCAAGCAGATCGGTGCGCAGTAGCAGCACCACCGCCATGGCCATAAAGGTTAGGGTAAATGCCAGAAGCTGGGCCGAGGTCTTGCCTTTACCCCGGATAATCCTGCTGACCCCGGGACGCCAGAACACCGGCAGGGCAGCAAGCCTCTGACGATTGCCCAGTTGAGTAAGCAGCAATTGCACGCCCAGGGAGATCATCATCAGCACCGCCCCCGAAGCCACGGCCAGAATCAGCGCCATCACCACCTCGCCGGTGTGATACCAGAGCAGCAGAAACACCGCCATTAACGAAAAGCCATATACCAGCCAGGAAGCCGCCGGTGCAGGCGACAGGTCACGTCTTAAGACCCTCAGTGGCGAAACGTCCTGTAGCCGTAACAGTGGCGCAAGCCCAAAGCCGGCCAGGGTAATCACTCCGGTGAGCCCACCAATCAGCATCGGCATGATGCCCGCTGCGGGCAGCCAGGCGGGCAATACCCCCCTGAGTAACTGGACAATCCCTTCCTGAAGCAACCAGCCAATCAATACGCCGGGAAGCGCCACCAGCACCGCCACAAAAGCCAGCTCCCCAAGCAACAGTCTCAGCACCTGCTGGCGACTGGCTCCCAGGCATCGCATCACCGCACAACTATCAAAACGGCGTTCTGCAAACCGCTGGCTGGCCATGGCCACCGCAACGCCAGCCAGCAGCATCGCGGCCATACTGGCCAGGCCAAGAAACTGCTTCAGCCGCACCACCGAGTTGCGCAGATCACGTCGACTGTCGTCGGCCATCAGCAACTGTTCACTGGTATCCAGACGACTTTTGGACCATGCCTTGAATTGTTCCAGTGATGAAAGCTCTCCTGCCATCAGCGTTTTCCAGCTGACCCGGCTGCCCGGCTGGATAATGCCGGTGCTTTCCAGGTCCGCCATATTGAACATCAGCCTGGGCGAAAAGCTGTAAAAATCACCTCCCCGATCCGTTTCCAACGTGATTGCCCGGGTAATGGTCAGCCAGGTATTCCCCAGCATCACCTGATCGCCGATAGCCACGCCCAGTAAAGGAAAAAGCCTGGGTTCAAGCCAGGCTTCACCCGGGCTGGGTGTGTCATTGACAATCTGGTCTGGGGCAAAGGGTTGATCTGCCGTACGAATATGTCCGCGCAGTGGATAATTGTTTTCCACAGCCTTGGCAGAGACCATCTGCATTTCATCCCCGGCCATCACCACCGAGGGAAATTCAAGCACTGTGGATAACTTTAAATCCTGCTTTCTGGCTGCTTCGAGAATCTCTGGCTGCACCGGTCCCGGGCTGCGAATCAACATATCGGCACCCAGTACTTCTGCCACCTGTCGTCCAAGAGCCAGTTGCAGGCGTTCACTGAACAGGGCAATGGCGGTACTGACTGCAACCGCCATCAACAGTGCCGCCACCAGCAGCCAGAGTTCGCCGGAGCGCCAGTCCCTGAGCAGGAAACGCCAGGCGAGTCCGAAGGTACTTTTCGGCTTGTGGATAACCTTATTGTGCTTAAGACTTGCGGGGGAACTGTTCACCGTCATAGCACCGCCTCCAGACGACCGCCGTGTAATTTCAGTATTCTCTGACACCGTCTGGCAAGGTCCATATCATGGGTAACCAGGACAATAGTGGTACCGCTGGCCTGATTTACTTCAAACAGGAGTTCAATAATGCTTTCACCGGTTTTCTCATCCAGATTGCCGGTGGGTTCATCGGCAAAGAGGATATCCGGTTCCCCGGCAAATGCCCTGGCAATGGCGACCCGCTGCTGCTCACCACCGGACAGTTGTTTCGGGTAATGCTCCAGCCGGTGCTCCAGACCGACACGGGTTAGCAGTTTCCTGGCCCGTTCACCGGGGTTATCCACACCCGCCAGCTCAAGGGGCAACATAACGTTTTCCAGTGCCGTTAGGTTGGCAAGTAACTGGAATGACTGAAAAACAAACCCGGTATGCTGCCCGCGCACCGTTGCCCGCTGATCTTCATCCAGATGATCAATGCGTTTTCCGGCCAGACTGACACTGCCTGCCGTGGGCAAATCCAGCCCTGCCAGAATACCCAGCAGCGTTGACTTGCCTGAGCCGGAGGTCCCTACAATCGCAACGGATTCACCAGACTTGATCTGAAGGTCAAGTCCGGACAAGATGGTGAGTCGGTTATCACGGGCAACCACGGTCTTTTCCAGACCTGAGGCAGTCACCGCCAGTGAATCAGATTCTATCGATGGAGTGGTTTCAGCGGCGGTCTCAGAGGTGAGAGTGTTGCGGGAACCGGAGAGCGCATCATTCATGAGAAAATCCTTATTTCGTCGTCTTTTCACCAGCTCAAGGCTTTCTATTGGCTCAAGGCTGTTTACTCTTGTTTTAATGTCCCTTCCGGCCATCAATTTGTCAGCTTCAGAAAAAACACTATTAGTGTATGGCGACAGTCTTAGTGCTGCCTACGGTCTTACGGATATCAATCGGGGTTGGGTGCAATTACTTCAGGAAAAAATCGACAGCCATCAGTACCCCTGGAAAATTGCCAATGTCAGTATCAGTGGCGAAACCACCGCCGGAGGCCTGAGCCGATTTCGCAAAACGCTGGCACAGACCAACCCGGACCTGGTGTTACTGCAGCTGGGTGCCAACGATGGTCTGCAGGGAAAGCCGCTGAAAACCATCAAATCCAACCTTGATCAGATGATCGCCCTGACCCGGGAATACAATTCTGACATTATTCTCTTTGAAATGAAGATCCCGCCCAACTATGGACCGGTCTATACCCGACGTTTTACAGAAACTTTTCATGGGCTGGGTAAAAAGTGGGACGTACCAGTGATTCCCTTCTTCCTGGATGGCGTTGCAGGCAATGATTCACTCAATCAACCGGACGGGATTCACCCGACGGAAGCCGCCCAGCCAATCCTGTTAAACAATGTATGGCCTGAGCTGCAACCCCGGTTGCAGCAGTCAACCCTCTCGGTGATTAAGCCCGGGGCTTAGGAATTGTCCCTGAATAACTTCCTTTTTTTCGCCACGGAGTCACGGAGTCACAGAGGAAAAGATTTTTTCTTTTCTCCGTGTCTCCGTGGCAAGGTTTTTTCTTTACTCGACAACATCGGATGTGGAAGTTATTTCAGGACAGTTCCTTAACCACCTGTCGTACTTTATTACCCGCGACCAGTTCCAGAAATTCATCCCCCAGCCGCTTGCTCTCATTAACCACCCGCTGCCAGTAGCGCACCCGTTCGTCGTAGGTAAATCGGGCAAAATCATTGCGATCGGGTATTTTTCCATAGGGAAGCCGGTCAACAAATGCCTGTGACGGCGAAACCAGTACCATATTGTCGGTATTCTGTGGCAACGGCCTGCGATGCTTTAAGGCCTTGTCAAACCAGCCTGGAATCATCCTTGAGTAAAAGTGTGGATAAAGCACCAGACCATCACCCTGATGAAAGCGCATATCGAAGTGGTAATCGGTAAGCCCGCCATCCCGATAGCAGCCTGCGGGCGCACCAGAGATATTCTTCACCCCCTGCATTACCGCAGGAATGGAGCCAGAGGCCATAATGGCATCCACCAGATTGGCTGCCGTCAGTCGTACACGCTCAGTCGGAAGATCATCGGCATGGTAAAAAGCAGGCTTCTCTGAAGTGTCATAGGCTGGATGATAGAAAAGAGTACGGGTAAAAAATGACGACAAATATTTTCTATTAATCAAGTTTCCTGTAGCGGCAAGCCCCAGGCCGACCAGTTGTAGCGGTTTTCGCTCAGAAGCGGTCAGTCCATGGCTTCTCACGGCAATCAGATTAAAACGGAAAACGGGATTATCAAGAATCTGTCCGACACTATCGGAGGAAACGATGGTTTCTACCAACTCTCTGGCTTTTCGACTTATTTCAGCAGCATCTGGCTTGCTGGAATAACTGGTGTAAATATAGCCCTGTTCAAAACGCTCATGGGCAGCCAGAGGGTCATCCTGGCTGTAACAGCTGAAACGCCAGCTGCCGGCGGACGTACCAATCAGATCCAGCGGTGATGTTCTGTCGCGGAAGTATTCGCCCAGTAAAGCTTTATCCAGGCCACTGAGGACAAACCACTTTGGACCACCAGAAGCGCCTACCATGACCTTGACACTCTCCTGGGGCAAACCATTGGCACGAATACTGTCCAATGCCTTTGCCCCGGCCTGAATATCAATCAGACTGCCCATACACCGCTCTCCCTGAAAATTACCAACCAGTGTTATCGATTATAAGGATGATGAGTATGCCAGTGTTGGGCAATCTGTTCCCGTGTACATAGCCATACCTGCTGCCTGGATTGCACATAATCCAGGAAACGGGTCAGGGCTGCCGCCCTCCCCGGTCGTCCAGCCAAACGACAATGAAGGCCTATTGAGAGCATTTTGGGAGCCGTGGCACCTTCTTCATAAAGTACATCGAAAGCGTCTTTCAGATAACTGAAGAACTGATCGCCACTGTTAAAACCCTGGGCGGTGGCAAAGCGCATATCATTGCAGTCCAGCGTATAGGGAACCACCAGCTGGGGTTTACCAAACCGGGTATCCCAGTAGGGAAGGTCATCGGCATAGCTATCGGCGTGATATAAAAAACCTCCCTCTGCCACCACCAGCTGCTCGGTATTTGGACTGCAGCGCCCGGTATACCAGCCGGTTGGGCGCTTACCGGTCACTTCGGTGTGCAGACGAATCGCTTCCTGCATATGCCGACGCTCTTCATCAACGTCCATAAACTGATAGTCAATCCAGCGATAACCATGGCTGGCAATCTCCCAACCGGACTCTATCATGGCTCTGACAGCTTGCGGATTACGCGCCATGGCCATGGCGACACCGTACACAGTCACCGGTATCTGCCTCTGTGAGAACAGCCGGTGAAGTCGCCAGAACCCGGCCCTTGAGCCGTACTCATAGATCGACTCCATACTGATATGACGCATGCCCTTATGAGCCGGAGCACCAATGATTTCCGAGAGAAATGCCTCCGATGCCTCATCACCGTGAAGAATGCAGTTCTCGCCGCCTTCTTCGTAATTGATAACAAACTGAACCGCTATTCTGCTATTACCCGGCCACTGGGGATCAGGCGTCGTTTTGCCATAACCAACCAGGTCTCTTGGGTAGTCATCTGTCGTTAAAAGAGGATCGAACGTCATTGGGCTCTCCATTTTTTTATTGCCTGCCTGATGGGTTCTATGGCATAAATGCTCAAAAAATTGACTAAATGGTCAAATAATAAAATCTTATTCTATCAGGAAAAATTGGTGCAAAGCTCACACAAGTTTGCCGCTATCAATGCACTGAAAAATAATAACAGCAGGTTCAACACATTAATGAATAACTCTTCTGATGATCTCGCCGCACAGTGGCAGCAGACAAGAATTGATCTGGCAGCCCGTGCGTTGGGTGGGGATGTTCTCGACTGCAGCGATGATTTCTTTGCCGAAAAAGATAACCTGCTACTGGCTGAAGAGCCGGTATTTCTGCCAGAAAAATATACGGCTTACGGCAAATGGATGGATGGCTGGGAGTCACGCCGCCGTCGCGATGCACCGGGTTTTGAAGGCTGTGACTGGGTCATTGTGCGCCTGGCTGCTGTGGGTGAAATCGAAGCGCTGGATATTGATACACGTCACTTTAAAGGTAATGCCCCCGGCGCAGTGCAGCTGGACTACCTGCTTGATGACGCCGATCCCAACGAACAGAGCAACTGGCTACCGCTGACGGATCGGGTGGACGTACAGCCCGATTGCCGAAACCTGATTACTCTGGATCAGTCTCCGAGAGTAGCCAGCCATATTCGTCTGCGAATTTACCCCGATGGCGGTGTCGCCCGTCTCCGGGTTTATGGCAAGGTTCATCTTGATCAGCGCCATCGCTTACCGGGTGAGCCCCTGGATCTGTCGGCACTGATGAACGGTGGCCGCTCCGTAGCCTGCAGTGACTCATTCTTTGGCCCTATGCAAAACCTGTTACTGCCAGGGCGTGGTGTCGATATGCATAATGGCTGGGAAACCAGACGTCGGCGGCAGGGCGGCAATGACTGGATGATGGTCAAGCTGGCTCTGCCCGGAACTATTCGTCGCGTAGAAGTGGATACCTTGCACTTCAAGGGTAACTACCCTGACCGTTGCAGCCTGGAGGCCTGTCACTTTGCTGGGGAAAACCCTGAAGATGCAACGGATCCTGTGCAATGGCATACCATTCTTCCGGAACAGAAACTGCATGCTCATCGCAACCATCGGTTCTTGAATGAGTTGCAGAATACGGAACAACCATACACCCATGTGCGTCTGAATATATTTCCTGATGGGGGGGTATCAAGGCTTCGCGTTCTTGGTTATGAGAGCGGTTATGAGAGCGGTTTTGAAAGCGACGTTGAGGGGAGTAGTTCATGACACTGGATGAACTGAACAGTCTGGATATGGATAGCGCCAGGCATTTTTTCCGCCAATGCTGTACCAGTGACCACTGGCTGGAATACATGGCGAACAACCGGCCATACTCCAGTCAAGATCAGCTTCTATCCACAGCGGACACCAGTTGGTCCGCCTGTGGAGAAAAAGACTATCTACAGGCTTTTGCAGGCCATCCGAAGATTGGCGACGTAAACAGCCTGAAAGCAAAATACGCCAATACCCGTGATATGGCCGGTCATGAGCAATCAGGCGCAGCCACTGCCAGTGACGAAACACTCAAGGCATTAGCAGACGGTAACACCGCTTACGAAACCCGCTTTGGCTATATCTTCATTGTCTGCGCCACCGGGAAGTCAGCGGATCAGATGCTGTCACTGCTGAATGACCGGCTGAATAACCAGCCGGAACATGAACTGACGATTGCCGCTGCCGAGCAACATAAGATAACCCGGCTACGTCTGAACAAACTGATTGAATGGAGGCAAATGGCATGACCGGCATCAGCACCCATATTCTGGATACCGGTAGCGGCTTACCGGCAGAAGGAGTCCCTGTCTCCCTGTCAAAACAGGCAGGTGATGGCTGGCAGCCAGTGGGCAGTGGCGTCACCAACAGTGATGGCCGCATTCCAAACCTGGCGACAGATGACCTGAATCTTCCCAAAGGGGTTTATCAGCTGCATTTCGCCATTAAGGATTATTTCCAGAAGCATAAAGTCCAGTGCTTTTACCCGGAAGTTGTGGTGACGTTTGAGGTCAGTGATGACCGTCATCACCATGTTCCGCTGCTGTTATCACCCTATGGTTACTCAACCTATCGGGGCAGCTGATTGACTCAATATAATAAGAACGAGAACAAGGCTTATGGATAAAGAAATACCAGCCCAGACGCTGAAGGTGGAAATACTGACCCGTGAAGCCTTTGAACCTTTTGGTGATGTACTCGAAACCCGGGATACACCGTTGGTGATCAATCAGGGTCGCTGTCAGAAATACAGCGACCTGACATCCGTCACCACGGATGATCAGGGTTACACGACAATACATATCTATAAAACAGCCCCGATTAACCACGCTTATCAACTGGACCTGCTGGAACGACACCCGCTGGGTAGCCAGACATTTATGCCCCTGGCAGGCCAGCGCTTTCTGGTGGTGGTGGCCCCTGGCTCCAGTGATGATGCGACGCCCGATTTGTCATCCATTCGCTGCTTTCTGACCAACGGTAAACAGGGAGTTACCTACCACCCCGGAGTCTGGCATCACCCTTTACTGTCCGTTGATGGCGGAGAAGAGTATCTGGTGATTGATCGTCAGGGACCCGGTGATAACTGTGATGAGGTCCTGATGTCTGCGCCGTATATTGTGGAGGTGCCATGATGAGTCAATCGGTAGTTTGGCGAGCCTCTGTCCTGCACTTTCTGGAGGATCCGGCGAAACAACAGGGCTCAGAGGACGCGTGGGAGTTTTTTGAAGACGGTGCCCTTCTGGTTGAAGATGGTCTGATAACCCGATGCGGCCCGTCCGATCAGGTCTTTAAGAATCTGCCCGCCGGAACAGAAATAAAAGACCTCACCGGTCGTTTTCTGATTCCGGGTTTTATCGATACCCACGTACATTATCCACAGCTTGAAGTACTGGCAGGCTGCGGTGTCCAGTTACTGGACTGGCTCAACCAGTACACATTTCCGGCAGAGCAGAAGTTTGCTGATGAGCAATATGCCAGTGAAATTGCACAGTTCTTTCTGGATCAGTGCCTCAGCCATGGAACCACCACAGCCCTGGTGTTTGGTACCGTGGCACCTCAGTCCGTTGATGCCTTTTTTCAACAAGCCCATCAACGAAATCTGCGTATGATCGCAGGCAAGGTGATGATGGATCGTAATGCCCCTGACTATCTGCTTGATACTCCTCAAAGCAGCTACGAAGACAGTAAAGCATTGATCAACCGGTGGCATAACAAAGGGAGATTGTCGTATGCAGTAACCCCGCGTTTTGCCCCTACCTCATCATCGGAACAGTTGCACATGGCTGGCCGGTTATTGCGGGAACACGATGGTCTTTATCTGCACACCCACCTCTCGGAAAATCCGAAAGAGATTGATTGGGTTCAGGAATTGTTCCCTGACAGCAAACACTATGTGGATGTTTACGATCAGCATGGCTTGCTGGGCCCCCGGTCCGTATTTGCCCACTCTGTCCACCTGTGTGACCACAGTTGGCAGCGAATGGGCAGTTCCGGCTCGTCCATCGCCTTTTGCCCGGGCTCCAACCTGTTTCTCGGTAGCGGGCTGTTTAATCTGAACCGGGCAAAGGCCCATGGTATCCCCACCGGTCTTGGCACCGATGTGGGTGGGGGAACCAATCTCTGCCTGCTCAATACCATGAAAGACGCTTATCAGGTATCTCAGTTGCGGGAGGAAACCATCTCGCCGCTTCAAGCTTTTTACCTGGCCACATTGGGAGGTGCCAGGGCACTTCATCTTGACGACAAGATCGGTAGCTTCCGCACAGGCAATGAAGCGGATTTTCTGGTGCTTAATCCGGCGGCTACCCCAATGCTTCAATTCAGAACGGAAAAAACCAAAACATTGGAAGAGTTGCTTGGCGTGTTGATGGTGATGGGCGATGACCGGGTCATTGAAAAAACCATCATCATGGGTCAGGAAGCCTGAAAGCCGGAAGTGCTGACGACACCATTACGTCTATAACAACCGTCGCTCAGCATTTTCAATAATAAAATGAGTATTGAACCATGGAATCCTATCTACAAGAGTGGTTAAACCTGCTATTTCGCTGGCTGCATGTGACTGCCGGTGTCGCCTGGATTGGCGCATCCTTTTATTTCAACTGGCTGGAAGGACGGTTGGAAGCTGCGCCAGCAAACAAGCAGAAAAAAGGCATCAAAGGTGAGTTGTGGGCGCTGCACGGCGGCGGTATTTATGAAGTGAATAAATATCATCTTGCCCCGGAAAAGCTGCCGACAACGCTGCACTGGTTTAAATGGGAGGCTTATGTCACCTGGCTGAGTGGTATGGGCTTACTGGCCATTATTTATTACTGGGGGGCCGAGAGTTATTTACTGGCACCGCAGTCTGCACTGACGCCAGTTCAGGCCATTGCCATCAGTATCTTCAGCCTGCTGACCGCCTGGCTGATTTATGACCTGTTGTGTAAATCCCCGCTGTTCAAACAGGAAACGCTGTTCAGCCTGGTGCTGTTCTCGCTGGTGGTGTTTGCTGCCTGGGGCTACGCACAACTGTTCAGTGGCCGTGCCGCCTATATTCACGTCGGTGCGCTGATTGGCACCCTGATGGTGGGAAATGTGTTCAGGGTGATTATCCCTTCCCAGAGAAAACTGGTTGCTGCCGCTGAACAGGGGGATACCAGCTTTAATCCAAACATTGCCAAGCATGCTTTGCTGCGCTCTCGCCACAACAACTACTTCACACTGCCGTTGTTGTTTATCATGATCAGTGGTCACTATGCCATGACCTTTGGCAGCCAGTGGAACTGGGCAATTCTGGCGGTTCTGGCTGCGGCTTCAGTGCTGGTTCGTCATTTCTTCAACCGACGCAATCAGGGTGCCATTTTAACCTGGCTATGGCCTGCTGCGGCGGTGTTGATGTTGACTCTGGCCTTTATTATCCGGCCACAAATGGCTGCACAGCAGGCACCGATGGCAGAGCAAGCGGCTGTGGAGCAGGGTGATATTGTGGAGCTGGTTACTGCCCGTTGCAGCACCTGTCACTCGGCAACACCGACCGATCCTCTCTTTCAGTCACCGCCCGGTGGCCTGGTTTTCCACGACTATGATTCCATCGCCAACAAGGCTGATAAGATTTATAGCCAGACCGTACAGACACAGATTATGCCATTGGCTAATCGTACGGGCATGACCGATGAAGAGCGCAATTTACTTGGCCTGTGGTATCAACAAGTGAAGTCTGAGCAGAGTGTTCAATAACGTGCAGGTTGGTATAAAAGCTAACAATTAAGGTCGCTTCCCGCCGCCCGCTTCCCGTAAAAGCACAATCAGCCTGTCTTTTTCGGGCAGCGGGAAGCGGGCAGTGTTTATTGAAATGTCAAAGTGATTAAACGACTCTTGAGAAATGCTATTTGATAAAGTGCTGACGATAAAACCGAAGTTCATCAATAGACTCACGGATATCTTCCAGCGCAAGGTGAACACCCTTCTTGGAAAACTGCTCCAGTAATTCCGGCTGCCAGCGACGAGCCAGCTCTTTCAGGGTGCTGACATCAATATTCCGATAGTGAAAGTAGTCGTGCAGCTCTGGCATATATTGCCAGAGGAAACGGCGGTCCTGACCGATGGTATTACCGCACATTGGCGAAATGCCCTGGTCAACGTGTTGACGGAGAAAATCCAGCGTCATCTGCTCAGCCTGCTTTTCACTGATGGTGCTGGCTTTGACCCGATCCGTCAGGCCTGTGGCTCCATGGGTGTTAACACACCACTCGTTCATGGCACCCAGAACGTCATCACTCTGGTGAACCGCGAGAACCGGACCTTCCTCCAGAATGTTTAACTGGCCATCGGTAACAATTGTCGCGATCTCAAGAATCCGGTCATTGACTGGATCCAGGCCCGTCATTTCCAGGTCGATCCATACGAGATTATCCGATTTAGCCATCCAACACCCGATCGTCAAAGTTTAGAAAGTCTGAACGGTTTGATAATTACCTGTAAGTCAGGAAAAAACCAACTGATTCAATAGATTATAGAGAGCTTTAGTTCCCTGCCCCGTCGCTGCAAAAAGATGGATCAATTTAAGGGCAGATAACGAATCAGCTGACATAATAAGTCTACTTCATTCATAATTGCAGCGAAATCAGCTCAATACAAATTTATGATACTGTCCAACCTTACAATTCAGGCTCTCTCCCGCACACTATGAGTAAGCGCAAACTAACGCGCAGACAAAGCTGGCGCATTGAGAAAATTCAGGAAGAACGCAAAGCCCGCGCCCAAAAGCGTGAGGATAAGATTACCCTGGAACTTCAGGATGACTCCCTGGGACCTGAGCAACCCGGCCTGATTATTGCCCACTATGGCGCACAGCTGGATATCGAACCCATTGGCAAACCCGGTGAGACCTATCGCTGTCATCTGAGGGCCAACCTGCCACCACTGGTGACCGGTGACCGTATTGTCTGGAGAGCTTCCAGCAAAGGCGGCATGGGGGTGGTAGTGGCACTTGAGGACCGTGACAGCCTGTTATCCAGACCGGATATGCGAGGACAGCTAAAGCCGGTAGCTGCCAATATTGACTACATTGTTCTGGTCATCGCCCCGGTGCCTGTTCCCCATTCAAACCTGATTGACCGTTATCTGGTGGCTGCGGAAACCGTGGGTATTGAGCCGGTCATCCTGCTCAATAAAACCGATTTGCTGGTAGGTGGAGCGAGTCGTCCATCTGTCGGTAAAGAGCTGGACGATATGCTGATTAACTATGAGCGTATTGGCTATCGCGTACTTAAAGCCTCCACCCGGACGGAAGATGGGCTCAATGAACTCAAGAGCCTGCTGAATGAACACACCAGTGTTTTCGTCGGCCAAAGCGGTGTCGGAAAGTCTTCTCTGGTCAATACACTGCTGCCCGGCGTTGATACCAAGGTCGGCCCGCTGTCCGAAAGCACCGGCAAAGGCACCCATACCACTACGGCAGCCAGGCTATTCCACTTCCCGGCCGGTGGTATGCTGATTGACTCCCCGGGGATTCGTGAATTCGGACTTTGGCACATGGAACCGGGAGACGTATTGCACGGCTTTAAGGAGTTTCGTCCCTTTATCGGGCACTGCAAGTTCAGGGATTGCAGTCATGAACAGGAGCCGGGTTGCGCTATTCGCCAGGCCCTTATGAATGGCGATATTCTTCAGGAAAGAATGGACAGCTACCAGAATATTTTGAATTCTCTGGAAAAAGCCTAGGAGCCTGTCCGAGAATAGCGCCCGTAGCGAGGACGGCAGAAAATTGAGGATAAAAATTTCGTTTTGTGAGGTGAATAGCGGGGCTATTTGCCGAACGAAACGGAATTTTTAGACCAATTTGCTGCCACCGCACGACTGCATGGATGCAGGAGCTAGGGCAACGCAGGAGCAGTTGCCGCGTAGGGCAGTCTATTCTCGGTCAGCCTCCTAG
>NZ_PJPV01000129.1 GCF_002864045.1 Endozoicomonas acroporae
CTATCGCCACCCATCGTTCTGGGATATCGTCGCCAACTGCCTGGGCATCTTTATGTACTGGCTATTCATTCCTGCGTTTAAAAGAACGCCTGTTTTAAGGATTCGATGGGCATTCATGGCTCCTTTGCTGACCCTAAAATGACCCTGGACAGGCTGTTCTCCAATAAGCCGAAAAAATAACCCGGCCGATAAGTAGTTAACCAAATGAAATCGTATTTTCTGACTAAGTGGACAGTCACTCTGCGGCGTTACAACTACGGTCACATAGCTACGGCTATGCTCCCTACGTTGTGCCTTGCATAGTAACTGCCCACTTAGCCAGAAAATACTATTCCATTTGGCCAACTACTTATAATCTTCCTGATTCATCCTCTGCCTGAATGTACTCTGAACTTTTACCCAAAGGCTTTTAGCGGATCTATCGGGAAGCTACCTCCACACTGCTTTTGAGGTTCCTCAGATTTTTTATAGCCTTGGCATGCCCCAGCCTGGCTGCCTTACGGTACCAGCGCTCCGCTTCATCCAGATTTACCCCAAAGCCCATGCCACCAAGCTCAAACAGGATGCCCAGTTTATTCATGGCTGAAGCATTACCCCGCTCAGCCGCTCTGATCAACCAGGGGGCCGCCTCTTGCGGATCTATCGGAAAGCCCTCGTCACCAAATAGATAAAGGCCACCCAGCTTGTTCATGGCGGAATCATTGTCCAGCATGGCCGCCTTCAGGTACCACCGCTCCGCTTCACGCAAATCTACCCCAAAGTCCTCGTCAGCATAGTGATGAAGGTAGCCCAGATGGTACATGGCTGAAGCTATAATGACTGGATCTTTCCCCAGCTCAACCACTTTGAGTAACAAGGTTTTCGCCTGGTGCAGATCTGCCGGAAAGCTCTTGCCACCATACAGATACAGGTAACCCAGGTGATGCATGGCTGTAGCATGTCCCAGCTCAACCGCCTTGAGCCACCAGGATTTTGCCTGGTGCAGATCTTTCTCAAAGCCATTGTCACCCTGGTAATACTGCCAGCCCAGGTTGGTCATGGCTCCAACATCCCCCAGCCCAGCCGCCTTGAGCAACAGGAACTTTCCCTGATCCTGATGATCTGCCGGTAAGCCCTCGCCGCCATCCAGATACAGTAGGGCCAGGTTATTCATGGCGCAGGCATCCCCCAATCCAGCCGCCCGCAGGTACCAGTGCTCCGCTTTGCGCAGATCCACCGCGAAGTCCTTGCCACCATGCTGATACCGGTAGGCCAGGTTATTCATGGCTATAGTATCCCCTAGCTCAGCCGCCTTAAGGTACCAGCTTTCGGCTTTGTTCAGATCGACTGGAAAGCCCTCGCCACCCTTTGCGTAGACGATGCCCAGGCTGCACATGGCTGCAATATCCCCCAGCTCAGCCGCCTTTAGGTACCAGCTCTCGGCTTTGTGCAGATCTATCTCAAAGCCCTCGCCACCAAACTGATACAGGTAGCCCAGATGCCACATGGCGTCAATATCCCCCAACTCAGCCGCCTTGAGATACCAATGCTCCGCTTTGTGCAGATCTACCGGAATGCCCTCACCACCATCTTTGAAAAGCCCCCCCAGGTTTCTCAGACCGATCGGGTCAGATCCGCCCCTTCTGGCCAGCAGCAGGGCCGCATCGAGATGCTTATTGGCAACGGCCAGGGCCAGGGGAGTGTTACCCGCAGTCCGGCCCGCATCCACCTTCGCCCCCCGTTGCAGCAGGGCCTGGATGATCTTGATATCACCCTCCTGTGCCGCGTTGACCATCTGACGCCGCCAGCCCCGGGGCAGGGGCAGTTTTTTCACCACCATATTGTTAATGACTTCCCGTCCGTAAGGGCAGGTCAGATGGTCTTTTGTCCAGCGGGAAAGGCACTTAAAGTGAAACTTATGCCCGCAGGGCCTGGCAATAGCGACGCGCCTGCCCACAAACTTCCGATTTGTGGATGAGTAGAGGCCATCATGGCAGATCGGGCAGATTGGGGGCTCGGTGGGTACAACTGCTGCCCTGGAGGGAACGCTCTTCATGCCAGGTAACACCCTTACGTTTTCAGGATTGCTACTCTGACTGTGTTGATCTCAAAAATATCCCGTACCAGGATCTAAAAATATCAAAAAACAGCTTTGTGGATTTCCTGAATTCCAGAACAAATCAAAATATCGGAAAAGAAGGCGGTTATACGGTTATATCGCACACAATTTTATCGATGCAGGAAGTAGAAACATATTTTGCTGAACCTTTTTTCACTCCCGGGGGGGCAAAATATTGTCACGTGCCATGGGCATTTGGTTAACTACTTACAGTCTGCTGCCTTGGATTCGTCCTCTGGGTGGGCGCGGCCGGGTTCATCAGGAAAGGCTTCATCAAACCCGCGTTTTTTAGCGGGTTGTGGTTCAGAGAGTTTTTCCAGTTTTTCCAGTTTTTTCATGGCCCGGGCATTCCCCAGCCCGGCCGCCTTGAGCAGCCAGGCCCTCGCTTGCTCCAGATCTACCGGAAAATCCGTTCCACCACGCTCATACAGCTCGCTCAGGTTGTACATGGCAGCAGCGTTACCCAGATCAGCCGCCTTGAGCAACCAACACTTCGCCTTTTGCAGATCTGCCGGAAAGTGCTTGTGACCATACAGATATAAGTGGCCCAGGTTGTTCATCGCTGTAGCATCTCCGAGTTCAGCGGATTTGCTGTACAAAAGTTCCGTTTTGTGTGGATCTACCTTAAAGCCCTCGCCACCATGCAGATAACGGCCAGCGAGGATGTTCATGGATGACGAATTCCCCAGCCCGGCCGCCTTGAGCAACAGTTGTTTTCCCCGGCACGGATCTGTCTTAAAGCTCCTGCCACCGCGCAGATACAGGTCACCCAGGTTATTCATGGCGGGAGGATACTCCAGGTGAACCGCCTTCAGGTACCAACGCTCCGCTTCACGCAGATCTACCTCGAAGCCCACGCCACCATGCTGATACAGGTGGCCCAGGGCGTACATGGCGGAAGCATCCCCAAGCCCGGCACCCTTAAGATACCAGTGCTCCGCTGCACGCAGATCTACCTCAAAGCCCTCGCCACCATAGTGATGAAGGTAACCCAGCTGGTGCATGGCTGAAGCTAACATGGCTGGATCTTCCCCCAGCTCAACCGCCTTGAGCCACCAGGATTTCGCCTGGTGCAGATCTTTCTCAAAGCCATTGTTACCGCCGGCATACTGCCAGCCCAGATTGGTCATGGCTTCAGTATCCCCCAGCCCAGCCGCCTTGAACAACAGGGACTTTCCCTGAGCCAGATCTGCCGATAAGCCCTCGCCGCCATCCAGATACAGTAGGGCCAGGTTATTCATGGCGCAGACATCCCCCAATCCAACCGCCTTCAGGTACCAGTGCTCCGCTTTGCGCAGATCTGCCGCGAAGTCCTTGCCACCATCATGATACAGGTAGGCCAGGTTATTCATGGCTGTAATATCCCCCAGCTCAGCCGCCTTAAGGTACCAGCTCTCGGCTTTGTGCAGATCGGCTGCAAAGCCCTCGCCACCATCTGCATAGACGATGCCCAGGCTGCACATGGCTTTCATATCCCCCAGCTCAGCCGCCTTGAGGTACCAGCTCTCGGCTTTGTGCAGATCTATCGAAAAGCCCTCGCCACCAAACTGATACAGGAAGCCCAGATGCCACATGGCGGCAATATCCCCCAACTCAGCCGCCTTGAGATACCAGTGCTCCGCTTTGTGCAGATCTACCGCAATGCCCTCATCACCATGCTTGAAAAGAATCCCCAGATTTCTCAGACTGATCGGGTCGGATCCGCCCCTGCTGGCCAGCAGCAGGGCCGCATCGAGGTGCTTATTGGCAACGGCCAGGGCCAGGGGAGTGTTACCCGCAGTCTGGCCCGCATCCACCTTCGCCCCCCGTTGTAGCAGGGCCTGGATGATCTTGATATCACCCTCCTCTGCCGCGTTGATCATCTGGTTCTTCCAGCCCCGGGGCAGAGGCAGGTTTTTCACCACCATATTTTTAATGACTTCCCGCCCGTAAGGGCAGGTCAGATGGTCTTTTGTCCAGTGGGAAAGGCACTTAAAGTGAAACTTATGCCCGCAGGGCCTGGCAATAGCGACGCGCCTGCCCACAAACTTCCGATTTTTGGGTGAGTAGAGGCCATCATGGCAGATCGGGCAGATTGGGGGCTCGGTGGGTACAACTGCTGCTGCGCTGGAGGGAACGCTGTTCATGCCAGGTAACTCCCTACGTTTTTGGGATTGCTACTCTGACTGTGTTGATCTCAAAAATATCCCGTACCAGGATCTAAAAATATCAAAAAACAGCTTTGTGGATTTCCTGAATTCCAGAACAGGTCAAAATATCCGGAAAGAAGGCGGTTATACGGTTATAACGTACACAATTTTATGGATGCAGGAGGTATATAGATACAGATTCATTCAGGAAAGGCTTCATCAAACCCGCGTTTTTTAGCTGGTTGCGGTTTAGAGGCTTTTTCCAGTTTTTTGATGGCCAGGTCTCTCTTCAACTCAGCCGCCTTGAGCAACAGGCGTTTTCCCTTGTTCCTATGTTCCGGAAAGTTCTCGCCACCACGCAGATACAGGTGACCCAGGCTACTCATGGCCAGAGGCGATCCCAGCTCAATGGCTTTCAGGTACCAGCGCTCCGCTTCAGGCAGATCTATCTCAAAGCCCACGCCACCATACTGATATAGACGACCCATGTTGTACATGGCTAAAACATCCCCCAGCCCGGCCGCCTTCAGGTACCATCGCTCTGCTTCATGCAGATCTACCTCAAAGCCCGCGCCACCAAAATGATTTAGGCGACCCAGCATGTACATGGCTGAAGCTATAATGGCTGGATCTTTCCCCAGCTCAACCACCTTAAGGAACCAGATTTTCGCCTGGTGCAGATCTGCCGGAAAGCCCACATCACCATGCAGATAAAGGTAACTCAGCTGTTTCATGGCTTCAGCACACCCCAGCCCAGCCGCCTTGAGCCACCAGGATTTCGCCTGGTGCAGATCTTTCTCAAAGCCATTGTCACCGTCGGCATACAGACAGCCCAGATTGGACATGGCTACAGCATCCCCCAGCCCAGCCACCTTGAACAACAGGGACTTTCCCTGATCCTGATCTGCCGGTAAGCCCTCGCCGCCCTCCAGATACAGTAGGGCCAGGTTACTCATGGAGCAGATATTCCCCAATCCAACCGCCTTCAGGTACCAGTGCTCCGCTTTGCGCAGATCTACCGCGAAGTCCCTGCCTCCATGATGATACAGGTAGGCCAGGTTATTCATGGCTGTAGTATCCCCCAGCTCAGCCGCCTTTAGGTACCAGCTCTCGGCTTTGTGTGGATCTGCTGGAAAGCCCTCGCCACCATGTGCATACACGATGCCCAGGCTGCGCATGGCTTCAATATCCCCCAGCTCAGCAGCCTTAAGGTACCAGCTCTCGGCCTTGTGCAGATCTATCGAAAAGCCCTCGCCACCAAACTGATACAGGTAACCCAGATGCCACATGGCTTCAATATCCCCCAACTCAGCCGCCTTGAGATACCAATGCTCCGCCTTGTGCAGATCTACCGGAATGCCCTCACCACCATCATGGAACAGCCTTCCCAGGTTGCTCAGACCGATCGGGTCGGATCCTCCCCTTCCGGCCAGCAGCAGGGCTGCATCGAGGTGCTTATTGGCAACGGCCAGGGCCAGGGGAGTTTTACCCGCAGTTCGGCCCGCATCCACCTTCGCCCCACGTTGCAGCAGGGCCTGGATGATCTTGATATCACCCTCCTCTGCCGCGTTGATCATCTGGTTCTTCCAGCCCCGGGGCAGGGGCAGGTTTTTCACCACCATATTGTTAATGACTTCTTGCCCGTGAGGGCAGGTCAGATGGTCTTTTGTCCAGCGGGAAAGGCACTTAAAGTGAAACTTATGCCCGCAGGGTCTGGCAATAGCGACGCGCCTGCCCACAAACTTCCGATTTTTGGGTGAGTAGAGGCCATCATGGCAGATCGGGCAGATTGGGGGCTCGGTGGGTACAACAACTGCTGCACTGGAGGGCACGCTGTTCACGCCAGGTAACTCCCTTACGTTTTTGGGATTGTTACTCTGACTGTGTTGATCTCAAAAATATCCCGTACCAGGATCTAAAAATATCAAAAAACAGCTTTGTGGATTTCCTGAATTCCAGAACAGGTCAAAATATCCGAAAAGAAGGCGGTTATACGGCAATGGCACTGACTTAAGCGTGAAAGCCTTGCCATCGTTAGTTAAAAGACTTTCACCACAAAGGCACAGAGACACAAAGGAAGAAAATAGAAATCTTTTCTTTGTGTCTCTGTGCCTTTGTGGTTCAAATTCAAATCTATCAACCTATATCAATACCCCTATTTACGGGGCTTTTAAGCTTAAGTCAGTGCCATTGGGTTATACGGTTATAACGTACACAATTTTATGGATGCAGGAGGTATAGAGATACAGATTCATTCAGGAAAGGCTTGATCAAACCCGCGTTTTTTAGCGGGTTGTGGTTTAGAGACTTTTTCCAGTTTTTTGATGGCCAGGTCATTCCCTAACTCAGCCGCCTTGAGCAACCAGGCCTTCGCCTGGTCCAGATCTACCGGGAAGTCCGCCCCACCATGCTCATACAGATGACTCAGGTGGAACATGGCCCAGGCGTTACCCAGGTCAGCCGCCTTGAGCAACCAGAACTTCGCCTGCTGCAGATCCACCTGAAAGTGTTTGCGACCATACAGATATAACCAGCCCAGGTTGCTCATGGCTGAAACATATCCGAGCTCAGCGGCCTTGAGGAAAAAATGTTTTGCTTTGTGCGGATCTGCCTCAAAGCCCACGTCACCAAGCAAATAACGGTTGCCGAGGGTGTTCATGGCTGGCGCATTTCCTAGCTCAGCCGCCTTGAGCAACAGGCGTTTTCCCTTGTGCCGGTCTGCCGGAAAGTTCTTGCCACCACCCAGATACAGGTTACCCAGTTTACTCATGGCCAGAGGAGACCCCAGCTCAATGGCTTTCAGGTACAAGCGCTCCGCTTCACGCAGATCTAACCGAAAGTCCTGGTCAGCATAGTTATGAAGGTAGCCCAGATGGTTCATGGCTGAAGCTATAATGTCTGGATCTTCCCCCAGCTCAACCACCTTGAGCAACCAGATTTTCGCCTGGTGCAGATCTGCCGGAAAGCTCTCGCCACCATGCAGATACAGGTAACCCAGGTTATACATGGCGTGAGCATCTCCCAGCTCAACCATCTTGAGCCACCAGGATTTCGCCTGGTGCAGATCTTTCTCAAAGCCATTGTTACCCTTGAAATACTGCCAGCCCAGACAGGTCATGGCTCCAACATCCCCCATTCCAGCCGCCTTGAACAACAGGAACTTTCCCTGATCCTGATCTGCCGGTAAGCCCTCGCCGCCATCCAGATACAGTATGGCCAGGTTAGTCATGGCGCAGGCATCCCCCAATCCAGCCGCCTCACGGTACCAGTGCTCCGCTTTGCGCAGATCTACCGCGAAGTCCTTGCCACCATCATGATACAGGCAGCCCAGGTTGTTCATGGCTATAATATCCCCCAGCTCAGCCGCCTTAAGGTACCAGCTCTCGGCTTTGTGCAGATCGGCTGGAAAGCCCTCGCCACCATTTGCAAAGACGATGCCCAGTCTGCACATGGCTGCAATATCCCCCAGCTCAGCCGCCTTAAGGTACCAGCTCTCGGCTTGGTGCAGATCTACCGGAAAGCCCTTGCCACCATGCTGATACAGGTGGCCCAGCTGCCACATGGCGGCAATATCCCCCAACTCAGCCGCCTTGAGGTACCAGTGCTCCGCTTTGTGCAGATCTACCGGAATGCCCTCACCACCATCCTGGAAAAGACACCCCAGGTTGCTCAGACCGATCGGGTCGGATCCACCCCTTCTGGCCAGCAGCAGGGCGGCATCGAGGTGCTTATTGGCAGCGGCCCAGGCCAGGGGGGTTTTTCCTGAAGTCCGGCCCGCATCGACTTTTGCTCCCCGTTGCAGCAGGGTCTGGATGATCTTGAGATCACCCTCCTTTGCCGCGTTGACCATTTGACGCCGCCAGCCACGGGGCAGGGGCAGGTTTTTCACCACCATATTGTTAATGACTTCCCGCCCGTAAGGGCAGGTCAGATGGTCTTTGGTCCAGCGGGAAAGGCACTTAAAGTGAAACTTATGCCCGCAGGGCCTGGCAATAGCGACGTGCCTGCCCACAAACTTCCGATTTTTGGATGAGTAGAGGCTATCATGGCAGATCGGGCAGATTGGGGGCTCGGTGGGTACAACAACTGCAGCTGCACTGGAGGGAACGCTGTTCATGCCAGGTAACTCCCTTACGTTTTGGGATTGTTACTCTGACTGTGTTGATCTCAAAAATATCCCGTACCAGGTTCTGAAAATATCAAAAAACAGCTTTGTGGATTTCCTGAATTCCAGAACAGGTCAAAATATCCGAAAAGAAGGCGGTTATACGGTTATAACGTACACAATTTTATGGATGCAGGAAGTATAGAGATACAAATTTATTGTCGTTTAAATCGACGTGAACTTTAACAGGCCAGCACTGGTTAGGAGCTGTCCTGAAATAACTCTGGACAGCCTCCCGGGGGACGCAAAATATTGTCACGTACCATGGGCATTTGGTGGATCTATCGGGTAGCCTTCTCTACCATCGTTTTATACCCGTTAAGTAGTTGGCCAAATGGAATCGTATATTTCTGGCTAAGTGGGCAGTTACTATGCAAGGCGCAACGTAGGGAGCATAGCCGTAGCTATGTGACCGGAGTTGCAACGCCGCAGAGTGACTGCCCACTTAGTCAGAAATATATGATTTCATTTGGTTAACTACTTACTGTCTGATGCCGTGGATTCGCCCTTTGGGTGGGCGCGGCCGGGTTCATCAGGAAAGGCTTCATCAAACCCGCGTTTTTTAGCTGGTAGCGGTTTAGAGAGTTTTTCCAGTTTTTTCATGGCCAGGTCATTCCCCAACTCAGCAGCCTTGAGCAACCAGGCCTTCGCCTGGTCCAGATCTACCGGGAAGTCCGCCCCACCATGCTCATACAGATGACTCAGGTGGAACATGGCCGCAGCGTTACCCAGATCAGCCGCCTTGAGCAACCAACACTTCGCCCGTTGCAGATCCACTGGAAAGCGTTTGCGACCATACAGATATAAGCAGCCCAGGTTGCTCATGGCTGAAACATGTCCCAGCTCAGCGGCCTTGAGGTACAAATTTTCCGCTTTGTGTGGGTCTGCCTCAAAGCCTTCGCCACCATTCGCATAACGGTTGCCGAGGATGTTCATGGATTGCGTAATCCCCAGCCCAGAGGCCCTGAGCAACAGGCGCTTTCCCAGATATGGATTTGCCTCAAAGCCCCTGTCACCGCGCAGATACAGTTCACCCAGGTTATTCATGGCCCGGGGATACCCCAGTCCAATCGCCTTCAGGTACCATCGCTCGGCTTCACGCAAATCTACCTCAAAACCCACGCCACCATGCTGATAGAGGCACCCCAGGTTGTACATGGCGGTGGCACAGCCCTGCCCGGCCGCCTTGAACAACAGGAACTTTCCCTGGTCCGGATCTGCCTTAAAGCCCTCGCGACCATGCTGATAAAGGTGACCCAGGTTGTTCATGGCAAAAGTATGCCCCAGTTCAGCCGCCTTAAGGTACCAACGCTCCGCTTTACGCAGATCTACCGCAATGCCCTCGCCACCATTCTGATACAGGCAGCCCAGGCTGTACATGGCGGAAGCGTCCCCCAGCTCAGCCGCCTTAAGGTACCATTGCTCCGCTTTGCACAGATCTAACGGAATGCCCTCGCCGCCAAGCCGGTACAGATACCCCAGCTTTCTCAGGCCGATTGGGTCGGACCCTCCCCGGTTGGCCAGCAGCAGGGCAACATCGAGGTGCTTATTGATAGCGGCCAGGGTTAGTGGTGTTTTGCCTGGGCTCTGGCCCGCATCCACGTCCGCACCCCGGTTCAGCAGGGCCCGGATGATCCCGATATCGCCTTTCTTTGCCGCCTTGACCATCTGCTGCTTCCAGCCCCTGGGCAAGGTCAGGTTTTCCAGCACCACACTCTCAATGGCCCCTCGCCCGCAGGGGCACTTCAGATGAGCTTCTGTCCAGCGGGTAAGGCAGTTAAGGTGGAATTTATGCCCGCAGGGCCTGGCTATGGCGACGTGCCTGCCCGCAAACTCTGGCTTTTCAGGTCGGTAGAGGTCATCGTGGCAGATCGGGCAGTCAGAGGGGGCGGTGGGTATGGCTACAGTCGCACTGGATGGAACGCTGTTCATGTAAGGGGCTTCGTTACATTGCTAAGTCCGTTACTCAGACCGGGTAGCCCCCAAAAATATCCGTTACCAGGCTCTGAAAATCTTAACGATCATCAACGGGTCACATCTCTGCCGGGAATCATTGAAGCTTTGTGATTAACGCTCATAGCTGATCTGGAAGACCTCGCTATCATCCTTTTATGCCTTCAGCCCCGGATTCGCCTTACGGGCAGGCGTGGCCGGGTTCATCAGGAAAGGGTTCATCAAGCCCGCGTTTTTTAGCGGGTTGCGGTTTAGAGAGTTCTTCCAGTTTTTTCATGGCCCGGGCATTCCTCAATTCAGCCGCCTTCTGGTACCAGCTCTGCGCTTTGCCGGGATCTGCCGGAAAGTCCACTCTACCATACTCATACAGCTGGCCCAGGTGGTACATGGCGACAGCATCACCCAGCCCGGCCGCCTTGAGCAACAGGCGTTTTCCCTCGTACGGATTTGCCGGAAAGTCTTTGCCACCGCGCAGATACAGGACACCCAAATTGTTCATGGCCGCAGAACGCCCCCGCCTGATCGCCTGCAGATACCAGTGCTCCGCTTTGCGCAGATCTATCTTAAAGCCCACGCCACCATGGTGATACAGGTTGCCAAGGTTGTACATGGCTGAAACACTCCCCAGCCCGGCTGCCTTGAACAACAGGAACGTTCCCCGGTCCGGATCTGCCTCAAAGCCCTCGCCACCATACTGATACAGGTAACCCAGATTGCTCATGCCCGTGACATTGCCCAGCCCAACCAGCTTCAGGTACCAGTGCTCCGCTTTACGCAGATCTACCTTAAAACCCTCGCCACCAAGATGATACAGGTGAGCCAGGTTACACATGGCAAAAGCATCCCCCAGCTCGGCCGCCTTAAGGAACCAGCGCTCAGCTTCGTGCAGATCGACCGGAACACCCTCGCAACCCAACCGGTACAGAAACCCCAGTTGTCTCAGACCGATCAGGTCGGACCCACCCAGGTCGGCCAGTAGCAGGGCAACATCGAGGTGCTTATTGGTAGCGGCCAGGGCCAGTGGTGTTTTACCCGGGCTCTGGCCCGCATCCACGTCCGCACCCAGGTTCAGCAGAACCCGGATGATCCCGATATCGCCTTGTTTTGCCGCATTGGTCATCTGCTGCTGCCAGTCCCTGGGCAAGGTCCGGTTTTCCAACACCATATCCTCAATGGCCCTTCGCCCGTAAGGGCACTCAAGATGATCCTTTCTCCAGCGATCAAGGCAGTTAAAGTGGAATTTATGCCCGCAGGGCCTGGCTGTGGCGACGTACCTGCCCGCAAACTCGGGATTTTCAGGTCGGTAGAGATCATCGTGGCAGATCGGGCAGTTTGGGGGGGCAGTGGGTATGACTGCTGCAATGGACGAAACACGGTTCATCTAAGGTACCCCTTGCGTGTTTGGGTTGATTACTCAGACCGGGTAGCCCCCAAAAATATCCATTACCAGGCTCTGAAAATCTCAATGATCATCAACGGGGCACATCTCTGCCGGGAATAATTGCAGCTTTGTGATTAACGCTTGTAGCTGATCTGTCGGGAAGCCCTCGTTAACACCGTTTTGTGCCTCCAGCCCCGGATTCGCCTTCCGGCCAGGCGTGGCCGGGTTCATCAGGAAAGGCTTCATCAAACCCGCGTTTTTTAGCGGGTTGCGGTTCAGGGAGTTTTTTCAGGTTTCTCATGGCCGAGGCATCTCCCAGCCCAGCCGCCTTGCGAAACAAGGCTCTTGCCTGGGGCAGATCTACCTCAAAGCCCTCGCCACCATCCCTGTAAAGGCAGCCCAGGTTGTTCATGGCTGAAGCGTTCCCCAGCGCGACCGCCTTGAGCAACAAGCGTTTCCCTTGCTCCGGATTCGCTGGCAAGCCCTCGCCACCGTACAAATACAGGAGGCCCAGGTTGTTCATGGCCACAGAATACTCCAGCCGAACCGCTTCCAGGTACCAGTGCTCCGCTTTGCCCAGATCTACCGCAAAGTCCTTGCTGCCATGCTCATACAGGTAGCCCAGGTTGTTCATAGCCATAACATCCCCCAGCTCAGCGGCATTTAGGTACCAACGTTCAGCTTCATGCAGATCTACCTCAAAGCCCACGCCACCATGCTGATACAGTAAGCCCAGGTTATACATGGCTGACTCATCATCCAGCCCGGCCGCCTTGAACAACAGGAACTTCCCTTGCTCCGGATTTGCTGGCAAGCCCTTGCCACCTTCCAAATACAGGAACCCCAGGTTGTTCATGGCACCAGTATGCCCATGCTCAATCGCCTTTAAGTACCAGAGCTCAGCTTCGTGTAGATTGACCGGAAAGTCCTTGCCACCATGCTCATTCAGGTAGCCCAGGTTGTACATGGATATGGCATCATCCAGTCTGGCCGCTTTAATGTACCATCGTTCTGCCTCACGGAGATCTACCGGAAAGTCCGCTCCACCTTGCTCATAGAGTTCGCCCAGGTTGTACATGGCAACAGTGTTATCCAGATCAGCCGCCTTTTGCAGCCAGTATTTTGCCTTGTGCAGATCTGCCGGAAAGCCCTCGCCACCATTGTTATACAGGAGGCCCAGGTTGTTCATGGCTAAGTCATTCCCCAGCATGGCCGCCTTCATATACCAGCGCTCCGTTTCATGCAGATCTACCTCAATGCCCTCGCCACCATCCTGGAACAGATCCCCCAGCTTGCACAGACCGATCGGGTCGGGGCCTCCCCTGCTGGCCAGCAGCAGGGCAACCTCAAGATGCTTGTTGGTAGCGGCCCAGATCAGGGGGGTAGGCTCACCTGGCTGGCCTGCACCCACGTCCGCCCCCCGGTTCAGCAGGGCGCGGATGGTCCTGATATCGCCCTCCTGTGCTGCCGTGATCATCTGTTGCCGCCAGTCCGGGGGCAGGGTGAGGATTTCCACCTCTACATTCTCAATGACTCTGCGCCCCACGGGGCACGTCAGGTGATCATCGGTCCAGGGGGTAAGGCAGTTAAGGTGGAATTTATGCCCGCAAGGCCTGGCTATGGTGACTTGCCTGCCCGCAAATTCCGGGTCTTCAGGTCGGTAGAGATCATCGTGGCATATCGGGCAGATTGCATTCTCAGCGGGTATGGCTTCTGCCGGACTGGAGGGAACGCTGTCCATGTAAGAGGCTTTTTCACTTACGTTTTCTGGGTTGGTTACTCAGACCGGGTAAACGCCAAAAAGATCCAATAACCAAGCGCTAAAAATTCAAAAAAAAGATCTACAGTATACAATATCTGTCGTGTTTCCAGCGACGGTGATGAGCATGAAGATTTGTACCTTGAGAAAAGACGACGATCACCAACTAAAGCGCCAATCCTCAGCGCAATAGGGCGTCAGAAACACAGGAGGCCGAATACTCTTCAGATCTGAGGCTGTTCAGGCGAGGCAGGATATGATGGTCAAAAACACAGTGGCCGCCGCCTTCTCCCTGGTTCTTAAGGAGCTGTCCTGAAATAATTTCGACATTTTGAACTCGATCTCCGTTCATCCTGAGCTTGTCGAAGGATGACTGGCACAATACATGAGGCCGGAGTTCGGCGGACTCAAGGGTTGTCCTGGCATCCCGGGCATCCAGTCTGGCCAGCAGGTCCCCCTGTTTGACGTGATCACCTTCTTTTACGCGGATCTCTGTCAGCAACCCTCCCACACGAAAGGCAAGATTGGCTCGTTCAGCGGAACGGACCACACCATTAAAGCTGAGTTCATCACTGACACTGCTGCTTACTATTTCAGTCAGGGCAGGTTGGATAACGACAGGTTTGGTTTGAGTAACGTCTTCTTTACCACACCCTCCAGGCAGGAGTGATGCCAGGGCAATACCAGCGGCCAGTCTGGTGACTTTTATTGATGCCAACCGAATAAAGCAGAATATTTTTCACGGCAAAAGAAATTGCTTATGGCCTTATGTAGTCCAAAGCAATCTTACCAAAACTGAAATAACGACAAAAAGCCATCTAGGCTCCCAGTGTATGCCTTTGTTTTTTACTCATACGACAATGGCACTCAATGTATAACCGAGACAACATCTATGGAGTAAATTGTGCAGCCATTTTCTTCAACTCATGCACCACTGATCGATGTAACCAGTAATCCCTACCGTGACGAACCAGCAAAAAGCAACCCCACCGGTACATTAGGAAAGTTTGCCGTTGCCGTCCAGTCAGGAGTTACCTCCTTCTTCAGATCTCTCTCTCCAAATTATGTTCCTGAACATCAACGACACATCAGCCAGCCAACGGCCCCGGTTGCCAGCACTGTGCCTGCTGACCATAAAAACGACAAAACAAGCCTGGCGGATAATGTCGTCCAGGGGGTTGGGCTGGCCAGCAAGGCACTTTCCTGCTGGGTACCCAATGCCAGTGCAGTGGGCGATGCGATAGGAACCATCTGTTCTTCCATTTTCCTGGCAAATAGACTGGATGATATGGCTGTTTCGGGAAAGTCGGGAAAGCCGGGTAAAGAGCCAACCATCGGTTCAGAAAATGTGTCAAAAGACCCTTCGCAAAAGGTCACTGATAAAAAACAGGAAGATGAAAAGCCGGGCAAGTCGGTAACCGCTTCGGGCACAACAAACCGTGTATCAGGTCCGGCCATGGCAACCGTCACCCTGATGGCGATGGATCGGCTGGCGGGGGCTGCGGCCCAGGAGTCTTCACCAAGAAGTTCGATCAGTTCGACAAGCTCGACAGGGGAAAGTCAAATAAAAGAGAACAGTTCATCTATCCCCACAACGCCGTTACCGTCCATCAATGCCACGAACACTACCACAACACCATCGGCTGGAACCTTCTGTCACTGGGACAGTCCCTGGTCTGTCCTGGGTTTCAGCCTGAGTACCGCTGTCATGATTGTCACGATCGCTGGAGGCGTTGGTCTATACGCTCTCAGTCAATACTATCATCGTCGGGACGAGGCACAGCAACAAGCGGACCCTGAAATACCGTTGGAACCCTTAAATCAGCAGGCCAATAACTGATCGAGCCCATTTATGCAGGTTATGCTGCCCGCATGGTGTGAAATAATCTTTGTAGCGAATCTGTACGACTATTCAGTTTGTACTCACGTCATTGGGCAGCCTCCCGGAAAAGGCTGATGGTATGCGGTGTAGAAAGGGAGAGTAATCCGTGGTTCAGGGAGGCCATGGAAACCGGTAAACTGAACAAAATGCATTATGAGAAATTGTAAACTTCCCTTGATCCAGGTCACTCGGGTCATGCAGTACCAGCACTGGCGCATTGGCCTGGATCTGGATATGGTTGTCCACCAGTTTACGACCGATGATGCCGTTAAAAGGTGCTCTCAGCTCGGTGTACTCATACTGTCGTTTTGCTTCATCGACACGGTTCCGGGCCAGATTGAATCGGGTGGTGATGGCGTCCAGATCACTTTTGGAAATCGCCCGGCTTTTAACAAAAAAATCGCTTTGGCGCGATTATAGTCATCCTCTGCACTTTGCAGCTCAAGCTCCGCCGACGCAAGTGCTGTTTTGGCATCCCGGGTATCCAGTTTGGCCAGCAGGTCCCCCTGTTTGATGTAATCACCTTCTTTTACCCGGATGTCGGTGATCAGCCCGCCTATACGAAAGGCGAGGTTGGCTCGTTCAGCAGCACGGACTACGCCATTAAAACTGAGTTCATCATTGATACTGCTGCTGACCACTTCTGTCAGGGCAGGTTGAATAACGGCAGTTTTGGTTTGAGCAACGTCTTCTTGACCGCACCCTCCAAGACTCGTGCAGGGTTTGGAAATAGTCGAGCTCAACGTTGCACAAGCCGACACAAAAAGTGAGAGCAATCGAATAAAGCAAAATATTTTTCACGGAAAAGAAATTGCTTATGGCCTTATATAGTCCAAAGCAATCTTACCAAAACTGAAACAACGACAAAAAGCCATCTAGCCTCCCAGTGTATGCCTTTGTTTTTTACTCATACGACAATGGCTCTCTCAATGTATAACCGAGACAACATCTATGGAGTAAATTGTGCAACCATTTTCTTCAACTCATGTACCACTGTCAGAAGTAACCAGCAATCTCTACCCTGACGAACCAGCAAAAACCAATCCCACTGGTACATTAGGAAAGTTTGCAGTTGCTGTCCAGTCAGGTATTACTTCCTTCTTCAGCTCTCTCTCTCCCAATTATATTCCTGAGCATGAACGACAAACCAACCAGCCAACTGCCCCGGTTACCAATACGCTGCCTGCTGACAATAAAAACGACAAAACAAGCCTGGCGGATAATGTCGTCCAGGGGGTTGGGCTGGCCAGCAAGGCACTTTCCTGCTGGGTACCCAATGTGAGTGCAGTGAGCGATGCGATAGGAACAATCTGTTCTTACGTTTCTCTGGCGAATAGCCTGGATAATATGGCTATTTTGGGAAAGTCGGGAAAGTCGGGAAAGTCGGGAAAGTCGGGTAAAGAGCCAACCAGCGGTTCAGAAAATGTGTCAAAACATCATTTGCAAAAGGTCACTGATAAAAAACAGGAAGATGAAAAGCCGGGCAAGCCGGTAACCGCTTCGGGCACAACAAACCGTGTATCAGGTCCGGCCATGGCAACCGTCACCCTGATGGCGATGGATCGGCTGGCGGGGGCTGCGGCCCAGGAGTCTTCATCAAGACCCAGCTTAACATCATCTTTGGACTTCAGTACGAAGTCCCTCCAAAGTAACACAGCCTCGGTACCCGACAATAAAAGTAAAGAAATGAGCGGTCCAACTCTTTCTGTGTCTTCCAGTACAACGCAATCACCCACGGGCTCTCCCAAAGGATCATCGAGTACGTCGTCAATGAAAACCGGGACCACGAGCAGTCAAACATCACTTTCGTCAATGGCCAGCACAACCAGTTTGATCAGTTCGACGCCCGCCCAAAGTTCGATAAGCTCGGCAGGGGAAAATCAAATAAAAGATAACAGTTCATCTAACCCGACAACGCCATTACAGTCCAGCAATTCCACGATCGCTAGCGACGCATCAATGACCAACGCAACTACTGTGTTGTCTGGTACAACCATTACAGGAAGCACCACCTCAACGCCGTTACCGTCCATCAATGCCACGATCACTACCACAACACCATTGCCAACGGCGGCAACGGCACTGCCCATCACGCCTGCACCATTGGCTGGAACCATCAGTCCCTGGGTTGTCCTGGGTGTCAGCCTGGGTACCGCTGTCACGATCGTTGCGGGCATTGGTCTATGCGCTCTCTACCAACACTATCATCGTCGGGACGAAGCACAGCAGCCAGCGGAACCTGAAATACCGTTGGAACACTTAAACCAGCAGGCCAATAACTGATTGTACCCATTTATGAATGTTCTGCTGCCTGCATGGCTGGCTTGCAGGCAGCGGATTCCTCCTGGCAGCAGTGCTGGCTTTCTGCCTGTTTGAAACTGTGTTGACAACATTATGGAGAACAATACATGCAATCACATTTGCCATTGAACGCTACTCTGACCGCCCCTGCAGAAAACCCGGGAATTGCCTCGACAACCCAGTCTGAACCTGTGGGTAAATCCGGGAGGTTTGCCGTTACCATTCGATCAGGCATCACCTCTTTCTTCGCTTCGCTGTCGCCGGCTTATGTCCCCGAAAACCTGCTGCAACCCACCCTGATAAGCCAGCCCGTAACAGTGGATGTAATGAACCCGGCCGATTCCGATAATAACAGCGGCAGGACAGGCTTGATGACCGATATCGTCCGGAAAGTTGGACTGGCCAGTAAGGTAGCCTCCTGTTGGATACCTTCCGTTAAGGTTGTCAGCGATGCAGTCAGCACCCTCTGCTCATCTGTTGCCCTGACTCAGGATTTGTACAGCATGATGGCCACAGAAGCACCAGGACGAAAACAGAACAGGCCGGTCAACCGTTGCGGAGGCAGCATGTCCGGCCCCGCTGCTGCGACCCTGGCAATGGTTGCCCTGGACAGGCTTTCCGGTGCGGCGGCTGCCCCCTCTGCTGGAACACCGGGCTCACCGGACAACCCGATACTGGTGGGTGATAGCGAAACCCTGGGCAAAATTGGTAAGGAGTTCCCCCCTGACGCTTACTACCGCCAGACAAAAACCTTCAGCCATAACAGCAGCGTGTCAGTGGGGGATGATGATCATCCGTTCACCGGCCACTATAACGGTGACTGTCATACCATCAGACATCCCCGTCGCTGCGTATTTGACAAGCTCGGGCATCGTTCCGAGGTCCGCGACCTGCGCGTGGACAAGGCAGATATCAATAATGCGGATAAGTTCTCAGCGGCATTGGCCTGTAAAATGGAGGGAAAATCAACGATCCGCGATGTCCGGATCGACGATAGCCGCATCATCAATAGCAGAAAATCTGAACGGTTTGACCCAGCGTGCACCGGTGTTATTACCGGGCTCCAGCAAAAAGGCGGCCTGATTGAGAGGGCCGAGGTAAAAAACAGTTCGGTCTCAACCTCAGGAAACTACTCCCCGACCGGGATCGGCGCTGGTATAACACAGGGTAAGATGAACCTCCTGAAGGTGGAGGGGGCTCGGGTCACAACATCAGGTTTAAACTCAGATGCCGGTATCGGCGCTGGCGAAATGGAAGGACAGATTGAGCTGCTGACGGTTTCGGACAGCCAGGTAGAAACCTGGGGCAAACATGCGCATGCGGGGATTGGCGGGGGGGAGGTCGATGGTGATATACAACATCTGACGGTGTCGGGGACTAATGTCACCACCGACCAATATGGTGCAGATGCCGGCATTGGCGGAGGAATGGTCACCGGGAAAATTAATGACATGACGGTGGTGAAGAGTCGGGTCACTACCAATGGCACTAAGGCTTATGCCGGTATTGGTGGTGGGCAGGTTGGCGACGACCGGTTTTTGGTAGGCAAGGTTAAGGGTTCCATCAATGACCTGGTTGCCCTGGACAGCCACGTGAGAACCGAAGGGAATGCCGCCTCTGCCGGCATTGGCGGCGGGTATGTGCATGACCGGGTCAACGGAACCACCGCAGTTAACTGCACGGTCTCAGCCGGTGGCAGGGGCGCAAATGATGGTGCTGCCATTGGTGCAGGCTTCAACACCGGCAAGGTGATCAATACCCGTGCAGTGGACTGCACAGTCACCACGGATACTGGCAATAATGCTGGTATCGCTGCCGGTGTGAATAGGAGGGGGAGGGAGGGCGTGATCGGGGAAGTCTCACGCAACAGCCGGGTTAACAGTAAAGAGGAGAATTATGGGAATCTGACGATGCCGGGTTTATGCCGTACTGCCGACCCACTTTTAGTCACCAGTGACTGTCAGGTGCAGCCGGATCCTGTTATGGATAACCCCTGGAATTGCTCAACAACGCCATTAATTGCGGAACGTGGGTCTGTCTGGAACCCCATTCCGATAAACGACAGCAAAACGTTCAATAAAATTGGCCTGGATGATGAGTATCCAGCCGATGTCCACTACATCCAGACCGGTGATCTGGAGGGTTCTGAGCTGGATTATGATAAAACTGTCGTTTTTTCCGGCCATTATGATGGACAGAAGCGTATCATTGATAAGCAAACAATGTGTTTATTCCCGGACCTTCGGGGCAGCGTTAACAATCTGCAAGTGGTTAATGCCCGGGTATCGGCAGAAAACGAAGCCGCAGCGGTGGTCGCCTGCACCATGGACGGCACCAGCCGGATCGGGAATATCAAGGTTGCCAACGCCAGCGTAACCATTCACGGTGATTTCCCGGCAGAGGGGGGTATTATTACGGCAAAACAACTCAGCAAGGAAAGCCGCATTGAAAATATTGAAGTACACAACTGCACCGTTGAAACAAGGGGGGGAGACCAGCTTGCCGGTATGGTCGCGGGTGAGATCCGGGGGCAGGTTGATAACGTTACGGTACAAAATAGCCGGGTAAGTACCCAAGGTGACGAAGCCCATGGGGGGATCGGAGGTGGGCTTATTAAGGGCAAACTCAGCCATCTCACGTCGGTATGTAACAACGTGGAAGTCTCTGGCTCTGACGCTTTCGCCGGCATTGGCGGTGGCCAGATTGATCCTCGGGGTGAAGTCCGTGACCTGACGGCGATTAACAGTACCGTAAGAACCATTAGCGATGGTGCCAATGCCGGAGTTGGTGCCGGATTTATAAGCCTTGCCGGGGAAGCAAACAATATCACTGCACTGAACTGCCGGGTATTCACCATGGGCAACGGTGCTAATGCCGGAGTCGGTGCCGGTAAAATTGAGCGCTATGGTAAACTCAATGCCATAACCGCCGTAAACAGCGAGGTGATTGCGGTTGGTAAAAATAGCAGTGCCGATGTCGCTGCCGGCTATGCTGCCAGCGGGTTTTCAGATATATCCGATGCGAGGTTGACTGATATCCGCACCGTAAACACCCGGGTTAATTTTCAGACCTACAGTGATACCAATATCAGCGCCGATACACTCTGTGCCTCAGCTGACCAGCGTTTTGTCAGCTCCGATTGCCAGCTGAGTTCATCATTACCCGATGGCACATGCCCAACAACAACACCGATGACATCATTTACGGGCATGCCTTTAACCCTGCCCACGTCATCAACAATGGCTGCGGCTACACCTGCCATTGCAACAGGCCAGAGCACAGGCGCAATTGCCGATACAACACCGATGACATCATTTACGGGCATGCCTTTAACCCTGCCCACGTCATCAACAATGGCTGCGGCTGCACCTGCCATTGCAACAGGCCTGAGCACAGGCGCAATTGCCGGTATTGTCGTCGGCGTTACTGCCGTGGTTGCCGTGGCCGGTCTTGGTGGTGTGTGTCTCTATCGCTACTACCATCGGGGAAAAGAGTCTGAACCACAGCAACTGCTGCAATTGGATGATATATAGTTTCTCAAAAGGCTATTTTCGGATTTCAGGCTGCTTTAGAAATTTAAAACTTCCCTTGAGTTATCCCGTTCTCAGGGAGTACGCTTGCAATAAAAATAAACCAGTGTGAAGCCACGCTGCTGACAAAAGTGGTGACAAAATCTATGACCGATATTATTACAACAGCCCGCGACCAACTGCTGACTCCAGCCAATATCGGCGACAGTGAACTCAGCAGGATTCTGGATAACATTCTGGGGCACAATGTGGATGCCGCTGACCTCTATTTTCAATCCATGCGCCATGAGTCCTGGGTGCTGGAAGATGGCATCGTTAAGGAAGGCAGTTTCAATGTCGACAGCGGGGTCGGTGTTCGCGCCATGAGTGGCGAGAAGACCGGTTTTGCCTACTCCAATGAAATTATTCTCCCGGCACTGGAACAGGCTGCCGGTGCCGCCCGAAGTATTGCCCGGGTCGGCCAGCAGCAGCAGGTTCAGGCATGGCAGCGCAGCCAGCCACTGTCGCTCTACGGAACCGCCAATCCTCTGGATTCTTTAACCAGTGAAGATAAAGTTGATCTGCTGAAAAAGCTCGACCAGGAAGCCCGCAAGGCCGACCCCAGTGTCAAGCAGGTGACAGTGAGTCTGGCCGGTGTCCATGAGGTGGTGCTGGTAGCCGCCTCCGATGGCACGCTGGCCGCGGATATTCGCCCGCTGGTTCGTTTGAATGTCAGTGTTATTGCTGAAAAAGAGGGGCGTATTGAGCGCGGGTCTGCCGGAGGCGGCGGCCGGGGTGACTACCTTCAGTTCCTGCTCAACGACACCGGCCTTGAGTATGCCCGCAAAGCCGTGCGTCAGGCGATGACCAATCTTGAAGCAGTGGCCGCTCCGGCAGGCACCATGCCGGTGGTATTAAGCGCTGGCTGGTCCGGGGTGCTGCTGCACGAAGCGGTAGGTCATGGACTGGAAGGTGACTTTAACCGTAAAGGGTCGTCTGCCTATGCTGGCCGGATTGGTGAACGGGTGGCTTCTCCACTCTGTACCATTGTTGATGACGGTACGCTGGGCGGTCGTCGTGGTTCCATGAATATGGACGATGAGGGCGTACCCACAGAAAGCACCGTCCTGATTGAAAATGGTATTCTCAAAGGCTATATGCAGGATAAGCTGAACGCTCGTTTAATGGGCGTTACACCGACCGGTAATGGACGACGTGAGTCGTATTCCTGTCTGCCCATGCCAAGGATGACCAATACCTATATGCTGGCTGGCAAGCATGACCCTGAGGAGATTATCAGTACCGTTAAAAAAGGCATCTATGTGGAGAACATGGGCGGTGGTCAGGTGGATATTACCTCCGGTAAGTTTGTGTTCTCCACCAGTGAGGCCTGGTTGATCGAAAATGGCAAAAAGACCGTGCCAGTCAAGGGCGCAACCCTGATCGGTAACGGCCCTGATGTGATGAACAAGGTGTCCATGGTCGGCAATGACCTGGAACTGGACCCGGGTGTCGGGGTCTGTGGTAAGGATGGTCAGTCTGTTCCGGTGGGTGTTGGTCAGCCGACGTTGAAGATTGATGAAATTACCGTGGGTGGTACGGCTTAATATTCTCTGCCGGTTTTGCCCATCGTTTCAGTCAAAAACGGTGGGCAGTTCCCGTTTATTTTTGTGTTCCAGTAATAATTGGATATCTTCCGGCAAGGTTCTTCCCCCGGAAAGCTCTGGCAGATCGTCAATATCAAAAAAGCCGATATCGGAAATTTCAATATTCTCTTTTGGGGCTCCACCGGTCAATTCGCAGAGAAAAATCAATTTGTAGATATGATAGGGGCTTCGTGGGCGGTAGGGGTGTTGCTGGGTATCCCGAACAGCGACCAGCTTTAATGCCCTGGCGGTATAGCCAGACTCTTCCACAATTTCCCGCTCGACCCCATAAGCGGGAGGTTCACACACATCGCCCCAGCCTCCGGGCAGAGCCCAGCGCCCATCAGACCGCTCTTTGACCAGCAGTATTTTATTATCGAGGAATACGCCACCACGGAGGTCAATCTTCGGGGTGGCATAACCATGATCTGGCAGAAAGTAGTCGTTCACTTTTGCTGTGGGGGCTCCGGTGAGCAGTGCGGTCATATCATGGGCAATAGCCTGTAATTGCTGGTATCGCTCAAGGTCAAATTCACCTCTGGAGAAGTTGAGCCCGTTCTGGGCAATGGCCCGGATCTTTTCTGCCCAGTCGATCCATGGATTGTTATCCGGGTCATTCTTTTTCAGATCAACGTCAGGTTTATCAACCATCACCGGCTCCCTTTTACGTATTAATCAGCTGTTCTTCTGTTGGTGTTGCTCTGCACTGTCGTCAGGTCCTAACAGAATAGCCATGTTCCGCCACTGTCTGGAAGATTCCATCATGATTTTAATGAACATGGTCAGTGGAACGGAGAGAATCATCCCTACAGGCCCTAACAGCCAGCCCCAGAAGATCAACGACAGAAAGACGACCAGGGGCGACAATCCCAGCCCTTGTCCCATAACGTTAGGCTCAATGATATTACCGATAAACACGTTTATTGCCAGGTAGCCCGCCAGAACCAGCATGGCATCGCCATAGCCAAACTGCAGCAGTGTCAGCAGAATGCCGGGAATAGCCGCCACGATGGAGCCGACATTAGGGATAAAGTTAAACAGAAAAGCGACCAGCCCCCAGAGCACATAAAAGTTCACCCCTTTCGCCCAGAGCATGGTGCCAACCAGCAGGCCAGTGATCATACTGATCAGCGTTTTCAGGGCCACATAACGGTTAAATGAGTGGAGGAAACGACGCATGCTCTGTAATTCATGGTCCGGGGATGACAGTGCTATGCGCAGCTTACCCGGCAGCAGCGGGGCTTCCAGCAGCATGAAGATAGCGGCGATTAAAATCAGCAGGGCAAAACTCATGGTACTGCCGAGTTTGCCAATCATATTGGTCAGCAGACTGACAAGTGCCGATGGGTCAAAGGAGTCCATAAAGGTTTTCAGGTCAACACGGATATTTTTCTGTGCCAGGAAGGCCTGAGTCCTGTTAAACGACTCAGTCAGCTGATCACGATACCCGGGCAGTGCGGCGGTAAACTCCTGAACCGTGCTGGCAACATTACCCAGGAATAACAGGGCGAAGATGACAAAGGCCGTTAAGGTAAACAGGATTCCAACGATTCGGGGGACCCTGAACCGCGCCAGCAAGTCAACCACCGGATTGGCCAGCAAGGCAAGCAGGGCAGAAAGCAGCAGGGGAATAACCAGTGTGCTGCCCAGCTTGATCCCCGTTATGATGATAATCAGTGCTGCCAGCCCCTGAAATATATGGCGGACATGTGTCGTTTTGATGCCCCGCATCAGGTTAACCTCGATGATAATAATGGAGAGATGCAGTCGATTTCATCATAGTTAACCCGGGCGTACTATTGATGAAAATGCTATTTATCAGGGCCTGTCAGCCAAGATACCTTTCTTTCAGGTGTTGTTGGAAATAACTGGCCGTTAATGGCTCGCCGGTCGCCCTGGTCAGCAGTTCTGCCGTGGAATACTTTCGTCCCTGTGACCAGATGTTGTTTTTCAGCCAGTCAAAAATGGCTGAAAGGTTGCCCTGTTGAATCAGCTCTGCAATATCCGGCATGGTTTTTTTCCGGGCGGCAAACAGCTGGGCTGCGACCATGGCTCCGAGGGTGTAGCTAGGGAAGTAGCCGAACGACCCCATGGGCCAGTGAATATCCTGCATACAGCCATTTTTGTGATCACCGGCTACATCCAGACCCAGGTAATCCTGCATTTTCTGCTGCCAGAGTTCGGGGATATCATCCACTTCGATGTTCCCCTCAATCAGGTCTCGCTCGATTTCATAGCGCAAAATAATATGAGCCGGGTAGGTGATCTCATCCGCATCAACCCGGATAAAGCCCGGACGAACCCGTTTGTAGATTTTTTCCAGATTATCCAGTGCCATGGCGGGCTGTGACGTGCCAGCGCAGAGGTATTTGACGATCAACGGCTGGATCAGCGACAGGAATTCGCTGCTGCGGCCCAGCTGCATTTCAAAGAACAGGCTCTGTCCTTCATGGATGCCCATGGAGCGGGGGAGGGCAATGGGGAGTTCACGGTTCTGTTCCGGCAGATTTTGCTGGTAGCGGGCATGGCCGGTTTCATGGATGATGCCCATCAATGCTTCTACAAAATTATCTTCTTTATAGCGGGTAGTCATCCGGACATCTTCGCTGACACCACCACAAAATGGATGAGTACTGACGTCCAGTCGGCCATGGTCAAAATCAAAGCCGAGCAGTTGCATCACCTCCAGTCCCAGCGCCTTTTGCCTGTCGATTGGGAAGGGGCCTTCAGGCTGAATGATGCTCACCGAAGACTGGCGATCCAGGGCATCCTGAATATAGCCAGGCAGCCAGGTTTTCAGGTCACCAAACAGCTGGTCAAGCTCCCGGGTATTGACGCCGGGTTCATAAAGCTCCAATAGGGCGTTGTAAGGGGAAACATGGCTTTTTTCTGCCCGAACAGCAGCTTCCTGGCGGGAGAGGTTAACCACCTCTTGCAGATTCCTGGCAAAACCCGGCCAGTCATTTGCAGGCCGCTGGCTGCGCCAGGCATGTTCACAGTTTGTGGATGCAATGGTTTTGGCTTTCACCAGATCATCAGGAATGGCACTGGCCTGTTGCCATTCAACCGCCATCTCTCTAATGGAGCGGATGGTGTCTGGATCGGTTTCCTGAGCCTGTGCTTCTTGCAGCCAGGCAGCCACTTCAGGTGCCGTCAGCAGCTTATGCAGAAGGGTGTTCAATTCCGCCAGCGCTGCACCACGGGCCTGATTGCCGCCGACAGGCATCATGGCGGCCTGGTCCCAGCCAGCGATAGCTCCCAGATGGGAAAGGTGATACATCTGCTGGAATCGGCTCACCAGATTCTCATAAGCAGTGGTCATCGTTGAACTCCATAAACGTTATTATGAGGTCCATTGTATGACGTGATAGTTCACAGGGACAGGCTGCTTTTCTCAATTGATAAAAAAGCCGATAAAAAAAGCCGGTAACAAAGGCCGCCACCGGGAGGTTAAGGAATAGTCCTTGAATAATTTACACATTTCGGAGCCTCCGAACTCCGTTCGTCCTGAGCCTGTCGAAGGGCGTTAACTCCGAGGCATGATAGATTGTGCCAGGCACCCTTCGACTCCGCTCAGGATGAACGGAGAGTGAGTTCTAAATGTCGGAATTATTTAAGGACTTTTTTCTCAGTGATTTGAGGCGTTTATAACTGCTCATTGTTGATCTGACCCGGGTCAGGTTGCACAGATATGGAACAAAAAAGGCTTTACGTTGTCCGTATTGAGAGATATCCGCGATTCTAAAGGGGTATTGGTTATGGACAATGTACAGCCTTCTGTTGTCAGTGTACCTGGCGTGGTAAGTGGTAAAAATCAATTACCGGCAGCAGCCATAGCCAATAATGCCAGCAAGACCATTGACTCCGGCGGTTCTTTGGCCGGGATATCCTGCAGTTCGAATACTGTCAAAAGCAGAAAAAATGCTCCGGTGGAATACTCTGCTAAAAAAATACCTGAGAAAAGCTTGACTGAAAGAAAGGTTAACCGCCATGAAGAACCATCCAGAGTAATAAAAAGTTATTCGGAATTAATGTCTTTTTACTGTGAGAATCTCAAACATAAGGAGTTTTCCTACGATCTTGCAGGCTTTACACCAAAGTCAACGGAAGATCTCAAGATGATGGAGTCTTTTCGAGAGGATGTTGCTTGTTTTGACAAGATGGTGAGTGATGAAAGACAGAAGCTGCGTAAAATGGGAGGTGACCGAACAAGCGCAAGACAAAGCTATGAATGCCTCAGAGAGCAGCTGTTTAATTTGAAACATAAGTACTTTATTTTGTGCTACCAACGCTACAAGCCTGTATCCGGGATGGTGTTAGTGTTACAGATGGTATCGTCATCGCGTCTTGGTGATGAGCCAGACATGCACCAACTAATCAAACGTCTCACCAGTAAGTATTGCCAATGCGTCGGTGATCTTGGCATGGAGTTATACTGGCACGCTGTCTGTAGTGATCGTCTGGCACAGCACTGGCAGGTCTTTATGTCACAATCCATGGAATTTCTGAATGTCTGTGCTGATCTGATCAGTTTGCATCAACAACTCTCGAAACATCATCAGGAAACATTTAAAGGGTTTCTCGACTCAGCATCCGGTCTCTGTAACACAGTCAGTTTGTCTCTGATCATAATCCTGGACGATGCTGTTAATCACTATGCACAGCTAGAGGACAAAGATGACCTGAATCGTGGGTTAGGTTCTGATGTTACAGGATTGAGCAAATGGTTAAATTCAGCATCAAACAATTCAGACCTGTTCAAGTGTTATGAAATTCCCCAAGTGATACAAATGATCAGTGCTTCACTGTGTATTGGCGAATTTGTCACAGCGCGCAAGTTGTTAAGCGCGTTCATCAAACTGATTGATGGCAAAATTGATGGCATACATGCTGACCTGGACGATACCGAATGGTTGTTTTATCTCGCCTCGAAGGCGGTATCGTGCCTGGTTTGCCTCAAATTGCCAGACATCGGCAATGATGAACTTAAAAATATCGAAACAATCAAAAAGTTGTTAAAAGAGGTAATGCAAAAGGCTGAGCAGATGTTTTCCCTGTCTGCAGCTGAGTGCTCAGAACTCGATGAGTGTTTTCAAAGATTCGTAGAAGGACCTTGCAGAGACGTTTTATTGATGCATGCCCTGAGGGGACAAGAATCTGCCAGGCAAATAAACTGTCTGATCAGTGGAGAAGAATCTGGGAAAACCAGGGAAAAACGGGAGATCAGGGGGAAGCTGAAACGAAAAATGGCCAGGGGCTATGGTTACCGGAAACCGGTGGAGCCAAAAGCACCTGTACCCGCTGCCCAGTCGACAGCCCGGCAAGATTCACCAACCCCACAACGGGAAACCTCTTTGCCCCAGGGGGTGCAGGATGCGGTAAAAGCGTTTATTGCTGATCGACCAATGGCAGAGGTCACGGCAATGATTCAATCAGTGGTTGATGATCCCGATAGTACGCCTGTGGTTAAGGCTGAGTCTTATTTCGCTCTTGCTGATATGCTTGACAGAAAAATGAATAGAGAATTCAACCGGATTATCTCTCAAACGTCCTTCATTTATTCCTATGGGCAGTTAATAAGAGCAGGTGTGATGCCCTCGTCCGCTTTGGGTGTGGCGTTCAAAAAGGCCATTCAGGACGCTACTGATATAACGAAGATTTGTGGTTGGCTTAATAGTGTCAATGATGCGCTGAGCACCTTGTCGGGATTAATTCTTCGTACTGATGGGCTGGACAGGGAATTTCTGGATGAGCTGGCATCTTTGCATGAGCGTCTCAGGGCAGAGGTAGGGCTGGTTAGTGAGATTGAAGCCACTTTTGATGAGATAAAAAGCATCTGGAGTGACCGGTTCCAGTTTTTGAAAAGAAACAACAAGCTGCCAAAAGGTCGAAGAAGGCCCGTACAAGATCGGCAAGATCAATCGCAAATGGCCACCTTCGATCTGCCAAAATTGCTAGAGGTCTGGGGTAAACTGACAAGGCAGGTAAACCCGTTGAAAATGACACTGGAAAAAACCGGGGAGGATTTAGTCAGGCATCGTATTTCCAGACTGGCAGACTGTGAGCAATGGGAGGCTGGCGGTGATGATGATTCTTCACTTGTTGCCAGTGATGATTTCTCACTTGCTGCCAATGATGATTCCTCACACGCTGCCAATGATGACCCAGAGGTGCCTGCTGCGCTTGTCAGGCAGCAGGTTCAACGGGCGCAATTAGCAGGCAGTTGCTACGGGCCTGAATACTGGTCAAACTTTACCCTGGAGGACTGGTTGCCAAGTAGTGCACTGCCCGACAGGCATCCACTGACACTGATCGCCGAGGCATTGCACAGACCTCTTTCGGTCAGGGCTGGCGGGCAGCAATGGTTAATTGGCGAAGATGGCACAGCGACCATCAAGCCTGGAGCCATTCCAAAAAATTCGCTGAACCTGACGGTTGATGAGCTGGCCGATCAACTGACGCCATAACAGTCGCTTGCTAAACACCGTTATGAATAACCGCTCCTGTAAATGTCGGCGACAGGCACCATTAAATCCTTATTTTTTCTCAGTGATAACTGCTCGTTTTTGATCTGGCCCGGGTCAGGTTGCATAAATAGGGAACAAAAAAGGCTTTACGTTGTCAATATTAAGAAATATTCGCGATTATAAAAGGTAATGGTTATGGAAAATATACAGCCTTCTGCTGTCAGTGCACCTGGCGTGGTAACTGGTGTAAATCAATTACCGGCAGCAGCCATAGCCAATAATGCCAGCAAGACCACTGAATCCGTCGGTTCGAATGTTATTAAAAGCAGCAAAAAAACACCGATGGAATACCCTGCTGGAACAATGCCTGACAAAAGACTGGCTAAGAGAAAGGTTGTCCGTCGTGAAGAATTATCCAAAGTAAAAAGTTGTGCAGAATTACTTTCTTTTTGTGGCAAGACTTTCCAAAATATGACGTTTTCCTATGACTTTGCTGGCTTTACACATAAGTCAATGAAAGATCTCGAGATTATGGAGCGTTTTCGAGAGGATGTTGCTCTTTTTGAGAAAATGCTGGCTAATGAAAGAGATAAGGTTGGTAGCAAATCGGGTTACCTAAGAACAATTGCAAGACAAAAATATGAATTGCATAGAGATCAGTTGTTTCTTTTGAAGCAAGAATACTTCGCTCTGTGCCACAAACGCTTCAGACCTGTATCTCTAATGGTGTTAGATTTACATTTTGTGTCGTCATGGCGTTATGGTGATGAGCCAGACGCAAACCAAATCTTACGTCTCGCAAAGAAGTATGGACAAACCGACGATTGGGACCAGAAGTTACGGTCGAATGCTCTCAATGGTGATCGCTTGTCACAGCACTGGCAGGTCTTCATGTCACAATCCATGGAGTTTCTGAATGTCTGTGACAGTCTGGCCACTTTGAATAGCCAGATCCCGATCAAGCCTGATGGTCTGCTTGGCAAGAATGTGGATAAGCATAATCAGTATATTGACCTGATCTCCCGAGTCAGTGACACTGTCGGTTTGTCTCTGATAAAAACCCTGGATGATGCTGTCAATCACTATCCACATTTGAAAGAAAAAGCAGACCTGAATCGAGGATCAGGTTCTGATGTTAAAGGTTTCAGCAATTGGTTAAATTCAGCGTCGAAGAAATCAGAGCGGTCCGAGTGCTATGAAATTATTCAGGTGATACAAATGATCAGTGCTTCTCTGTGTATTGGTGAATTTGATACAGCACACAGGCTGTTAACCGAGTTTGTCAAACGGGTTGCTGGCAAAAAAGCTGACCAGGGCGATATCGAATGGTTGTTTTATCTTGTGTCGAAGGCATTAGCGTGCCTGGTTTGCATCAACTTGTCAGACATTGACACTAAAAATCTTAACCGTATCGAAACACTCAAAAAGTCGTTTAAAGACGTGATGGAAAAGGTTAAGCAGACGTTTTCCCTGTCTCAAGCTGAGTGCGCAAATCTTGATGACTGTTTTCAACGATTCATAGAAGGGCCCTGCAGAGATATTTTACTGATGCATGCCCTGAAAGCAGAAGAATCCGCCATGCAAATAAACCGTCTGATCAGTGAAGAAGAATCTGAGAAAACCAGGAAAAAAACGGAGATCAGGGGGAAGCTTAAACGAAAAATGACCAGGGGCTATGGTTACCGGAAGCCGGTGCAGCCAAAAGCACAGGTACCCGCTGTTCAGTCGACAGCCCGGCAAGATTCACCAACCCCACCACGGGAAACACCTTTGCCACAGGGGGTGCAGGATGCGGTAAAGGCATTTATTGCTGATCGACCAATGGCTGAGGTCAAGGCAATGATTCAATCAGTGGTTGATGATCCCGAGAGTACGCCTGTGGTTAAGGCTGAGTCTTATTTCGCTCTTGCTGATATGCTTGACAGAAAAATGAATAAAGAATTTGACCGGATTATCTCTCATACGTCCTTTATTTGTTCCTATGGGCAGTTAATACGAGCAGGTGTGATGCCGTCGTTCGCTTTGGGTGTGGAATTCAAAAAGGCCATTCAGAACGTTACTGATATAACGAAGATTTGTGGTTGGCTTGATAGTGTCAATGATGCGCTGAGCACCTTGTCGGGATTAATTCTTCGTACTGATGGGCTGGACAGGGAATTTCTGGATGAGCTGGCATCTTTGCATGAACGTGTCAGGACAGAGGTAGGGCTGGTTAGTGAGATTGAAGCCGCTTTTGATGAGATTAAAACCATCTGGAGTGAACGGTTCCAGTTTTTGAAAAGAAACAACAAGTTGCCAAAAGGTCGAAAAAAACCTGTACAAGATCGGCAAGATCAATCACAAATGGACACCTTCAATCTGTCACAATTGCAAGAGGCCTGGGGTGAACTGAAAAGCCAGGTAAACCCGTTGAGAATGACACTGGAAAAAACCGGGAAGGATATAGACAGACATCGTATTTCCAGACTGGCAGACTGTGAGCAATGGGAGGCTGGCGGTGATGATGATTCCTCTCGTGCTGCCGATGATGATTCCTCACGCGCTGCCAATGATGATCCAGAGGTGGCACCTGCGCTTGTCCAGGAGGAGGTTCAACGGGCGCAATTAACAGGCAGTTGCTACGGGCCTGAATACTGGTCAAACTTTACTCTGGAGGACTGGTTGCCAGGCAGTGCACTGCCCGACAGACATCCACTGACAGTGATGGCCGAGGCATTGCACAGACCTCTGTCGGTCAGGGCTGGTGGGCAGCAATGGCTAATTAGAGAGGATGGCACAGCAACCATCAAGCCCGGAGCCATTCCGAAAAACTCATTGAACCTGACGGTTGATGAGTTGGCCGATCCACTGATGCCTCATAACAGTAGTGCTTTATAAATACCGTTATGAATAACCAGCCAGCGATCTGGTACCTGGTTTTAATGTAATTGATGGGCTCCTAGTACATGGTTTCAATGAGTTTGACGTGTACGATCTCCGTTCACCCTGAGCGGAGTCGAAGGGTGCTTGGCACGATCTATCAGAGTCCGGAGTTTCCGGCCTTCGACAGGCTCAGGACGAACGGTATGGGTAACCGCTGAACACTGTGCCAATCACCCTTCGATTCCCGGTGAACGGAGATTGTACACAGCATCCTCCTGGTTCAATTAACTATTTGCCTTGTCAGGATCAAAATGCTCACGCACCCTTTGCAACAGTAAATAAAACACTGGAATCAGCAGAGTGCCAAAGATAGTGGCCGCCAACATACCGGAGCTCACCGTGATACCGATGATCTGTCGGCTGGCGGCACCAGCGCCAGTGGCAAGCACCAGCGGCATTACCCCGAGAATAAAAGACAGTGCCGTCATCAGTACAGCACGGAAACGCAGGCCAGCGGCATTAATGGCTGAGTCAAAAATACTGTTGCCTTCCCGACGTTGAACCATGGCAAATTCCACGATCAGAATCGCCGTTTTTGCCGCGATACCAATTAACAGCACCATCCCGATCTGGGCATAGATGTCATTGGCCAGCACCGGATTCCACTGTCGCATGATATTGATCCCCACAAAGGCACCAAAGGTAGCAATAGGCACGGCACTGATGATGGCCAGTGGCATGGTCCAGCTTTCGTACTGGGCGACCAGGAACAGGTAGGCAAACAGGAAGCACAGCGCAAACAGGATGGGTGCCAGGTTTCCTGCTTCGATTTCCTGTAAAGACTGACCTGACCAGGAATAGGTATAGCCCTGGGGAAGGTTCTCAGCCAGACGGGCCATTGCTGCGATGGCGTCACCGGAGCTGTAACCCGGAGCAGCCTGACCACTGATGCTGGCGGATTGATACAGGTTGTAATGACCGATGCTGCTGGGACCCAGCACGGGTTTCAGGGAAGCAACCGTGGTCAATGGCACCATTTGTCCCTGACTGTTACGGACATAGAACTTGCTGAGGTCAGCCGGTCCGGTCCGGTCAGCACTTTCAGCCTGCAGGTTGACCTGATAGTTCTGGCCAAACAGGGTGAAGTTATTCACGTACAGTGAGCCCAGCTGGGTTTGCAGCGTCATGAAAATCTCGGATAACGATACATCCTGGGCCTTGGCTTTCTGACGATCCACTTCCAGCAGGTATTGCGGCACATTGGCCTGCCAGGTTGAGAACACCCGGGCGAGTTCCGGCTGCTGGTTGGCTTGGTAAATCAGGCCATTCATGACCTGGCTGAGCTCTTGGGGTGAGCGTCCCATGGTGTCTTGCAGTCGAAAGTCAAAGCCACCGGATGACCCAAGACCCGGAATGGGTGGGAAGGCAAAAGCCATGACCTGTGCTTCTTGCAGCGACCACAATTTAGCCTGGGTTCTTTGCAAAATGGCATCCTGATGCAGCTCAGGGCTCTGTCTCTCTGACCAGTCATCCAGTACGACAATGGCCATGGCCGCGTTACTGCTGGAACCGCTGAAGATACTAAAGCCGGAAATGGTGATAACGCTATCCACCCCTTTTTCAGAGCGAATCTGGTCGGTGATGTCCCCCATCAATTCCTGGGTGCGATTCAGTGAAGCCGCATCCGGTAGCTGAATGTTGACCGCAAAGAAGCCCTGGTCTTCACCAGGGACGAAGCCGCCGGGTGTGGTAGTAAACATAAAGCCGGTACTGCCCAGCATCACCGCCAGAAGACCAACGCCCAGAATGGAGCGGCGCAGTAAAAGTTTTACCCAGCCCTGGTAACCCCCGGTCAATTTGTGAATCAGGGTGTCTACCGGCTTCAGCCAGACAATCTGGTCAAGACTGCCTTTTTTCAGTAACACCGAGCACAGTGCGGGGCTTAAGGTAAGCGCGTTGACCGAGGAGATCAGTACCGCAACAGAAATGGTCACGGCAAACTGGGTATAGAGGCCTCCGGTAATGCCCGGCATAAATGCCACGGGCACAAAAACCGCCAGCAGTACCATGGTGGTGGCAACAATGGGGCCGGATACCTCTTTCATCGCCTGACGGGTGGCCTCTTTTGGTGCCATGCCTTCTTTGGTGATCAGTCGTTCAACGTTTTCAATCACGACAATGGCATCGTCCACCACCACACCGATGGCCAACACCAGGCCAAACAGGCTGATGGTATTGATGGAGAACCCCAGTACCTGCATGACCGCAAAGGTACCAATCAACGACACCGGGATAGCGATGGCGGGAATTAGCGTTGCGCGCCAGTTCTGAAGGAACAGGAAGACCACCAGGATAACCAGAAGTACCGCTTCAAACAGTGTTTTGACCACCTCATTGATGGACTCGGAGATAAACTCTGTGGTGTCAAACTTGATGGTATAGTCCATGCCTGCGGGGAAGTTCTTCTTCAGCTCTTCCATCTGGGCTTTTACGCCTTTGGCCACGTCCATGGCATTGGCATCCGGTTGCTGGTAAACAACCAGGAATGCCGTGGGTTGTTTGTTCAGCCGTGCATCACCCTCATAGTTCTGGGAACCAAGTTCCACTTTGGCAATATCTTTAATGCGGACAAAAGAGCCATCCGGGTTTGCCCGGATAATGATATTGCCAAAAGCGTCAGGGGATTCCAGCTGTTCCCGGGTACGAATCGTATAGGTAAATTGTTGATCCGGCTGATTGGGGGATTGTCCCAGTTGTCCGGCGGGAACAATGGCATTCTGCTCATTAATGGCATGACTGACGTCGGAAGTGGTGACACCCAGTGCCGCCATCCGGCTGGGGTTCAGCCAGACGCGCATGCTGTAGGTCATGGCACCCATCACCTGGGCCTGCGCTACGCCATTGATACGGGTCATTGGGTCTATCAGATAGTTACTGGCGTAGTTGCTCAGGTAGACCTGATCAAACTTGCCGGATTCCGACACCAGGTTAACCCCGAGCAGCATATTGGACGACTGTTTTCGTACATTGATGCCGAGTCGGCGCACCTGTTCAGGCAAACCCGGTTCGGCAGCGGCGACCCGGTTCTGCACGTTGACCATGGCGATGTCCTGGTCGGTGCCGGAATCAAAGGTGACGGTGATGGACACACTGCCATTATTGTAGGCTTTGGAGTCCATATAAATCATCCCTTCAACCCCGTTAACCTGCTCTTCAATGGGGCGCATAACCGCAGACTCCAGGGTTTCTGCATCGGCACCCGGGTAGGTGGCGTTGATGGTTACCTGGGGCGGCGTGATTTCCGGGAACATACTCACTGGCAGCGTTGACAGCGAGATCAGACCAACCATGGTGATCACAATCGAGATAACGAATGCGAACTTGGGCCGGTTAATAAAAAACTGGCTGATCATCTCAGATATCCTGCTCCTGTGGCTTGGCGGAAGCGGGTGATGAAAGCGTACCGGTGGTTGGGTCTACATTAACCAGGGTTGGCGATACTGTGCCGCCCGGGCGCACTTTCTGGAGTCCCTGAACGATAATCTGTTCACCTTGCTTAAGGCCGGAGGTTACTACCCACATGGCATTAATACGACGACCGACTTCCACCTGTCGGGTTTCAACGACATTTTCCGGCGTGACAACCAGGACAAAATAGCCGGACTGATCCTGCTGAACTGCGGCCTGGGGAATCAGGGGCATGGGCGTTTTCTGATGGCTTTCTGCCTGCAGCGTGACGTAAAGGCCCGGCAGAATAATACCCTGAGGGTTCGGGAAGGTGGCTCGCAGGGTCAGGGTGCCCATGGTTTCATCGATCTGGGTATCGGCAAAACTGAAGGTGCCTGGCTGGTCGTATTCAGTGCCATTGGGCAGTCTGAGAGAGAGTTTGAACCTGCCTTTTTCTTCGACCTCAACGCTGGTATCCTGCGCCGTTCTGGTTCCGGGGTGTTCGGCCAGATGGCTGATCAGCTGTCGTTCATCCACCTGAAAGGTAACATAGATTGGATCCATGCTGGTCAGGGTAGCCAGAGGCTGGCTGGTGGGACCCACCAGATTGCCAACACTGTAGGTTGATTTGCCAATTTCCCCCGTGAAGGGCGCGGAAATTTGCGTGTAGCCAAGATTCAGCCGGGCTGTTTCCAGACTGGCTTCTGCTGCTTCCACCGCGGCGACCGCCTGGGCTTCCGAGCTGGTTTTATTATCGTAGTCAGCCTGACTGATCGCTCCCCGTTTTACCAGATCCCGGCTACGCTCAAGGTTTTTCCGGGCGTTAATAAGGGAAGCTTTGCTGCTTGCCAGCTGGGCCTCGGCACCTTTGAGGGCGGCTGCAAATGGTGCCCGGTCAATTTCGTAAAGCAGCTGGCCCTGTTCAACCATACCGCCTTCCGTAAAGTTTCTTTTGACCAGAAAGCCTTCTACACGAGCACGGATGTCTACCTCATTGATCGCTTCTGAACGGCCAATGTATTCATAATAGTCGCCTACTTCCTGATCGATTACACTGAAAACCGATACACCGGGTGGCGGCATTTGATGTTGCGGCTGCTCCTCCGAGCAACCGGCCAGAAGGAAAATAGAGGTGGCTAAAGCGCCTATCGGAAGCCATTTTCCGAGTTTACGATCAGTGAAGTTAGCGATCATTGATAGCTCCGTACTGTTTGCATTCAGCAAAATACCTGCCACTTATTTGTCTTTGCAAACGTCATAACCTGTCAGGGGAAGAAGGTATTGGCGGTCTTAAGTATTACCCTGTATGACTTCAGGGGAAGGGCGTATGCCTTTGGCTTTATATAGGGAAATGCCAGAGTAAAGCGCCGAACAGTATACAGGGTTATGTACTGTGACGGATAGTATGAGGTTCATCCATCTATAGCCATGTGGAAAACCACTGTTGGCAAACTCTTTACTGTTTAAAATGGAATAAGTCAGGGCTTTACACTGCTTTTACCGGATCTATTGACCCGATTGAGATGCAAGTCAATACACTGAATCCAAGCCTGTCCGGGGCTGATGTGTTGTCTTGCCGCTGTTTAACTAAGCATTCCTGTTTGATGAATGATATGATGTCCCGCGCTTTGGGCAAGCCTCTTTATTAAATCAATGAGCAGAGGCAGCCAGAAAACCCGGGCGGGGGGCAGACTGGCTATACCATCAGTTACGAGCTGTACCTTTAACCCCGCTTTCCCCCAAGGCGGGGTATTTTTTTTATGGAGCACATGCTATGAGTCACTCTATAAGTACAGGCAAAAGCAGTGCCAGGCTGTTGCTGATTGATGATGATATCGAGCTCTGTGAATTGCTGGTGGAATATCTGGCCACAGAAGGGTTTACGGTCTCTGCGGTTCATGATGGTGAAGCCGGGGTTGATGCCGCTCTGTCCGGGATGCATGACCTGGTGCTGCTGGATGTAACCTTACCTAAGCTGAACGGGTTTGATGCCCTGAAGCAGATACGCCAGCAGTCGGACATCCCGGTTCTGATGCTGACTGCCCGTGGCGATGATGTGGATCGGATTATCGGTCTGGAAATTGGTGCGGATGATTATTTGCCCAAGCCTTACAACCACCGTGAGCTGGTGGCCAGAATCAAGGCCATTCTGCGTCGTGGGCGCACACCATTGATTCCGGAAGGGACCAGCCGAACCCTGCAGATTGATGATATTGCCCTGAATCTGGCCAACCGTGAGGCCGCCATTGCCGGTGAACCACTGGAGTTGACGGCCACTGAATTTCTGGTGCTGAAATCGCTGATTGAAAAAGCCGGTGAACTGATTTCCCGGGATGACCTGACCCAGATCGCCCTTAACCGTAAGTTGACACTTTATGATCGGGCCATTGATATGCATGTGAGTAATGTGCGCAAAAAGATTGGTACCCGGCCTGACGGCAATCCAAGGATCAAAACCGTGCGTGGGTCTGGTTACTTTTATATTCTTCCGGGCTGATGGGGTTGCCAGTGCGAGTTAAAATTCCCGGGCTGGTGGTCTGGCCATGGCACAGTGTCTTCTGGAAGATTTTTCTGTGGTTCTGGCTGACCATGATTGCCATGCTGGTGACGCTGTTTCTGGCCTTTGCCATCACCGTCGACCCTTCGGACTTTCTGTCCGAGCGGCGGGCGCTGTTTCGTGAGCTGGAAATAGCGGCCCGTAAAATGGAGCTGCTCTCCCGTACTTCCGTGCATTTACCCATTCCCCGGTTCCCCGGCAGTGGTTACTACCTGTTCGATACCGAGGGGAATATTCTGGGCAGTGCGTCGATCTCTGAAGAGTTGATTTCTGCCTACAATAAAACCCGGAATCTCAGCGATCCGACCATTACCTTTCGCAGAGGGGTGGTGGTGGTCGGCCCACAGCGAATTACCCTGAATGATGCCCCCTACGAACTGTACCTCACCAAGGAGATGCCAATGCTGGTGCACTGGCGGGTGCAGCAGGTTATTGCACGTCAGTGGCATCTTATTATTCTGGCGCTGGGTGTCAGCTTCTTTCTCTGTGTGGTTCTGGCCCGCTACCTGGTGGGGCCGATTCGGAACTTGCAGCGGGCCTCCAGAAAGCTGGCCCGTGGCGACCTGAGTGCCCGGGTAGGCGGCAAGGTTGCCAGACGCCGGGATGAACTGGGTGAGTTGGCCAGGGATTTTGACCATATGGCGGAGCAGGTAGGGTCTCTGGTGTTCAGTAAAGAACGGTTGCTGCGGGATGTCTCCCATGAGTTAAGGTCGCCGTTAACCCGGTTGCAGATCTCTCTGGCGCTGGCCAGACGAAAAACACCGGATGCCGAGGCAGAGCATGCGCGCATCGAGCGGGAGATAGAACGCCTGGATCAGTTGATCGGGCAGATCATCCACTTTTCCCGTATTCAGCATAATATGGCCAACATGGCCTGCGAGAACATGGCTCTTGAAGGTATGCTGAAAAAACTGGTGGACGATGGCAACTTTGAAGCCCAGGCCCGTGACAAGGCCGTGGTATTGAAAGAGAGCGCTAAAATTGAGCTGGTGGCTGTGCGGGAGTTTCTTTCCAGTGCGGTGGAAAACATCATCAGGAATGCGATCCGTTTCACTCCGGAAGCTTCGGAAGTTGAGGTACGGCTGTTTCGTGAGAACGATGTGGCGCTGATTCGTATTCGTGATTATGGGCCGGGGGTGCCTGAAGAGACCCTTGACGATCTGTTTGAACCCTTCTTCCGGGTAGATGAAACCCGGGGTAAGGAAAATGATGGAACGGGTCTTGGCATGGCGATTGCGAGTACTGCAGTATCGCAACATAACGGCTCCATTGCTGCCCGCAATGCCCACCCGGGTCTTGAAGTGACTCTTCGCCTTCCGTTAAGGAATGGATTGAGTGTCTGAGTTTGCTGACCTTCGCTGGGACCTGTCCTATGCCGAAGCCATATCCATGCAAACGACACTGGCCAGTCAGGTGATCCAACAGGATGACCTGACTGAAATCACCCGTGTTGCCGGTGTTGATGTGGGCTTTGAGGATAACGGGCGGGTAACCCGTGCCGCCGTGGCGGTTCTGACTTTTCCCGCCCTGGAGCTGCTGGATTACACCATTGCCAAAGTACCGACCCGGATGCCCTATATACCCGGGTTGCTGTCGTTCAGGGAATGCCCGGCGATTCTGGCAGCACTTGGCCAGTTGCGGATAACGCCTGATCTGTTGCTGTGTGACGGTCAGGGAATGGCCCACCCACGGCGCTTTGGCGTTGCCTGTCATGTTGGTGTGCTCACCGGGCTGCCCGCCATTGGGGTTGCCAAGAGCCGACTTTGTGGCAACAGTGATACCCTGCCAGAGCAGAAAGGGGCCAGGGTTGAACTGCGGGATAACAATGAAGTGATTGGCAGTGTGCTGCGCTCCCGAAGCGCAACCCGCCCACTGTACATCAGTATTGGCCATAGAATATCGTTGAACACGGCGGTGCATTATGTTGAATCATGTCTTACTCGCTTCCGGTTGCCGGAAACCACCCGTTGGGCAGATGCACTGGCTTCCAACCGGGGGCAGGCTGTTGCCAGGGCCAACCAGATTCTGGCTCGCTAACGTTTTCTGCGCTCTGGCAGTTATTCTCCTGGGGGGCTGTGCAGGAAATGACCGGGAGGTCTACAGCCAGCAGCAGTTTCAGCAGCTGGTGGATAAAGGTTTTCTGTCACCGCAGATTCGCAATCTGGATATGCTGCCGATGATGACGGTGCAGCTCTATCTGGACACTCCGCAGATTTTTTTTCAGGGGGATGGCAAGCCCCTGATGTTTCATATCAATGGCAAGGTGGATGCGGATATCTTTGGGGGGATGGTCACGGAAAAACTGCCGGTGCAAATTACCGGCTTCACCCAGCTGAGATATTCCAGGGAAGATGAGGCCATTTATTTTACTGAGATAGCGTTTATGGAAGCCCGGATTGACCTGGAAGTGGCGTTGTTCAAAACCATGATCGTGGACAGCTTTCAGAAGACATTGCTCAAAGAGCTGGCCGGGATGCCATTGATCTCGTTGGTCAAAACACCGGAACTGGCGGCCATCATCGAATCACTTGCCAGACATAATGCTGATGGGCAGATTCAATTTGATATCCACGAAGGCAGCCTGGTGATTGAACCGGTTCCGGGCCAAAGTGATCGTTCTTCTGGCTAAAGTTTGTTCTGGCAGTCATCACTTTTCCTGGGAGCCTCCTAGCCCGGATATTTCATAAACTGCCCCGAATCTCGCGTAGGACTTTGTCGCTCTAAGGGATTTTGTGAGGGAGCGCCGTACCGGGGAGTACGGTCGACTGAACAAAACTCCCTTAGAGCGGCAAAGGACAAGCGAGAGCGGGAGCACGTTTATGAAATATCCGGGCTAGACGTCAACAGGTCCTATATACAGTTTTCATGCAAATGGTGTATCAGATCACTGCGTAAGCCCTATATTTTAATGATGTCCCTGATGAAGAGCAGACATCATGAACAGTATCAGCAATACGCCAGCACTCAGGATTGAAACACCGGCAAGCCAATCCCCCCTCTCCGACACTGTTGACCAGGCCAGCGGAAAACAAGATACCAGTCCCCGTTACCAGACACCGACCGCACATGGGAAACGTAAAATTACGGTTCAGGACAAGCTGGACCTGGTCATGGCTGTCAGATCCGGACGCCGCAATGAAGTTGAACGACTACTGCATAAAGGCGTGAACATTCGCAAACAATACTATTTGAAATATCAGGATTCCCCGTTGAAAACGGCTGTGAACCATCGTCGTATCAAGATTCTGGAATTGCTGCTGGAGCATGGGGCAAACCCTGACGATCATACCGTTGGTGCCAAAACGCCGTTGAACTCTATCCTTAAAGAAAAGCCTATCAGTATTAAGGTCATGAAGGTATTGCTAAAACACGGTGCGAATCCTGACGCCAAGACCAAGGGGCGCTACACCCCGTTGTTTTGGGCTGTCTACCATAGGCATATCAATGCCGTAAAGCTACTTCTGCAACATGGGGCAGACACTAATAGCAGAAGCTCCGGCTTTGAAACGCCACTATACAAAGCGGTGAGATTGGGGGATATCAAGATCGCGAAGCTGTTGCTGGAATCCGGTGCGGACGTTAATGGCAAGTCAACCGGCTTGACCACCCCTCTGTTTATTGCGGTGCACTCCGGGGGGTTAAGGAGGGTTAACTTGCTGTTGGATTATCATGCGGATGTTAATAGCGTCGATGCCGACAGGACAACCCCTCTTGAGTTAGCTGCCTGGAAAAAGCGGGTTGATATTGCCTTTGAACTGCTCAGGTGTGGCGCTCGTGCGGATAACGATCTGACCAGAAAGTTGGTCAGGAAGGTTATCCGTACATATAAGATAAACCCGAAAACTACACCGCTGTCGCTTAAAGGTGCCAGCTTGCGGACCATTGGGAAACATCTCGGGGGACGTGATCCGAGAGTTTTGCCTTTGCCCGAGGCCGCACGGAAGGAATTGCGATTACAGAGACGAGGAACAATATTTCCGTGAATCGCCATTAGCCATTCTTGCACTGAATCTCGTCCCGGGTTAACTCGAAGGCTTGAAGGAACCCATCATAATATTGAAAGTGTCCATTACCGGATAGAGCGGGTAGAACGCACGTGGGCTGGCAAAGTTTCGGGTCAGGTCATATTTAAAGTCGCTGAGAATAAAGTCCGGAACCTCCGGAACCCATTGGTTCCCCACCTTCCTGAAGGTGAACACTTCGCTTCTGGTCTGATAGCCGGAGTATGACTCCGGGAAGATAGTTAATACGGTTACAATCTCTCCGTCATCATCTGCCCGCATACGAAACCTGGGGGGCACATGAATTTCGTAGGCCCGGGAAATACCCACATTAAATTTTGATTTGGAAATAATTCGCACATAAAAATCCTGTGGACTCAGTTCATTGGCTTTTGCCCGTCCTTCAGGAAAAATAATTTGAAACAAATGACTTGAGTGATAGCGTTGCACCTGATGCTTTAACAGTTTTAATGCGTCTTCAGCAAAGAAGCGGGCGAACTCGTCAAAGTCAAACGTGTTCAGGTTTCGAACCATCTCAAGGACGGTAGATTTCAGCGCTTCTTTATCTGCTTCAGATAGTGACGAATCCCGGTGGGGCATCGGTGATGTTATTTCTGCCAGGAGCGGTTTGTTTTTGTCGTTGGTTTCTGCCCCACCAAGGCACGACTGGACAGTAACGAAGACGGCAATCATGCCAATAAGACATAATTGAATGACTCTGGACACTTGAACCTCCTGACAAACCAGTAAGTAGCTAGCCATATGAAATCATATATTTCTGACTCCTTGTTCAGGCACTCCCGGCAACTGCTCCTGCGTTGCTCTAGCTCCTGCATCCATGCAGTCGTGCTTCGTTACAACTCCGGTCACATAGCTACGGCTATGCTCCCTCCGTTGTGCCTCGCATAGCACCTGCCCAAGTAGCCAGAAATATATGATTCCATATGGCCAGCTACTTATGGACATAAGATAGCCAGTA